>JAFZAK010000048.1 GCA_017557285.1 Muribaculaceae bacterium
CTGCACATAGCCAGCACTGAGGTCACTGATAGCCACCTTGTTGGGCATGAGGTCTTGTATGGTCCAGGGCTGACGTCCCACCTCTGCGACAATCCATCCAGCGGCGCTGCACAGGTAGGTCAGCGGGATGGTGATGATGCACAGCCAGTACCACCACTTGTTCCACTTGGCTTTCTCCAAAATCTTGGGCTTATAGACAAAGAGCAATGCCAAGAGCAGGAACAGCACCAAGTAACCACCGATGGTCACCATCAGGTGGAATGTGTAGAAGGTCATCGGCACATTGGGAACTGCCTCCTCGGGACTGTCGAGGTAAGCATAGCCGAAGTACTGCATGTCGCGGTTGATGGCGGTGTGCAGACTGTCGGTCATCACTTTGTCACTGGCACGATGCGCCACATCATACTGCGCGAGCATCTCTTGCACCGCCTTTCCACGCTGTATGCGCTCGGCATAGGAGACGGTGTTGATGCTATCACCATTGGCGTCGAAGCTCACACCATCGATGATGTCCTGTATGCCCGGGACAAATGCGTTGAAGTCGTGCGTTGCAAGGAATGACAGGCCATAAGGGATGGAGATGTCAAACAGGAAGGGGTCTTCATCGTTGGTCACCGTCTTGGCAGGGTTAATGATACCCGCAGCGACAATGCTCTGCTTGAAATCGCCCTTGTAGAGGCCTTCCATGGCGGCAAGTTTCATGGGCTGGTACTTTGCCACGGTCACGGCACTGGTATCGCCCGTGATGCTAGTGAGGATGATGCCGATGACACCGACCCAAGCACCCACCTTGAGGCTGCGCTTGCAGTGCTCGACATTGCGTCCCTTGAGCATCATCCAGGCACACACACCCACGACAAAGACGCCGCTAAGTGTCCAAGCGCTGAGGACGGTGTGGAAGAACTTGCTCATTGCCATGGGCGAGCATGCGACCGCCCAGAACGAGGTCATCTCGTTGCGCATGGTGGCGGGGTTGAACTCGCATCCTGTAGGATACTGCATCCATGCGTTTGCCACTAGAATCCACAACGCGCTCAAGCTTGCGCCGATGGCAGTGAGCCAGGTGGCAGCGAGGTGGAAACGGGGGCTAACCTTCTTCCAGCCGAAGAACATCACAGCAATGAAGGTCGACTCCATAAAGAAGGCGAGGATGCCTTCGATGGCCAGCGGGGCACCGAAGATATCTCCGACAAACCAGCTGTAATTGCTCCAGTTGGTACCGAACTCAAACTCCAGGATGATGCCTGTGGCGACACCGATGGCGAAATTGATGCCAAAGATGGTCATCCAGAATTTGGTCGTCGCGAGCCACTTCTCGTCGCGCGAGCGGTAATACAATGTCTCCATGATGGCTACTATCACGCCCAAGCCCAGTGTGAGCGGCACGAAGAGCCAATGGTAGATGGCTGTGAGGGCGAATTGCGCCCTCGACCAGTCGACTAGAGTTGTTAGTTCGTTCATGTATAATAGTTGTCAGTTTTCAGTTGTCAGTTGTCAGGTCCCCCCAAGCCCCCCTGAAGGGGGGTGTATTTGTTGTTCCCCCTTTAGGGGGTTAGGGGGACAGTTGACTCTGGCCTCACCATTTGTTGGCGGACGTATTGAGCCTTTTGCTCGTCGGTCGAGGCCTTGGTGGCGAGGAAGTCGGGGAAGAAGATGAACCGCAGGATGACGAAGAACACAATCACCTTGATGGCAATGATGAGCCACAGGGTGCGTCCCAGCGTCATGGCTTTGAAGCCGTCCACATAGAAGTAGTAGACGCGCTGCAGCCAGTTGTTTCCACGCAGTTTATCTTCTTCACCGCTCATGTCTTTATCTCATGCGGTAGGCCTGCATGATGGCCTGGACCTTTTGGGTAATTTGCTGTGCCAGAGCCTTGTTTGCCTGACTTTGGGTGGCAATGCCGGTGAGGTTACCAGTTGCCGATTCAATGACGCTGGCATCAAGTTCGCCGTCGTCGATGAGGCCATTCAGGTAGGTGAGCACACTGTTCAGTTCATCATCGGTAACTGTGTAGTTCCACTTGAGGGCAGCCTCGACGGTAACGGGTTTCCAGCCTTGGTTGTTGGTGCAGTCAATGGGCTGGATGGTGATGTCAGGATAGGCGTTGCGGATCTGCGCCAGACGACCGATGTTGTCGCGGAACGAACTGACCAAGTAGTCGACAGCGGTGTAGCGCCATGTGCGCTGGCCACGGCTCACGCTGTTCTTGTAGCACGTGAGCGGGTCGTTATAGACTGGAACTAGTGTAATCTGCTGCATTCCAGCACGCTTTGCCTTGTCGATGACATTCTGCAAGGTGTGCTCGCCGATGAGGTTGGCATCGTAGATGAGTCCTGCCTTCTTGAGGTTGAGTTGCTTGATGGCTGTGCTCTTGCCGCTTGAGGGCGGTCCGGTGACGATGACCAGGTCGCGCTTGCCGTTGCGGATAGCCTTCTCGAGCATGCGATCATAGACGGCGTCTGTCACCAGGTCCTCGGCCTCCTTGTAGTCGGCGGCGTTGGGACCAGTGTAGCCCAATGGGCGGAACATTGCTCGCACCTCATCGGGGTCAAGCGTATTGCCTGCCGAGCCCAGGTATTTGTCCACAAGCTGGTTCATGCGCGGCTTGACCCACTCGGCAGCCTCATGCTTGATATACTGGGGTTGCGGCGCCTCGATGCTGTAGGGTGCGGGATAGCGATTGATGCGGTTATATCGGCGGATGTCCATCAGTTTGGACTCGGCGAAATAGGTATCGCCGGGCATCTGGTAGCGGGCGTTGCCGTTGGGGTCTTGCTTGAAGAGCATGAGCGACTCCTCGCCCTTGTCGACAAAGGTTACATAGCCTCGGGGCGATAGGATGTACTCGTCATCGCCGAGGACGGCATTGACCAGGCAGTTGGTGTCCCACATGCGTTGGCCGGTGTCGCAGGTGTAGTAGGTGTATACCGACTTGATGGGGTTGCGCTCGGTGTACGACAAGTCAATGAGGACATCCTTGGGAGGATAGTCCATGAGGTCGCCAATGTTGCTGGGCGACATGATGATGTCGACATTATGGGGCAGTTTGTCATAGAAGATGGCCGACTGTTTCGATGCGGCACGCATGTTGTATCCGCAGAGGCTGTCGCCCGACTCAAAGCGTCCCGACTGGATGTAGACTGCCTTGACCTTCTGACCAAAGAGGTCCACGCCGTTCAGTGCCGAAAACTCGTCGGCTCCCGACTGGAACAGTTCGGCAATGGTAGTGACAAAACCGATAGCTACGACGACCACCGACTTGTCCTCGGCCTGGCTGAGGAGCTTGCGGTACAGGCGGTAACCGTCTATGAAGTTATTGTCGGTCATCGTACGCTCGTACAGCGGGTCACCTTGTGCGTTCTTGAGGTCGCAAATGCCGTTGTAGGGAATAAAGCAACGGGGGTTCTTCACGCCGTTTCGCTCCAGTCCAATGGGAATATTGGGATGGCCGTAGTAGGTGTTGAAAATGTCGACCAATTCAGCGTTTTTCTCACCCTCACGGTCAACGACGACTCCCTTGAGGTCGACTTTGCCTTCGTCGATGTAATGATGAATCATCATCAGCGCGAACAGGTCGTCGGTCGAACTACCGAAGTCGGAGTCAAGAATCATCTGGATGGGTTTGCTTTCGGTTTGCGGCTGGTAGGCGGTCGTTTGGTTCAATGTCTGCGTCTTGCAGGCGGTGAACACCAGCGCCAACGCCACAGCCAGCATCAGGTTCATGCCACGGTAAATGGCGGTTTTGAAATTTGTTTTTGCCATATCTGATAGGTTTTAGTTATTGTCTAGTGGTTTAATAAAAGTTGACAAAATTAGTAATAATGTGTCAAAGTTGCAAATTTTTCGCCACTTTTTGTAATGAAGCGCTTTCATCTCCTCGGGATTTTTCTCAAAATTACCCTCATTTTCCCTGTCAAATGGGCTGGGTGGCGGTGACGAAACGGGCATTGTTGAAGGTGTCGCGGATAACGCGGGCGTCAATGAAGCCGTGGTGCTGCAGGAGGTCAGCAACCTCGTCAGCGAAGCGACGATTCACCTCAAGGTAGACCTTTCCACCGGAGGTCAAGGCATTGGCGGCATGGAGAGCGATGGAACGATAGTAGAGCAGCGGGTCGTCATCGGGCACAAACAGGGCGATATGCGGTTCATAATCAAGCACATTGCGCTCCATTTGGGCTTGCTCGCTGAGGCAGACGTATGGCGGATTGCTCACCACGATGTCAAGCGAGGCAGCAGCCCCCAACGGCATGGAAAGGATGTCGGCTCGGACGAATTTGATGCGTGTTTTCAAGGCTTGGGCGTTCTCCTGCGCCACCGCAAGCGCAGCAACACTGACATCGATGGCAGAAACCTGAGCGAATCGCAGGGCACGCGCCAATGAGATGGCGATGCAGCCTGTGCCAGTGCCCACATCCAGAATGCGCAGATCCTCGCGGTCGCCGCACTCGTCGATGACGAGGTCGACCAGTTGCTCGGTCTCGGGTCGCGGCACCAGCGTATCGGGGGTCACTGTGAAGCGGTGCCCATGAAACTGCGCCACTCCCAAAATGTGCTGGATGGGTTCTTGCCGCTCGAGACGGGCTATGATTTGCTCCAGTTTGGCGGGGAAAAACTCTGGCACTTCGTGGTCGGCCCGCAACACCAGGTCGACGGGTGAACAATGCAGAATTTCGTCCATGACCAACCGTGTCATGGCGTCGACTTCGCCCTTGCCGTAGACGGCATCCAGGCGGTCGTGCATCAGCTTGAAAGATTCTTGGTAATTCATGGCCCAAAAGTAGGTGTTTTTTGGTGCTCACGCAACTTTTCGGGGTCTTTTCGCGTTAAAAAGGTGTAAAAAACGGCAATTTGCCCTTTAATATCTTAAATGATGATGCCCGTTACGGGGCATTGTACTAATTTTACACCCTAATTTTGCAAAGCAAAGTGATGAGATCAAAAAATTACATCATTCTATTGATAGCCTTGTTTGCCGTGGTAGCATCCTCGTGCAAAAAAGACAAGGATGACAGCGACTCAACAATCGTATACTCCACGAGCACGACCAACGCGTTGGTATCCTCGTTCAACCTCCAGGCCAACACAAACGTGCTGGCCAACCTCGACTCGGTACACTTCACCGTCGACCCTATACGCAACCAGATATACAACGTTGACTCGCTGCCCGTGGGCACCAACGTGTCGGCCCTGCTGACCAAGTTGTCGTTCAAGTCATCGGTGGGCGTGGTAAAATATTACCTGACCTACAGCAAGAATGGCGTCGTCCAGCGCGACACCATCACCTACAGCAGCTCATCGACCGACAGTCTGAATTTTACCGGCACGGCAGTACTTGAGGTGAACTCTTACGACGGCACGGTGACGCGCCGCTATGACATCCATGTAAACGTACACCAGACCGAGCCTGACACGCTCAGTTGGCCAATGACCGCCCGCCGCAACCTGCCCGGTGCCGCCGACGACAACCTGGCACAACGCACTGTACGTCGCGGTGACATGTTGGCTTGCCTGCTGCAGACGGCTAACGACTACCGCCTGTCTTTGACTTCGGACCCCGCCAGCTCGTGGACCACCACAACGCTCTCGCTGGGATTTGAACCCGATGTCAACAGCTTTGCTGCCAGCGACAACGCTTATTACCTGCTAGACACTGCGGGCGGACTGTGCACCAGCGCTGACGGCATATCATGGACGACAACTGGCGTACACTGGCTGCGCATCATCGGTGGCTACGGCGACCGTGTGCTGGGCATCACCGCCGACGAGAACCCGCTCCTTGACGAGTATCCACGCCGTGAGTCGTTCACCGCCGTGACTGTTCCGGCTGATTTCCCCGTAAGCGACCTGTCACAACTGGTGCTTTCGGAACACAAATGGACCGTATCACCTCAAGCCGTGATGGTGGGCGGAACACTCGCCGACGGCACAGTAGGACACAAGACATGGGGCTATGACGGCAACACCTGGGCATGCATCAACAGTGAGAACGACACCCTTCCCGCACTGCGTGGGGTGACACTCGTTTCTTACTACACCTACGATGTCAGCACAACCAGTTACAAGGCCACACAACAGCCCACCTGGCTGGTGATGGGCGGCTTCAATGCCGATGGCTCGGCAAACCGCACGACCTATATGTCACGCAACCAAGGCATCACGTGGAGCAAGGCTTCCAACACGCTACAATGGCCCGACCATCTGCCGTCGGTGGGCAATGCCCAAGCCATCATCGTGAGCAAGACCACCAGTGCCAGCCACGCGCCACGACGCGTGAGCCAGCCTGTGACTGAATGGGAAACGCCCTACATTTACCTGTTTGGCGGCTATAACGCCCAAGGCGTATTGCTGAACAATGTGTGGTGTGGCGTGATTAACCGTTTGGCCTATAAACCCACCTATTGACAATGAGACGGCTACTGGTCATACTGTCACTGGTGTGTGTGTGCTTGCCCTCGCTGCTTGCTCAAGACTACCGCTATGAGTTCGGCCCTGCGCTGGGCATCAGCGGTTATCTGGGTGACGTGAACAACAGCAACATGTACAAGCACCCGGGCATCGTGGGCGGCGGCACGTTCCGCTACATCGCCAACAGCCGCTGGGCCGTCAAGGGCGACCTGCTCTATGCGGGCCTGAAAGGCGACAGCAACGACATGCAGAGCAAGTTCCCCTTTGACGAACGCTACACGTTCAAGTCAAACTTGATTGACCTGGGCGCCCAACTGGAGTTCAACTTTTTCCACTTTGGTTCTGGGCCTCGATACAAGAAATATAAGCGCATCTCGCCCTACATCACGCTGGGCGTGGGTGCCACGATGGCGTTTTGCGACGGGAACACGGGATTTGCGATGAACCTGCCAATGGGCGTCGGTGTGAAATATAAACTCAAAGATCGCCTGAACCTGGGATTCGAGTTCACCATGCGCAAGTGCTTCGGTGACAACATCGACGGGTTGAGCGACCTCTATGGCGTGACGCACTCGTTTGCCAAGAACACCGACTGGTACTCAGTGGCAATGTTCACGGTGAGCTACGAGTTCAGCAAGCGATGTGTGAAATGCCACTATGTGGATTAGTTTATAGTTGATAGTTTATAGTTGATAGATCGATGAACGGACAGATAGAACAGATCGATAAGACAAGGGTACCGCGCCATGTTGCCATCATCATGGACGGCAACGGCCGCTGGGCCAAGGCGCATGGTTTCGACCGCAGTGTCGGTCACAAGCAGGGCGTAAGCACTGTGCGCCAGATTACTGAGATCGCCGATGATTTGGGCGTGAAGTATTTGACGCTCTACACTTTCTCGACCGAGAACTGGAACCGTCCTCAGGCCGAGGTTGACATGCTGATGCACCTTGTAGTGGCTGCCATCGAGCAAGAGACTCCCGACATGATCAAAAACAATGTTCGTTTGACGGCCATCGGCGACCTAAACCGCATGCCGTCGTTTGCTCGCGAACGTCTGGAGAAGTGCTTCCGCGACACAGCCCATTGCACGGGCATTGTCATGTGCATGGCTTTGAGCTACTCTTCGCGTTGGGAACTGGTGGAGGCTTGCCGTAACATCGCCACTGAGGCGAAAGAGGGCCGTCTGGATCCTTCGCAGATTGACGACGAACTTTTCTCACGACACCTAATGACTTCGTCGATGCCGGATCCCGATCTGCTCATCCGCACGGGCGGCGACCTACGCATCAGCAACTACCTGTTGTGGCAGATTGCCTACAGCGAACTGTACTTCACCGACAAGTACTGGCCCGAATTCAGCAAGCAGGATTTTATCGATGCCATCATCGACTACCAGCAGCGCGAGCGGCGTTATGGCAAGACGAGCGAACAGGTCCAGAACGAGACGACTTGATTTTTTCTAATCACGAATTATCGAATTATAGTTTTTTATGCGATATAAGTCACTTCTGCTACTGACCGCAATGGTTGCGGGCGCCCTGACGATGGGTGCCCAAGAGACCTACACGGTCAATGACACCATCTTTAACCCCAAGGTCGTGTTCACCAACTCCCCCTCGGTCTACGAGCTGGCGGGTGTGCGCGTCCAGGGTGTGGACAACTACGACACCAACATCATCTTGGGCTACTCGGGCCTGTCAATCGGTCAGCGCCTGGAGATTCCGGGCGACGACCTGAAAGCCGTTGCCAAGCGCTTCTGGCGCCAAGGTCTGTTCAGCAAGGTGCAGATCCTGGTCGAGAAGACCTATCACGACAAGGTGTGGCTGGTGTTCAACCTGCGCCAGCAACCACGCGTGTCGAGTGTGAACTACGTGGGCATGAAGGGTGGTGAGAAGAAGGACATCCAGGAGCGTCTGGGACTGGTGCAAGGCAGCCAGATGACCCCAAACATCGCCAACCGCATCAAGCAACTGGTCGAGAAGTACTACGCCGACAAGGGCTTTGAGAAGGCTGAGTGTACCGTACAGCAGAAAGAGGACCTCAGCAACCAGAACGAGGTGATTGTTGACATCATCGTCGACAAGCACGACAAGATCAAGGTACACAAGATTTATATCGATGGCAACGATGTGCTGAGCGACCGCAAGCTCAAGCGCGCGATGAAGAAGACCAATGAGAAATGGGACATCCTCAAAATCTTCAGCCAGAAGAAGTTTGTGCGCACCGACTACGAGGACGACAAGCAACGCATCATCGACAAATATAACGAGAAAGGTTACCGCGACGCGGTCATCACCGCCGACAGCGTGGTCAACTACGATGACAAGACAGTGGACGTTCACATCACGGTCGATGAAGGCAAGAAATACTACATCAACAGTGTGTCGTGGGTGGGCAACACCGTCTACCCGTCAGCAGTGCTCAACGAGGTGCTGGGCATCCGCAAGGGCGATGTCTATAACCAGAAGCTGCTGAACAAACGCACCCAGGAAGATGACGATGCCGTCGCCAACCTGTACATGAACAACGGCTACCTGTTCTATCAGCTGATTCCCGTGGAGGCTCGTGTACAAGGCGACTCGATCGACCTTGAGATGCGCATGTTTGAGGGCAAGCAGGCCCGTATTAATAAGGTGGTGATCAACGGCAACGACCGCTTGTATGAGAAGGTGGTTCGTCGTGAGCTGCGTGTTCGTCCCGGCGACCTGTTCAGCAAAGAGGACCTGATGCGCTCGGCTCGTGAGATTGCTCAGACTGGGCACTTCGACCCCGAAAAGATGGACATCCGTCCCGAGCCCAACGAGGACAACGGAACGGTTGACATCATCCTGAACCTGGAGTCGAAGGCCAACGACCAGATTGAGTTCTCGGCCGGTTGGGGACAGACGGGTATCTTGGGCAAACTGAGTCTGAAGTTCACCAACTTCTCCATCAAGAACTTGTTCCATCCGTCGAGCTTCAAGGGCATCATCCCGCAGGGCGACGGCCAGACGTTCACCATCAGTGCGCAGACCAATGCGAAGTACTACCAGGCCTATAGCGTGTCATTCCTTGACCCGTGGTTCGGTGGCAAGCGTCCTAACTCACTGTCGGTGTCGGGCTTCTATAGCCGCCAGACGGGCATCAACTCGTCGTACTACAACAGCCAGTATACCAGCTACATGCAGAACTACTACATGAACAATTACTATGGCGGTTACTACGGCAACTACTATGGCAACAACTACTACGGCAGCAACTATTACGAGAATGCCTACGACCCGAACAAGTACCTGCAGATGGCAGGTGTGACGGTGGGCTTCGGTAAGCGTCTGAAGTGGCCCGACGACTACTTCACGCTGATGGCTGACGTGAGCTACCAGTGGTATAGCCTGAAGAACTGGGAATACCTTTATTATATGAACAATGGTGTGTCCAACTCCATCGTGCTGGGCTTCACCCTGTCGCGCAACAGCATCGACAACCCGTTGTACACCCGTCGCGGTAGCACATTCACGCTGAGCTTCCACGCCACTCCACCGGCCAGCCTGTTCGGCAAGAAAGACTGGAAAGCATTGTCAGAGAGCAGCCTCGAGGCCGACAAGAAGGAGCTTTACCACTGGATTGAGTACTGGAAACTGAAGTTCCAAGCACGCACCTACACTCCGCTGACCGACCCTGACGGACGTTGGACGCTGGTGTTGATGACGCGTGCCGACTTCGGTCTGCTGGGCAGTTGGAACAAGCACATCAAGTCACCGTTCGAGACGTTCTACGTTGGTGGCGACGGCATGAGCGGAAGTTACACCTACGCCACCGAGACCATCGCATTGCGTGGTTATGAGAATGGTGCGTTCACTCCGTGGGGTTCGGAGGGCTATGCCTATGACCGCTTTGTGGTCGAGCTGCACTTCCCGTTGATGCTCTCGACGAGCGCTACTATCTATCCGCTGTTGTTCCTTGAGGCCGGTAACGCATGGACCTCGGTGAAGTCGTTCAACCCGTTCGACATGAAGCGTTCGGCTGGTGTCGGTGCCCGTATCTACCTGCCGATGATTGGTATGATGGGTATTGACTGGGGCTACGGCTTCGACACGGTCTACGGCAAGAAGGGTGGCAGCAACTTCCACTTCGTGCTGGGACAGGAGTTCTAAGTCAATTAAGAATTTAGAATTAAGAATTAAGAATTCTTTGTTACAGCTTCTTTGTTACCTATCTACGTTGCAGGCTTAAAGAGCAGACGGGCAATAAATAATGAAAGATATAAACGATAATCTCATAGCGACAAAAAGCAAACAATTTGCTATTCGTTGTGTTCGACTATATAAGTATTTGTGTGAACAAAAGCATGAGTTTGTCATGTCAAAACAATTGCTTCGAAGTGGCACAAATATCGGTGCTAATGTTTGGGAAAGTCAAAAAGCGGAAAGCACAGCTGATTTTGTTCACAAACTGAGAGTATCGCTGAAAGAGGCCAATGAATCTTATTATTGGTTGATGTTGCTACAAGAAACAGAATTTCTTTCTTTCAACGAATCAAATAGCATGTTGGCAGATTGTGATGAAGTGATTAGACTTCTCACATCCATCATCAAAAGCAAAATAAATTCTACCACAAGTCAGCTTGTGATGGAAGACTCAATTGAATATGGAATGTCTGACTTTTATGATGAAGATATCACTAATTAATAACAACTCATCAAGGAGCAGGATTTCTTAATTCTTAATTCTTAATTTTAAACTCTAAACTCAATATTTTGTCTAAAAGTCAAGTTTTTTAAAACATCATGACTATGAAGAAGATTGCATTAGTGTTAGTCGCTGTCTTGGCCGGCATGTTTTCGGCCAGCGCGCAGAAGTTTGCCCTTGTGGATATGGAATATATCCTCAAGAATATCCCGTCGTATGAGATGGCCAACGAGCAACTCAACCAAGTGTCTCAGCGTTGGCAGCGAGAGGTGGACGATCTGAAGAAGGAGGCCGACACCATGTACAAGAACTACCAGAGCGACATGGTTTTCCTCACCGATGAGCAGAAGAAGAAAAAGGAAGCCGAGATTGTCGCCAAGGAGAAAGAGGCATCTCAGCTTCAGTACAAGTACTTTGGCCCGCAGGGTGAGTTGTTCAAGAAGCGCCAGTCGCTGATTAAGCCCATCCAGGACGAGATTTACAACGCGATGAAGAAGGTGAGCGAAGAGCGCGGATTCCAGGTTATCTTTGACCGTGCATCATCGCAGAGCATCCTGTTTGCATCGCCACGCATCGACGTGAGTAACGAGGTCCTCGCCAAGCTGGGCTACGGGAAGTAGTTTATACGCCCCCCCTCAGTCCCCCCTAAGGGGGGGAAGATATGATTTAAAAACAAAATTTAAACACTTAATAACTTAAAAGAGAAATGCTTAAGAAATTATTGCTTGCAGCCTTTGTGGTTGCACCCATGTGCCTCGCTGCACAGGTCAAGATGGGTTATGTCAATCCCATGGAAATCTTCAACGTGATGCCTGAGAAGGCCACCGCCGAGAACACGCTCAAGACCGCCAGCGAGAAGTACGAAACCGAGTTCAAGAACCTGCAGACGGCATTCCAGAAGAAGGCCGAGGACTATGATAAGGCTGACAAGGACGCCACTACTCCTCAAGCCATCAAGGACCGTCACATGCAAGAACTGCAGGAGGACTACCAGAAGATACAGAACTTCCAGCAGACTGCTGCCCAGGACATCCAGCGTCAACAGGAGCAGTTGCTTGCCCCCATCCAGCAGAAGCTGCAGGATGCCATCAAGGCTGTCGGTGCCGAGGGCGGATACACGTTCATCTATGATACCTCTTCGCTTCTCTACGTAGGTACCGGAGCCGAGGACCTTACCGCGAAAGTGAAGGCGAAGTTAGGAATCAAGTAACACAAAACGGCCTCACCCCCATCTCGCTCTTCCAGCATCAATGGGCATCGCCTCAGCATAATTCAAGCAAGCTTGTCTTATGCGTTCGGCTCGCTCCATTGGTCTCCGGAGGGAGAGGGGGTGATTACTTATAACACTATGAGAAGAAGCACCATTTTACTGACGCTTTTGCTGCCCATGGTCGTGTTGGCACAGAGTAAGATTGCCGTTTATGACTCGCAGGCAGTGCTGAATCAGTTGCCCGACAAGGCGCAGGCTGAGACGAAGCTGCAGGCATTCAGTGATCGCTTGCAGGCCGAGTACAAGACGCTGCAGGCCGACTTTGACAAGAAGTATGCCGAGTACCAGGCCATCGCCACCGACCCCGCTACGCCCGCCGCCATCCGCGACCGCCGCGTGCAGGAGGTGCAGGAGAGCGACAAGCGCATCCAGGCCTACCAGCAGCAGGCCGCTCGCGAACTGAAGGACAAGGAGGCCGAATTGATGGCACCCATCAACGCCGCCATCAATGCTGCCGTGCGGGAGGTTGGCGACCAGATGGGCTATGACCTCATCCTGGACACCGCCAAGACCCCCGTCTCCTACATTAGCAGCAACGTCACCGACATCACCCCCCTGGTCATGCAAAAACTGGGGCTTTGATTCATTGAGAATTCAGCCATTTAGGTTGGTTCTTAACCATCAAGAACAAAGAAGGCAACGAGATCTCGTTGCCTTCTTTTGTTGAGGGGTGCTTTCTTTACCAGGGGTAGGTGGGGATTTGGTTGTGGAAGGATTTCTTGACGCTCTCGAACTCGTCGAGCAGGTATCCAGCATTGGCCTTTCCGTTCTTATCTACGCTGACGCCTGGCTCTAGTTCGTCTTCGGCAATGGGTCCGATTTTCTCAGGAATCTGCTTGATGAGTTTTCCCTTGTCGAAGTAGAATCGGTACTCCACCTTCTTGCCGTCCTCACCAAACTGCGAAGAGACATACATGAACATGGGCTCTTCGGTCTCGGCATCAAAGAGATACTCGCGGTTGAAGATATAGATACCGGAGTTCATGGTGTAATGGCTGGTGACGTAGTAGAGCGTGGGCTTGAGCATGTAGTCCTCGTTCTCGTCATCGGTCCAGTAATAGGTGTCTTTGAACTTCGCGAGTCCTGTACCAGGATACATGCGGTTGTAGGCGATGGTCAATTGTTCAACCTTGTCCGCATCATCGTCGTAGGGTTGGTTCTGCATCATGGTCAGTCGGTTGGCGTAAGCCTCACGAATTTGCTTGATGCGTGCGTCAACGCTCTTCTGCGCGTTCATGCCCAGGGCGACGGCCGCCAGGCAAAGCAATAGGATCAGTTTTCGTGTCATAGTTGTGATGTTGGTTGTTATTTGGTTGCAAAGTAAAAATAAAAAAATGGATTTTGCAAAAAATCTTTGGATTATTTCAAAAAAATACCTATCTTTGTAGCGTAAATACAATCCATTAATTACTAATCTCTAAAACCTTTATTTATGAAAAAGTTTTTACTAACATTGGCTGCCTTGCTGACCTGCAGCATGGCATTATGGGCCGAGGGCGAGCTGACTGTGAGCGATGGTAGCGTTACTAATGGTTCGGTTCCCATCAACGGCTTGTGGGTTGATAGTGAAGGCACTACTTCACAGTGCATCTATCCCGCCGAAATGCTCGCCGAAATGAATGGCGAAAACATTACCATCATCAAGTTCTATCTGACCGATAACGGCATCCAGTTC
>JAFZAK010000049.1 GCA_017557285.1 Muribaculaceae bacterium
ATGCTCAGGGTAAAGCGCCGTAACCTGATAAATCAGCAAAGTCAGTTCGTGGGCTTTTTGCCAAATTTGAAGATTCCTAAAATTTCTCATAAACAAAAACAATTGCTATAATTCTCGTTTCTTGTTTCTCGTTTCTTGTATCTAAGTATCTTCCTCTTTTGTCAAGTCGAGGACGACATTGTCCTTGCCCTTGTCGTGATACTGCTTGCGCAGGGGGTTGGCGTGGTCCTCGTCATACTTCCGGCGGTTGCGCCAGATGTCAATGGCGGTGTAGATGGCCTGACGCATCGAGTCTTCACGAGCGACACCCTTTCCGGCAATGTCATAGCCCGTGCCATGGTCGGGGCTGGTACGCACAAATGGCAGACCAGCGGTAAAGTTCACGCCGCGATCCATCGCTAGTGCCTTGAACGGCGCAAGACCCTGGTCGTGGTACATTGCCAGCACGCCATCAAAATGGCGGTACTTTTGGCTACCGAAGAAGCCGTCGGCAGCATAGGGTCCGAAACAGATGATGCGGTCGTTGTCATAAGCATTGTCTATAGCAGGACGGATGATTTCCTGCTCCTCGGTGCCCAGCAGTCCGTTTTCACCCGCATGCGGGTTGAGCGAAAGCACGGCGATGCGCGGGCGCTCAATGCCGAAGTCACGCTGCAACGAAGCGTTGAACTCGCGCAGCCGCTTCTGAATGCGATCGGTAGTGATGGCGGCGGGCAACTTGGCGAGCGGCAAGTGGGTAGTCACCAGCGCCACACGCAAACTGTCGGTGCAGAGAATCATCAAGGCCTTGTCACCACCTCCGACACTTGCCTGTAGATACTCGGTTTGGCCGGGGAATTGGAACTCCTCGCTCTGGATATTGTCCTTATTGATGGGTGCGGTCACCAGCACATCGATGCGACCCTGCTTAAGGTCGGATACGGCAACTTCCAAAGCCTTGAATGCCGCCTGCCCTGCCTGTTTACTAGGCACGCCCAACTCAATCTTCACCTCCTCGTCATTGTCCATCACCTCGACGATATTGGGCATATTCTCTCTGATGCGTTCAACATCGCCAGTACGGTTAACCTGGAAACTGGGCATATCTATCGCCTTGCGGTGATAGGTCAGCACCTTGGACGAGCCATAAATGATGGGGGTACAAATTTCCATAAACTCGGGCACAGCAAGCACCTTCAGTACCACTTCCAGCCCTATTCCGTTGGTGTCACCTTGGGTAATGCCAACGCGTATTTTCTTGTTGTTAGTCATTTATTATCAGTTATTTAGATATACTTGGCACATAAAAAACGACAAGCGGTTTAGAATTAAACCGCTAAATTACAACAAAAAACCGAAATAGCAAAATGATTTTTTCAGAAGTGAGAAATAGCTAATGGCTAATTGCTTACAACTTGTTCTTGCGCAATTTCTTTGTCGATGGCTTCAAACTGCGACTGGTTGCTCTTGTACTCAGGGACGAAGAGCTTCATTTCGTAAATCATGTTGTGGACATTGCCCTGCCGTGCCCATGAAATGATATGGTCAATGCTGTCGCACACTTCTTTGTAATCATATGTGCGCACCTTGGCAATCATGATTTTCTTGTTTCCGGTCGCCAGGGTCTTCTCCTTGTCGTTGAGCAGTTCCTCATAGAGTTTTTCGCCTGGCCGCAGTCCTACCTCGCGGATTTCGATATCCTTTCCGACCTTGAGTCCTGCAAGTGAGATCATGCGTTGTGCCAAGTCGTAGATGCGTACTGGCTGCCCCATGTCGAAGATATAAATTTCTCCACCATGTCCCATGCAGCCAGCCTCAAGCACGAGCGAGCATGCCTCAGGGATGGTCATAAAATAACGGATGATATCACGGTGTGTGACAGTCACAGGGCCTCCCTGTGCAATCTGTTTGCGGAAGAGTGGTATGACCGAACCGTTGCTACCCAACACATTGCCAAAACGCGTGGTGATGAACTGTGTTTTTGCGCCATGTTTTGCCACGTCGAAGAAGAGTGACTGACAGTAGATCTCGGCCAGTCGTTTGGTGCATCCCATCACATTGGTAGGGTTAACAGCCTTGTCAGTCGAAATCATGACAAACTTGTAAACGCCATACTTGAGCGAAAGGTCGGCGATGTTGCGTGTACCCTGCACATTTGTTAGCACTGCCTCAGTGGGATTGATTTCCATCATGGGAACATGTTTGTAGGCAGCTGCATGGAAAACAAATTGGGGCCGGAACTGGTCGAACGCCTGTTCCATGCGCTCATAGTTCTGCACATCGCCCATAAAGAATTCAATCTGCGCGTCAGGGTAATCACGCTGCATCTCAATAGACACATCGTGCATGGGAGTCTCAGCCTGGTCAACAAGTACGATGCGGCTGGCTTGATAAGCTGCCACTTGTCGCACAATCTCACTACCGATAGAGCCACAAGCACCCGTAATGAGCACACACGAGCCTTTGATGGTGTTGCTCACCAGGGCGTTATTGAGCACGATGGGATCGCGTCCTAACAAGTCCTCAATCTGCACCTCACGGACGAAAGTCGAGATATTGGCATTGGCCGACTCTTCCTTATTGTCGTCCAGTTCGAACTCCTCCACCTTGTTGATGCACAACAATGCGATGTTGTTGCGAATAAAATAGTCGGCAAACCCGTTGCGCATGCGTTCAATGCTCCTCGAGTCAAAAATCAGCGCATAAATACTGTTCTCGACGAAGAGGTTTGCCACATTTTCGGGATCGAAGCGATAGACTTTGAAGCCGTTGATGGTCTCGTTTTCCTTGCCGGTCTTGGTACTGAGTAATCCGATAGGCTCGTATTTACCACCAATCTCGTTCTTGAGCGCATTGGCGAGGATGAGCGAATTAAGCGATGTACCCAACACCAGCACGCGGCGACGTCCATCGGTCGCTGCCGCGGTGAGGCGCATATAGAAATACTTGATAAGCAGTCGCTCAACAACCATCATTGTGAAGACGATGGCCGCAATCGACAAGACGTTCCAAAACCGGAACAATGGAGCACCCCTGAAGATGACTGCCGCCATATCGATAAACAGCAGGATAAAAGTGCTGAGCGCCACCACCTGAATGACCCGATAGAGGTCTTCGATGACCGACAATCGGATCACACAAGTATAACTCTTGCTGACATAGATGACCAGGAAATAAACCACCAAGAAAATGGCGGCATTTGTCATTAACATCAATGGCGAATAGACCGTGCCGCGGGCATAGTAATCGGCAAGCATCACCAGCACATAACTAGCTAGTACGATGAGCATATCAATGAGCAAAATCACCCATCGCGGTGTCGTATTGACCTTAAACAGGCGCACGACCTTCAGCCCGAATAACCAATTAAGTATATTGTCAAGCATGGCTCGGTGAGATTATGAAAAGGAGTGCAAAGTAATGTATTTTTTTATTATTCTGCAAATAAAATGGGCAAAAATTATTGTTTTTGCCTCACTTTTCTTCCTCGTTGGTCGTTTTTGGGTGCATTTGATGCTTTGTTTTTGGTTCGAACAGATGATAAATCTCACCAAAAATCATGACCAAACTTGTCCATCCAATGATTTTCACCCACTCACCCAACGACAGTGGCTCTACGTCGAACATCGGTCCGCCATA
>JAFZAK010000050.1 GCA_017557285.1 Muribaculaceae bacterium
AGTTTTTAAGGTTAATAATGAGAGAGGCCAGGCGTTGTGAAACGGTTGCGTTTTTCGAGAATTTGTTTTAAGGTTTATGTTAATGGTATTAGAAGGTTAATTAGTTAAGCAATCCCCGACGTGAGTCGAGGATTTTTTTGTGTTTTGATCACGCCCCCATAGCCCTATTTACACAATTCTAGGCTATGGGGGCGTGGCAGCTATTGCCAGAAGTTGGTTTCAAGTGTGCCTTCTACTACCGACTCAATGTCGTCAGGCAGATTGCAGAAGAAGTCGATGCCTGTTCGGGCCTCTAATTCATCGATGGTAATCATGCAACTTGACAGCGTGGTGCTGGAGCACTTGCTGTTAATTTGCTCGGTCCAGTAAGCCATGGCATGATATTGCCCGTTCTTGAAGCAGAGTATCGCCATAAACCAATAGCGTGGGATGACTAGCGATCCGGTGATTTCCACACCATATAAGTTCTCTACCTCTGCGGCCGAGATGGTTCCGCTGGATGTTGTGCCATTCAGCGTCACATCGGTGATGGTCGCGCCCTTGCAAACATACAAGGTGTCGCGGAATGTGCTGCTGTATCCCCATGTCTGCACTTTTTCTTCCATGCGACCCCATAGTCCGGCATTGTGCGCTTGATACTGAGGATGGCAGTTGCTGGTAAGGAATGTGAAGCCATTTTGGTCTTCAGATGACTGGCGGTCTTCGGAGGCGCAGATATGACCTCGGGAAAAGGTGACCATATTCGTGCCATCCAGATTGGTGCTGTTTTGTGTGTATTTACCAGTGGTGTATTCCCTTGTATCAACTTGATAGTCCGACTCTACACAATTATCCTTGCTGAACTGGCTTTGGGTGCGCCCCACGTTGTTGTTGGGCGCGCCGTCGTGCATGCTGAAACAACTCCAACGGTTGGCGCGCTGACTCTTGCTGAGTTCTAGCGAATAGGAGATGCCATTGAATTGGTTGTCACTCGATGCATGGACAATCACCGTGCTATTGTTATCTGGTTTGATGTGCGGATATTCCAGACGCCAAGCCATGCCATAGGTGGCGCTGGAGGTCGTGGCGTTGGCACTTGACTCCGGTATGTTGTAGGAGGTCTCTCGCCAGTTGGCGTTGGCATTGTTGTCGATGATGGTGAAGGTCGCTGTTGCCACGTCACTGGAGGTGCCGTTTAGAATGGCGATGGCGCGGATGGTGGTGGTGGAAGTGATGGTGATGGCACTGGTGTAGTGTGTTGAACTGCTCGAAGGCATGCTCCCGTCGGTGGTGTAGTAGATGGTCGCACCGCTGGTGGCGGTCGTGATGGTTACTGTCTGCGGGGTGGTGTACGAGCCTGCATCAGGTGAGAAAGTCGGGGCTGCTACCGTCGTTATCGGCGAGCTTCCGTCGTCCTCCACATACAGCTGCACAGCGGTGCCCGATGCCGATGCGTTGAAGTCAGAGTAAGAAGGCTGATAGTAGATGGTCTTGCTAGTGTTTTTCTTGTTGGTGATGGTGGCATTGTTTCCGTTGAAACTGATGGTCCACTTGGCGCTATTGTCGGCGACGGTTTCCACACTATTCAATTGGCTGGAATTGCTATTGGCCAGATAATAGGTGCCGTCGTAGAAAGTCCATGAACTGATAGAACCACCCAGGGCAAAGATGCTCACACTGCTGCCGTCCTCGACGGTGGCAGTGCCGTTGCTCAAGGTAATGCCATCGCTCACCAGGGCTCGGTAGTTCTCATATCCGGGCATCTTTCCGCCCATCGCACCTTCATATGCCTCGCAGACGATGAGATATCGCTTGCCAGCCACGAGTTGGTCGGCATCGGTGATGCGCTTGAATGTAGTGGTCGTGATGATTGGCGGGACATCCTTTCCTAGAATGATATTGACAACGATGTTCACATCGCTGACATCGACTGAGCCATCGTTGTTGATGTCGGCATTGCCGGGATAACTGGCGGCATTGGCCTTGCCCAATATGATGTTGACGACAATGTTGACATCGCTGACATCGACGATTCCGTCGCCAGTGACATCGCCTCGCACTTGCGCCATGGCGCATAAACTGCATAGCATCACTGCTGTTACAGCTATCATCCTTAGATTTGTAATCATTGTTATATAGTTTTATAAGATTCGAGTTTATGCCGTAGGCAAAGGTAGTGACAATTATGTTAACTTGCAAATAATAGGACGATTATTGTGCGAATAGGCGAATTGTGCGGGCAGATGGTCACAAAAAAGAGCCCCGACGGAAATCCCGTCAGGACTCTTTGTGATAGGGTGAAGGAGGATTACTCCTCAGGCATCATCACAACTTCAATCTTGTTGCCGCTAGCAAGCACCTTCTTGACGAAGTCGCTCACCTGTTGTGGGGTGATGCCGTTGACAATGCTGGCATAGTCGCTGTACAGGTCAATGCCGCGCATGTCCCAATAGCGAAGAACGGCGAGCCAGAAGCTGTTTTCTTTGGTCATGGTCTCGAAGTTCTTGATCATCGCAGCCTTGATGTCATTCAAAGTGGCTTCGTCGATGCTTTGAGCAGCGGCGGGAACCTCCTGGCGCATGATGTCGAGAGCCTCAGCGGCTTTTTCGGGCTTCATCGGCACAGCGGCCATGATGTTGGTGAACACCTTGTCGCCCTCGAAGTCTACATCACCATTGGCACCAGCCGAGTAGGCGGCACCAGCATCCTCGCGGATCTTCTGCAGATAAATCTTGTCAAGAACTTCACCGGCAGCCTCGGCCAGCACAGTGTTCTCTACCGTGTAGGGGATGTCATCGGTGTGCCAGAACATGCGGGCGAAAGCCTTCGGGGTCTCCATCTTGCGGGTGAAGTGGTTCAAAACAACTCCCGTCGGATGCTCGTCAACGTTCACCCAGTTCTCCTTCTTGCCCTTGGCGGGAAGCGAAGCGATGTACTGGCAAATGTGCTTGCAGATGGTGTCCTTGTCAAACGAGCCGACGAAGTAGAAGGTGAAGTCGGCGGCATTGGCGGTACGCTCTTTGGCAATCTGCATGATGCGGTCGTAGTTCATCTCTTTGAGGTGCTCGGCCTCGAACGGACGGTAACGCCAGGTGTGATTGTTCAGCGTGACGTTCACCGAGTCGCCGAAGACAGCCTCAGGCTGCAGACCCTTGTTCTTCAAGGCGGTCTCCAGCAGGTTAATGATGTTGTTGTACGACTTTTCGTCCTTGCGGATGTCGGTCATCTTCAGGTAGGCCAGTTGGAACATGGTCTCCAGATCCTTGATGGTCGACTGGCCGCTCAGCGTCTCGCTATAAGTGCCCAGCGACAATGATGCGCTGGCCTGCTTGCCGGCGAGGGCTTTCTCCAACTCTTGGTTGCTGAAGTTTCCCAAACCGCTCTGTTGAACGGCGAAGTCAAACAACTCGGTGTTGGCCCAGTCGCTCTTGCCGTAGAGTGAACTACCGCCCTTCGAGTAAGCATACATGCGAATCTCGTTGTCCTTGAAGTCGGTCTTCTTCAAGATAACCTTTACGCCGTTGCTCAGAATGAGCTCGTCGTAGTCAAACTTGGCGTTGTGGGTCTCCTTCTTGATCTTGCCGGCCTTGGGCAGTTTGGTCATCAGGGGCTCGTTCTTCACATTGTCGACGTATGCCTCAATATTGCTGTTGCGAGCAGCTGTGACGGCATTTGTCAAGCTCTCGACAGTGGGATAAGTGTTGCCCTCCTTCTCCTGGTTCATGCACAACACCACTACGTTGTGGTTGTTCTCCTGCGGGAAAATCTCGCCCAGGCTCTCGTTGATCATGTCAACAGGCAGGTTCGGGGCAATCTGGTTCATAATTTGGTACTCAACCTCCATGCTGGGGATGGGAGTGCCCTCGAGGAAGTTGGCGGCATAACTGCGGCCATATTGTTCGTTGCTAATCTTGGAGCGGTTGTCATAGCGCTTCTGCAACTGCGAGATGTATTCATCCTTGGCACGGGCATACTCGGTAGCGGTGAAACCATACTTGCTGGCTCGCAGAGCCTCGGTCATCAGCGCTTGCAAGGCGGCCTCGGCCTGACCCTCTTTAGGAAGGGCATAAATCTGGTAGGCCTGCTTGTTGTTGGTCATGATGAACGAGCCGTAGCCACCACCGGCCTGAACAAACGGGCAGTCAGGTTCCTGGGCCTTCTCGGCAAGACGCTGGTTGAGCATCGAGGCTATCATGTCCGTCATATAGTCCTGGAGCAGATAGGCCAGCGTACCGCGCTCCTCGCGGGGCAGGGGGTCATCCTTGAACATCAGTTGGATGATGGTGTACTGCTGCTCTTTGTCCTTGTCGCTCACAACGATGATTTCCTCGTTGTCGGGTACTTCCTCGTCAACGACTTGGGCGGCATCGGGACCGGGGGTCGGGATAACACCGAACATCTCCTTAATCTTGTTCTCCATGTAGTCGACATCGACATCACCAACCACAACGATAGCCTGGTTGTCGGGACGATACCATTTGTGGTAGTAGTCGCGAATCTCGTTGTACTTGAAGTTGTCAACCACGCTCATCAGACCGATGGGCATGCGCTTGCCGTACTTCGAATTC
>JAFZAK010000051.1 GCA_017557285.1 Muribaculaceae bacterium
ATCTAGAGGCTCTAGATGGTCTAGAATAGAATAAAGCACAAAAATAGTGTTTTTTTGTGAGATAGAGACAAAGAACCGCAGATTTTTGACAAAATCCGCGGTTCTTACTATATTATTTATGTGTTATCAATAGAAATTGATCAGTGAGCGCTTGACCTTGGTAGCCTTGCCCAGGATGAACGCCATGGCGTTGGGGTTGGCAATCATGCCGCCACCACGCTGCTGTGCGTAGCGGTTGTCGAGCTCTTCCTTGCTGGGCTGACGAGCATCCTTCTGGATGTCGTAGACCTGGAAGACATACACGCCATTCTCACCCTTGAAGGGACCAACGAGCTTGCCCTTGGGCGAGCCAGCGATGCGGCCAGCGAGACCAGCCTCATTCTCCAGCTTGGGAGTGAAGTTGCTGGCGAAGACCACTTGTGCCGAGTCGACCTGTGCACCCATGAGCTTGGCATAGCCGTTGAGGTCGTTAGCCTTGCCCTTGAACTGTGCCATGAGTGCATCAGCCTTCTTGCTGTTGCGCACCTTGTTGGTGAGCATCTCCTTCAGTTCGGGAGCATTCCAAGGCATATAGTCGCCGTCGTAGATCTCGTCGAGGCTGACAGCCACGAGATAGTCTTTGTTGTCGCTGAAGATGGGCGACACCTGATCCTTCTTGCTGTCGAAGGCCCACTTGATGGCCTTGCGGGTCTCGCTGATACCCTGACCGGTGTAGGGGTTCTGGCCCAATTGTGCTGTGCTGGGGGTAATGGTAGCGGGCAGTGCCTGGAAACCAGCCTTGGCAGCGTTCTCGGCGAAGTCCTTGGCAGTCTTGTTCTTGTTCAGGAAGTCCTGCAACTTGGCGCGAGCGTCGTCGTGGGTCTTCTGGCTGGCATAAGCGTCATAGCTGATGGTTGCCAGCGTGTAGAAGGTCTTGGGGGCTTTCTTCTCGTTGACCTTGAGCAGGGTTGCGCCCTGGTCGCTACTGTTCATCACGAAGTAGCCTTCACCAGCGTTGGCGAACTTGCTCTTGATGGAGTCGGGAGTCATGTAGATGCGCTCCCAACGGTCCTCGGCCATCTGCGCGCCCTTGATGTTCTTGGCAACCTCCTCGGGGGTCTTGCCACCTTGCAGCATAGCCAACGCGCTGTCCTGAGTAGCCTTGTTGCCAGGCACCATCACCAGGTTGTAGTTCACCGAGTCGAGCGAAACCACTTTGTTAATAAGCTTATACATCTTGTGCTTATTGTTGATGACAGTGTCGCGCTTGGTCGAACCGATACCTGCGCCAGCAACAAAGTCTTTGACAGCCTTGTTGGTGAACTTATCGAGGGTCTGCATGACAGTGTCAATCTGCACTGTGCCCAGGATGCGCACCGAGTCGATGCCAGTGCCCTTCTGCAGAGCGGCCCAAGCATTGTCGGCAACCTTGTTGGCTGCGGCGATGTCGGCCTGCGACGGCACGATGTTCAGAGCGATGTAGTGGATATTGCGGTTCTCCTCGTCGAGTCGATACATGGCCTTGTTCTTCTCCCACTCGGCCTTGATTTCCTGGTCGCTAACGGGATACTTGGCGTCGTCCATGCCTGCGAAGTCCTTCTTAACGAAAGTGATGTAGCAAGTTGTTGCCTCATCCTCGGCCATCTGTGCGCGGTCCAGGTCATTAGCCTGCAAGGCACCGCCCACGAGCATCTGCAGCTTGGTCATCTGCAACTGCTCGACCAGCTGCTCCTGCAGCTTGTTCCACTCGTTGCGCATCTCGACCAACTGATCGGGGGTAGCGCCGAACTTCTGCGGGTTGGTCAGGATTTCATTGACCTGCGCGGGGCTCTCGGCACCCACCTGCTGTGCAAACTGCTGCACCATGGGAGCGGGGTTCTTACCCACCATGAGCTCGGTGATCTCGTGGTCGCTGACCTCGATGCCCACCTTTTCGTACTCCTGATTGAGCAGGGTCTCATTGATCATGGTGTTGAGCACTTGCTGCTGGCGCACTGCTGCGTCCATCTGGTTCTTGCTGTTCTGGTCGGCTGCGGCCTCTTTCTCCACGCGGCGCTGGAAGGCCATGATGTCGATTTTCTCACTTCCCACCTTTGCGGCGGTGCTGTTTCCGGCCTGACGACCGAGTGCCTCGATACCTACCTCAATGATGAAAGCAATAAGTGCGGCACCGATGACGATGGCGAGAATTTTCTTTCTCTGACGGATTCTTTCTAATACTGCCATTTCTGTTTTATTGTTTTGTTTTGTTTATTCTAAGAAATTTGGGAAAACTGGGAGTTCTGGGAGAACTGGGAGAGCTGGGATTCTTTGCTCCCTGACAGCTTGCTCCAGCAAGCCCTGACCTCTGACTCCATACCCCTCATAAGGGGGCGTTTTTCCAAATAACCCGCAAAAGTACCACTTTTTTGTGGAAGACCAAGCATAGTTGGTCGTTTTTATGACTTTTTTGGAGAAAAAAGGGGGAAAATGGCGATTTTTCGAAAAAAGTTAGTGAAAAATTTGGCTGGTTCGTGGGAAAAGCAGTAACTTTGCACCGCAATTCTAAAATGGTGCGTTAGTTCAGTTGGTTAGAATGCCTGCCTGTCACGCAGGAGGTCGCTGGTTCGAGTCCTGTACGCACCGCAAGAGGGCATCGCTCATGTGAGCGATGCCCTCTTTGTGTTAGTCCCCCTAAATCCCCCTGAAGGGGGACTTACTAAGAAGCTTCCTCTTCTGGGATTGGATTGGGGAGCAAAAGCGCGGTCAGAACTCTATGCCGCCCAAAATCGTAAGCGTGCGCATGGTCTTGTCGCCTTGAAAGCTCATGCTGCTAACAGCAACTTTCTGGAAAGTTGCCCCAAACTTGATATTGAGGGCTATACGGTCGTGAAGGACAATGCGGCCACCTATGGCAGGACACATGAACAGATGTTCGCCTTCGCACCTGTAGGGACCATCACCGATGCTATAGCCCATTCTGAAGTCGACGAATGGCGTGAATCCCGATCGCAAAAAGTCGACACGGACATCTCCAAAGATGGGAATCATCGTGAACTGTTTACCATTGATGTCCTTCTTGTAGCCATGATATCCGGCCCCGGCACCCAGGAACAAGAACGGATAGAGTTGATAACCCACAGCGGCATTGAGCTCAAAGTGGTCGCAATATTGGCTAATTACATCGGAGTAGCGATTGTCGCCGATAAAGAAGCCATAACCTGCGTCAACCATTGCACGAAATCCTTTTCTGGGTCCCTTGTCGTCGCCAAATGTGGTAGTGAAAGCCGATTTGGGTTGTTGCTTCTCTTTCTTGATTACGACGATTTGATCCCAAGCCACCTGTGTGACAGTACCATTGCTTTGCTGGATTTTCAATGATTCCAGAGGTTTGTACTCAACAATCTTACCACGAATGATGTGGCCATTTATCAGTGTCACGGCCTCAATCTTGGTCGTGTCGGGGACATAGTCCTGTGCCAGGACAACTAGCGGGAGCCATAACAACAGTAACAAAAGTAATTTTTTCATAATCTAATGTATTTAATGAGTATGTGTAATTTGCTTATTTGCTTCGGCTGCGGCCAATGACCCAAGGGGCATGGCGCTGAATCCATGCCGAAATGGGATAGAGTGCCGCCATGACGACGAGAGCGATGACTAACCGCATCCAAATGTGATCGGTGAGCCAACCAACGCCCGCGATGCGCTCCAAGGCGATACGGATGAAGCCAATGGCATAGTTTTGTAGTCCCAAATAGATGGTGCCACCCAGCACAACCGACTCGATGAAGGCCCGCCGTCCGCAGCGGTTTGCTACCCACTTGCCCACGCACAGGTAGGCAGGGATGACCAGCAGTCCGCATGCCACACGCAACAGGCTGTATAGCCCCGGATCATGCGCCTTGACTCCGACCACCCAAACCATCGCCACCATCGAGCCGATGCCTAACGCCAACAAACCCAGGGTCCGCCCCACCCCACGGAATTCCAGCCGCTCGAGGGCAGGCTTCAGGCTATGTCCAAAGGCATAGAACGGCATGAACAACAGGGCATTGCCCAGATTCCAGAACCTCACCCAGCCCCAGTTCCACGACATCCAGTAGGTTGACACCGCAATGAGGGCACACACCACCAATGTCCAGCGCCGAGGCGTGAACCGCGCAATCCAGTAGTAGATAAGCTGCATGGTGAGCAGGCAGGCGATATACCAGAACGGCGCAACGATGGTCTGCGGGTCACCCATGACCATCTCGACCAGCGGACGCGTGACAGGGACACGAAGGTCATCGCCGCCCAACAGGTCGCGTCCGAACCACAGCCACAAACCGTAGAAGACAGCAAAGAACAGGACGTAGGGTATCAATATCTGCTTGCCGCGGTGCCAGGCATAGCGCCAAAAGTTGGTCCAGCGATCGTCATTGAACAGAAATCCAGAGATGCAAAAAAACACCGGCACCCGCAGATTCAAAATCACTGCCTCGTCGAGCAGCTCAATCCGCGGGGGCGTGTGGTAAAGTATCACCAGAAAGATACTGAAAAACCGCACATAGTCCAACCAGGGTGTTCGTTGTTTCACGTATTGCGCTACAAAATTACTCAATAATAATCAATATGGCAATTATATTTGGCCACAAGCGACAAAAAACCACGTTCGAGAGTGGTCAAATGGTGGGGAGTTGGGTGATGAGGCGGAGGATGTCGAGGGCTTGGGTGACGGTGGTAACCTGCTCTATACTGAAGGAGCGGCGGCCGTTCTTCTCGCGGATGTGACACCGCTTAGGATTGTTCTGCAGGTACTGCAGCATGCGGCCAAAAGCCGCCGACTGGTAGTATGCCAGATTCTCCTCGCCGACGAAATAGGTATACATCAACCCTCCCTTGAGCACGATTTTCTCTATACCTAAACGGCGTGCATAACGGCGCAATGGGACGATGCGGATAAGTTCCTGCGCCATCGCCGGGATAGCTCCGAAGCGGTCGACCAGTCTCGCCTCGAAGTCCTGCACCTGCATGTCGGTCTGCATGGCGTCGAGCTCACGGTAAAGTGTGATGCGCTCGTTCTCCTGTGGCACATAGGTGGCTGGGAACATCAGCTCGAGGTCGGTGTCGATCGAGCAGTCGCTCACAAAGTCCTGGCGGTCTTCGCTGGTTGCCGCATCGGCCGCCTCCTCGGCGAACTCTTCGGCAAACTCCTCGGTGCGTAGCTCAAGTACGGCCTCCTTGAGGATTTTCTGGTAGGTCTCATAGCCCAAGTCGGCGATGAAGCCGCTCTGCTCCGCGCCAAGCAGGTTGCCGGCACCGCGTATGTCCAGGTCTTGCATGGCGATGTGTATGCCCGCTCCCAGGTCGCTGAAACTTTCGATGGCCTGCAGCCGTCGCCGTGCCACCAAGGTCAACGGACGTCCCGCCGGCACGAGTAGGTAGCAGAATGCCTTGCGACTCGAGCGGCCTACGCGTCCTCGCAGTTGGTGCAGGTCGCTCAGGCCGTAGCTGTGGGCATTATTGATGATGATGGTGTTGACATTGGGCATGTCGACACCACTCTCGATGATAGTCGTGGACAGCAACACGTCGTAGTCGTGATTGGCAAAATCGATGATGGTCTGCTCCATCTGTTCGGGCGGCATTTGTCCGTGCGCCACCACCACGCGCGCGTCGGGCACCACACGGCGCACCATCGTCTCAAGGTTGTAGAGTTCCTCGATGCGGTTGTTGACGAAGAACACCTGCCCGTTGCGTGACAGTTCAAAGTTGATTGCCTCGGCCACCACATCGTCGTTGAGGGTGGTGAGCGTGGTAAGAATGGGATAGCGGTTGGCAGGCGGGGTGTTGATAGCGCTCAGGTCGCGGGCACCCATGAGCGAGAACTGCAAGGTGCGCGGGATGGGCGTGGCACTCATCGTCAGGGTATCGACGTTGACCTTAAGCTGCTTGAGCTTCTCCTTGGTGGCGACACCGAACTTTTGTTCCTCATCTACTACCAGCAGTCCCAGGTCATGGAACTTGACCGTCTTGCCGATGAGTTTGTGCGTGCCAATGATAATGTCTATCTTCCCCTCTGCCAATTCTACCAGTATCTTCTTGACATCCTTTGGCTTACGTGCCCGACTCAAGTAGTCGACACGCACGGGGAAGTCCTTCAGTCGTTCGCTGAAGGTGTTGTAGTGCTGGAATGCCAGTACCGTGGTCGGGACGAGCACTGCTGTCTGCTTGCCGTCAACGGCCGCCTTGAATGCTGCGCGTATGGCTACCTCGGTCTTTCCGAAGCCCACGTCGCCACAAATGAGTCGGTCCATGGGTTTGGAACTCTCCATGTCAACCTTCACCGCCTGTGTCGCCTTGAGTTGGTCGGGGGTGTCCTCGTAGATGAACGATGCCTCCAACTCTTGCTGGAGATAGCCGTCGGGCGAGTAGGCAAACCCTTGTTCCTTGCGGCGCTGGGCATAGAGACGGATGAGATCTCGGGCGATGTCTTTCAGTCGACTCTTGGTGCGTGACTTAATCTTGTTCCAAGCACCGCTGCCCAACTTGTGCAGTCGCGGTTCCATGCCCTCTTTGCCACGGTATTTCGAAAGCTTGTGCAACGAATGTATGCTCACAAAGATGGTGTCACCACCCTGATAGGTAAGTTTGATCATCTCTTGCATCTTGCCGTTGACGGCAGTGCGCAGGAGCCCTCCGAACTTGCCCACTCCATGGTCCTCGTGTACGATGTAGTCGCCCACCTCAATCTGGTTCAACTCCTTGAGCGACAAGGCCAACTTGCCCGAACGTGCGCGGTCGCTCTTGAGGTTATACTTGTGGAAGCGGTCAAAAATCTGGTGGTCGGTAAATACACACAGCCGCAGGTCGTCGTCGACAAAGCCTTCGTGAAGCGTTCGCAGGCACGGCTCAAAGCGAATATCGTCGTGACGGTCCTCAAAGATGGCTCGCAGTCGCGCGATCTGCTTCTCGTTGTCGCTGAGGATGAGTATGCGGTAGCCACGCGCAAGGAAATCTTGGAACGACTCGCTGATGAGGTCAAAGTTCTTGTGGTAGATGCCTTGTGGCGAGCAGTGCAACGTGAGTCGCGCCTCTCCCTTGAGTGGGCTCTCGCCATAGGAGAAGTCGATGCGACGCATGGTGTGTAGCATGGCTGCGAAGTGGTCCACATCGACCACCTTGTCCATGGCATTCTGGTCACCCTCCTGGGCAATCACCGCGCTGCTCGACATGCCGTCGGTAGCAATCTCATGTACCCTGGCCTCGAGCCATCGCGCATCTCGGCACACGAGCATTGTCTCGGGCTGTATGTAGTCGAGCAGAGAGGTTCCCGTGGCATTTTCGCTGCCATTGTTACCAACGATGCCGATGCTCTCAACCCGCTCCTCGCTGAGCTGCGTCTCGACATTGAAGGTGCGTATAGAGTCAATCTCGTCGCCGAAGAAATCAATGCGATAGGGCAACTCGTTGCTGTAGCTGTACACGTCGAGGATGGAGCCTCGCACTGAGAACTGGCCTGGTTCGTAGACATAGTCGACCTGCGTAAACCCCAATTCGCGCAATCGATCGGCAGTCTTGACTTGGTCGACAGTCGCTCCCACCGCCAGTTCGATGGTGGTCTGCTCGATGGTTTGTCGCGACGCGACACGCTCGGCGAGCGCCTCGGGATAGGTCACCACCCATCGCAGCACGGGACTGGCATACCACTGGTTGAGTACCTCGGTACGCAGAATGCCGTTGGGCGCGTCAATTTGGCCATACTTGATGTCGCGTTTATATCCACTGGGGAAGATTAGCGCCTGTCGCTCGTCAGCGAGCTGCACCAGGTCGTTGTAGATATATCCCGCCTCGTCGAGGTCGTTGGCTACAATCAGATAGGGTTGTTTGCGTCGGGGCAAGCGTGAAAACAGCACCGATGACGCTGAGCCAGCGAGTCCATCGATAACCACATTACCTCGACGACGCCCGTCGAGCAGCTGCTTGAGTGCGTCTTGCCGCGCCTTGCCACAAAATATGTCACACAGTTCCTTTATTTCCACAGTTCCGTGAGAAATTTTCGGCAAAGGTAATGAATTTCGGTGAGAAGGAGAGAAAATAGGGGACAAAAATACCCAGCCTGGATGGGCTGGGCACTTGTTTCAGTTAGTGATAGATTACTGATACTTGGGTGACGGTCCAAACTGGTTGGGATTGGGGTCTCCGTCCTTGGCAAACCACACAAGCAGGATGATGGCACCTACGATGGGGATTAGCGCCAACAACAACATCCAACCACTCTTGCCAAGGTCGTGCAAACGGCGCGCACTGACACCCAGGCCAGGCAACAACAATGCCAGCGCAACGATGCAGGCGAGCACTAGGCCTGTGGTGGGGCTAATCAGTCCGCCAATCAGATTGACCAGATAAGATACAACACTATTTGCCAACGCGAACCACCAGAACTCTGAACGACGTGCACGTCCCTCGAAGTTACAGAATTTCTCGGTCAAGCAAATCTTCAAAGCCTCAACAAAGCCCAACTGTGGACGAGCCTTTGCGGGGATGGGTCCGGGAGCGGGAGCAGGATTCATTCCTTCCATAATTCTTACAATTTAAAGGTTAGTAATAATGATGAATCTCATATTTGCTACAAAGATAGTAAAAAAATCACAATATAGAAACAAATATCATTTTTTTCTATGATTTTGGGTCGAATTGCATCGTTATTTCACCAAAAAACAGTAACTTTGCCGATATGAGAGACAAGGGCAGACAAATTGTTCAGATGCTGCTGTTGGTTGTCATGGTGTTGACGATGACGGCGTGCAAAGACTCGGCTGGTGGCGAGTCGGCGCGCGATGTGAAGCCTAGGCGCGAGGGTGCGTTAATTGACGGCATCGACGTGTCAAGCCACCAGGGAGAAATCAACTGGGAGAAAGTCACTGCCAACGATGACATCCGCTTTGCCTATATCAAGGCAACAGAGGGCGAGACCTACCAGTCGCCCCACTATGCCTATAACGTCGAGCAAGCACAACGCTGCGGTCTGTTGGTGGGCAGTTATCACTATCTGTCGACCACATCGCCCATTCAGCAGCAGTTTGACAACTTTGTTCGCACAGTCGGTCAGGTGCGTCAGGACCTCATCCCGATGATTGA
>JAFZAK010000052.1 GCA_017557285.1 Muribaculaceae bacterium
CGAGCTGAAGAGCATACCTGAACAATGATTTTGTCATTAGAGCATCGCCCGGCGGCACATTGCGAGAATGGTGCCACGGCGACATTGTTACGTTTTCACGGCATCGACTTGTCAGAACCGATGATCTTCGGTCTGGCAAGTGGAATTTTCTTTACACATATACCCTTTATCAAGATGTCGGGCATGCCCGTCACCTCGTTCCGCACCTTCCCGGGCATCCTGTTCAAGCGAGTGACCAAGCAGCTGGGCATCAAGACCGTCACGCGCCGTTACCTGAACAAGGAACACGCCATGCGCGACCTGGACAAGATATTGCTTGAACGGCAGATTCCCGTGGGCTGTGTCGTGGGTATGTACTACCTGCCATATATGCCCATGGAGTACCGTTTCCACTTCAATGGGCACAACATCTGCATCGTCGGCAAGGATGAGGAGACGGGCGACTATACCGTCCACGACGCCAACGCCACCGAACGTGTCACCATATCGCCCAAGGACCTGCTCAAGGTGCGTTTCGCCAAGGGAGGAACCTACCCGTTGTTGGGGCAGATGTACTGGATCGAGTCGGTTCCCGACCAGCTGCCGGACCTGCGACCCATCATCTTCAAAGCCATCAAAAAGGCCTGCTGGATGATGACCTCGCAGCCTAGCTGGATACACTATGTGGGGGTCAACGGCATCGATTACCTCTCGCGCCGCATACGCAACTGGGAGAAAGACTGGGGCAAGCGCCGAGCGGCACTCAACCTGGCGCAAATCATCCGCATGCTTGAGGAGATCGGCACGGGCGGCGCCGGGTTCCGCTTCCTTTATGGTGCCTTCCTGCAAGAGGCCGCCGAACTGACAGGTGTCGAGGAGTTGAACGACTATTCGCGCCGCATCACCGAGATTGGCGACCTGTGGCGAGACTTCGCCTACAAGGCGTCGCGCATCTTCAAGCGCCGACAGGGCGAGAACTACACCTACGATGACCTGGGCGATGTGTTGGAGCAAATCGGCAAACTCGAACGTGCCTTCTTCACCGAACTCAAAGAAACAGTTGTCCCCCTAGCCCCCTAAAGGGGGATAAAAGCTGTAAGCTATAAGCTTTAAGCAATAAGCAAACGTATATTCCCCCTTTAGGGGGCTAGGGGGACTCCACACCCCCCCTATAGGGGGGCTTGGGGGAACTATTAATTGATAAAATGACCTCATTTTTCCTGAACATATATGACTTCTTCCAGCGCAAGAAACGCTTGTGTTGGGCGCTGATGGTGGCGGCAACCTGCATCTTGCTGGCGATGGTGGCCTCGTTGCGCTACAACGAGAACATCCTTGACTTCATGCCCATGGGCGAGGACGAGCAGAAGGCCATCACGCTCTATCAAGACATATCGGGTGGCCAGCGCATCATCGCCATGTTCAAGATGAAGGATGGCGACTCGATCGATGTCGATCGCATGACCGAAGCCGTCGACCTCTTTGCCGAGAAGTTGTCGGCCAGTCCGGCGCATAAGCAGGTGGGAGAGGTCACTACACAGGTCGATTTTGACAAGGTCAGCGGCATCACCGACTTCATCTACCAGAACATGCCGCTGATGCTCGATGAGGCCGACTACGACCGCATGGAGCAGATTTTGTCCAATCCCGACTCCATCGACTCGCAGCTTGCCAACGATGTGCAGATGATCATGATGCCCGCCACGGGAATGTTTGCCAACAACATCGGCAACGACCCGCTGGGGCTCTTCGGCGACGTGATGGCGTTGCTGCAAGCCAAACAGGCATCGTTGCCCTTCGAGATGGACAACGGATACATCTTCACCTCCGGGAAGAAATATGCCATCGCCATGATGACCTCGCCTTACGGGGCGATGGAGACCGCTGGCAACGCCTTGCTGGTCGAGCAGGTCGACAGTGTCGCCAAGCAGACCATGCAAGAGATTCCCGAGGTCGAGGTGGCGCTCACGGGTTCGCCCGTTATCGCCGTGGGCAACGCCCGACAAATCAAGTCCGACAGTTATTGGGCCATCTCCATCGCGGTGACACTCATCGTCTTGTTGCTGATATTCTCGTTCCGCAAGACCAAGCACATCCTGCTCATCGGCGTCGCCATCCTCTTCGGATGGCTCTTCGCTATGGGTTTCACCGCCGTGCTGCGCAGCGATGTTTCGCTCATCGTGCTGGCCATTGGGTCTATCATCATCGGCATTGCTGTGAACTATCCCCTGCACTTTGTCGCCCACATCGACCATGGCGGCACCGTGCGCGACGTGCTCAAGGAGATGGTGCCGCCCCTGCTCATTGGTAACATCACCACCGTCGGTGCATTCGCCAGCTTGATTCCGCTCGACGCTCCGGCGTTGCGCGACCTGGGACTGTTTGCCGTGTTCATGCTCATCGGCACCATCCTGTTCGTGCTCATTTTCTTGCCGCATCTGGTCAAGCAGCGCGCTGTGGCAGGGGAGGAAAAACTCTCGTTTGGCCGCATCTCGTCGGTCTCGCCCGACAAGCATCGCTGGCTCTTGTGGGTCTTCTTGTTGCTCACCGTCTTCTTCGGGTACTTCAGCCTGAAGACCTCGTTCGATGCCAACATGCACCATGTCAACTACATGACGCCCGAGCAAACCCAACTGCTGGGCGACCTCACGGCAGCGGCGGGACTCAACGACACCTCGAACGTCTACCTCGCCACCGAGGGCAAGACCTGGGACGAGGCACTCAAGCAGCGCGAGCGCATGGCGCCCCTGCTTGACAGCCTGCAGACAGCAGGCAAGCTGCGCAAGTACTCCGATGTGACCCACTTCATCTGCTCGGCCGATGAGCAACAGCGGCGCATCGACCGATGGAACGCTTTTTGGGACAAGCACCGCGCCCAGGCCATCCAGGCCATCAATCAGCATGCCCCCCAGTATGGCTTTAGCGACGATGCCTTCACAGGATTTTTCGACATCATCAACGATACCTATGAGCCGCACGATTTCAATTACTTTGAGACCGTGCAGTCGGCTTTGCTCACCAACTCATTCAGCGAGAGCACCGGCAACTGCACCGTCGTCGATGTGATTGATGCGACCCAGTGCGATATACAGCAGCTTGAGGATACCCTTAACGAGAGGGTGGACAAGGGCGGCTATGCCTTTGACTTCGTGGGTATGAACAGCGCCGTGGCGCGCTCGCTCAGCGACAACTTCAACTACATCGGCTTCGCCTGCGGATTTATCGTGTTCGTCTTCCTGTGGATCTCGTTTGGCCGACTCGAGTTGGCGCTGTTGGCGTTCTTGCCCATGGCGATGGGCTGGATTTGGATTCTGGGCATCATGTACCTGTGCGGCATGCAGTTCAACATTGTCAACGTCATCCTGGCCACGTTCATCTTCGGTCAGGGTGACGACTATACCATCTTCATCACCGACGGACTCATCAACGAGTTTGCCTACCACAAGAAGCTGCTGCGCTCTTACAAGAACAGCATCATCATCTCGGCACTCATCTTGTTCATCGGCATGGGTGCGCTCATCATCGCCAAGCACCCGGCGTTACACTCGCTGGCCGAGGTGACTATCGTGGGCATGTTTACCGTGGTGCTGATGGCGTGGATTGTGCCGCCACTCGTCTTCGGGTGGCTCACCAAGAACGAGGGCAAGGTGCGTCGCTCGCCCGTGACCATCGAGCAGGCGATACGCACGGGTTACAGTGCCGTGGTCTATATCACCGAACTGGCCTATGGCAGTGTGCTGGGGCTGATATTCAAGCTGTTGCCGCGCAGCGAGAAACGCGAGGCGTTCATGCGCCGTGTGGTCTGCGGATCGATGCGGGCCAACATTGGGCATATCTGGGGTGTGCACTACAACATCCACAACGAGCACGACGAGAAGTTCGAGAAGGGTAGCATCATCATTGCCAACCACCAGTCGATTCTTGACCCCATCTACATGCTTGCCATCAACCCGAACATCTTGATGATGATCAGCGGCAAGGTGTGGCGCAACCCCATCGCGCACCCCTTGTTCAAGTTGGCGGGTTTCCTGTGCCTGGACAAACCCGTCGACGAACTCAAGGCCGACATTTCGCAAGCCATCGAGCGGGGCTACAGCGTGGTACTCTTCCCCGAGGGCGAACGCTCGGTCGAGCGCATCCAGCGCTTCCACAAGGGTGCCTTTGTGTTGGCGAGCGAGATAGGAGCCGACATCCTGCCGGTCTATATGCACGGATTGGGGCACGTCATGCCCAAGGACAGCGCGTTTGCGTCACGAGGAAAGATTGACATCTTCGTCGGCAAACGAGTCCCGGCAAGCCAGTTGTCCGAGATGGGCGACACCTATCAGGGCATCGCACACGAGTTCTGCGCCATGTTCAAGGATCGCATGCAGCAGATGAAGCAGGAACTTGAGGACACCCACTACTTCCATCACTATGTGATTGACAAGTATACCTACAAGGGTGCCGACATCGAGCGCGAGACGCGCCGCTTGCTCAAGCGCTATGACGACTTCAGCCAGTGGATTGACGGCTATCAGCCTCAGGACGGAAACGACACCGTTGCCATCCTGAATGCCGGGCGCGGGCAGTTCTCGCTGCTCTTCGCCTTGGTACATCCCGATGTACAGGTGCATTCCTATGCTGATGACCCCGACGATGTTGCCCTCGCCGCCTGCTGCGAGCCCATGCCCAAGAACCTGCACATCCACCCGGCAGGCGAAACACCCGATGGCACCGCCACGCACACCATCGACCTCGCTGACTTTTTTTGCTCAAAAATTTGAGCGATTGGCAGATTTGTCGTATATTTGCACGTTTTATTGACAATAAATGACTAACAGATGAAAAAGTTGATTTTCGCCCTTGTGGCATTGATAATGTGCGGTTTCCTGACTGCGCAGGCCGACCAGGTGAAGGTGACAATGAAAAGCGGAACCGTCATTACTGGCGAATTGGTCGAATTGGACGCCCTGGACCATGTCACCGTCATTGTGGCGGGCATAGAGACCATCATACCCATGAGCGAGGTCGGCTCGGTCGACCGTCTGGGAGAAGATGAGGAATACACCATGCCGACAAAGAAATCAAGTTTGGGTTCAAAGTTGATTTCCGGCGAGTATGAGATTACCGACAATGCAGCCTATCCCGACTCATTTGTCATCAAGATTGAGGGACAAGAAATTACCATGCTGCTGGTGCGTGGCGGCACTTTCACCATGGGTTATGACGGCCGTCACAGTTGGAATATGCAGACCGAACCGATGCACCGCGTCACCCTGTCGTCGTTCTACATCAGCCGTCAGCTGGTCAATCGCGGTGTGGCCAACGCCATGCTCGACGAGAAGGCGCCCAAACGCCCCAAGATGACTTGGCGCAGCACCAGTTGGGACAAGGCCAACGAGATTGCCGAGGGCATTGCCGAAGACTTGCGCAAGCCTTACCGCCTCCCCACCGAGGCCGAGTGGGAGTATGCCGCCCTGCAGCCTGAACTGCGCGGTATCTACCCCCGTAAGATGCTGGAATGGTGCTATGACTACCTGGCTGAGTATGAAAAGGTCGACCAAATTGATCCCATGGGACCGAACAACGGCCGACTCCATGTGCTGCGCTCCTACAAATTGGGACGCAACTTGTGGCAACGCAACTTTGCCACTGTCAAGAACATCTTCGACATTATCAATGTCAGTGAGGTCAGCCAGGCCCTCGACGAGGGCGGTGCCATCCGACTGGTCCTCCCCGCCAACAAAGCGAAGTAATCCATAGACCCCTATGACAATCCATAACTCCTTCGGTTTGGAGAAGGGGTGTTGAATATCTAAAACACTGATGAATCTGTCACCGGATTTACTGAAGCAATACACCAGCGAGCAGCTGTCAGCACGCGAGGCTCAGCGGCTCGCTGAGTTCATCGCATGGGGACCGGTCGTGTTCCAGGCGTCGCGTCTGATGGTCAAGTGGGGCATCCTCGAGATGCTCGGCGCGGCCAGCAACGGCCTCACACGACAGGAAATCTGCGAAAAAACGGGCCTGAGCGACTATGCGGTCAAGTGCCTTACCGAGGCGTCGCTCTCCATCGGCACCATCCTGGTCAACCCGGAGACCGACCGCTTCACGCTTTCGAAGGCAGGATGGTTCCTGCTCAACGATCCCGCGACGCGCGTCAACATCGACTTTAACCACGATGTGAACTACGAGGGGATGTTCCGCCTCGAGGAGGCGTTGCTCAACGGCAAGCCCGAGGGACTGAAACACTTCGGTCCCTGGCCCACGGTCTACGAAGGGTTGTCGAGCCTGCCCGAACACGTGCAGCGCAGCTGGTTCGGCTTCGACCATTTTTATAGCGACTCGTCGTTCCCCGAGGCCTTGAAGGTCATCTTCGATGAGCACCATGTGCGCTCGCTCTACGATGTAGGCGGCAACACAGGCAAGTGGGCGCTGCAGTGCGTCGCCTATGACCCACAGGTGCAGGTCACCATCCTCGACCTGCCGCAGCAAATCGAGATGATGCGCGCCAATGTTGCTGGCAAGACCGGTGCCGAGCGCATCAGCGGTCACGGCATCAACCTGCTCGACCCGCAGGCCCAGTTCCCGCGCCGCGAGGGAGGACTCGATGCCATCTGGATGAGCCAGTTCCTGGACTGCTTCAGCATGGATGAGATTGTTGCCATCTTGCGTCGCGCCGCTGCTGTGATGGGGCCCGAGACGCGCGTCTACATCATGGAGACGCTCTGGGACCGCCAGCGCTTTGAACCCGCTACCCTGTGCCTGACGATGACAAGCCTTTACTTCACCGCCATTGCCAACGGAAACAGCAAGATGTATAACACCGCCGACCTGGAGCAATGCATCCGGCAAGCCGGAATGGAGATAGAGACTATCCACGACCATCTGGGACAAGGACACAGCATCGTCGTCTGTAAAAGGGTTAATAGTTAACTCCCAGTATTCCTAGAACTCCCAGTTTTCTCAGTATTCCCAGTTTATTATAATATGACAAGACAAGAAATTGAACAAAAAGTAAGAGATTTCCTCATCGAGGACCTGGAGATTGACGAAGAACGCATTGCCGATGACGCTCGTCTGAAAGAGGACATGGGCATCGACAGCCTTGACTTCGTCGATATCGTGGTGATTGTTGAGCGAAACTTCGGTTTCAAAATCAAGCCCGAGGACATGACCAAGGTCAAGACCTTGCGAGAGTTCTACGACTTTATCGAAAACAAGATGCAGGCTTGACATGGCCCAAAGAGCGTGGGTAGGGACGACCTATGGAGCCGGATGGTCACATCGTGCGCTGATCGGGCTGCTCAAGGTGGTGGATGTGAGGCTGATTTATGCTTTTTCCGCCATCTTTGTCGTTCCCGTATGCCTGGTGCTCAACGCCAGTTGTGGCATCGCTTATCGCTACTTCCGCCAGCGTCATGGCTATTCGCCTCTGAAGGCGGCATGGAAGACCTACGTCAACCACTGCATTTTTGCCACTGTCGTCATCGACCGTTTCGCCATGTATGCCGGGAAGCGCTTTCCGGTGGAGCTCGAGGGCTATGACAACTTCCAACGGCTGGCAGCCGGCGAGGACGCCTTTGTCCAGCTCAGTGCCCATGTAGGCAACTATGAGTTGGCCGGATATTCGCTCGTTTCTGACCGCAAGCCCTTCAATGCCTTGGTATTCTTCGGCGAGAAGGAGTCGGTCATGCAGGGACGCAACCAGCTCTTCGGCAACAACCGCATCCAGATGATTCC
>JAFZAK010000053.1 GCA_017557285.1 Muribaculaceae bacterium
AGGTTTAGGCGAGGATGGTCGTGTAAAAAGTGCCGTGGGTATCGGCACGTCGATGAGCGAGGGTTTGGGCGATACCATCCGCGTGTCGCTAAGCGAGGATCCCGAGTTAGAGATTCCCGTAGCACAGAAGTTGGTGCAATATATCACCGCCCGCGCCAATCATGAGCCCATCGAGGGCGAAATGTGCCCAGGCTATGACCCCATCTGCCCACCACGCCGCGAGGCGCGCAAGTTGGGCGGCAAGCGCACCCCGTTGGTGGTAGCCTCGTGCGACCGCAAGGCATTGACGGGGGCATTACAACCCGACTTCACCGATGACGAACTAGTGGATGTACTCGAACAAGTGATGGTCATCACGCCCGACAACGACAACATTCCTGGCTCATTGCTGCAGCAACTGCACGAATTGGAAGCCAACGGAAACACGATGCCCGTCATCGCCCGTGTTCACTATGACGACACCGAGAGCGAGTGGCTGCAGGTCAAGGCCGGTGCCGATCTGGGCGCGGTTATGATGAGCGGGTTGTGCGACGGCATTTGGATTGACGCCCCACAATATCCCGACCAAGACGAGGTGGTGCGCATCGCCTTTGCCATTTTGCAGGCATGTCGTGTGCGCATGAGCAAGACCGAGTTCATCTCGTGTCCGTCATGTGGCCGCACCCTGTTCGACCTGCAGACCACTGTGAAGCGTGTGCAACAAGCCACGGCGCACTTGACACACCTCAAGATTGGCGTGATGGGATGCATCGTCAACGGCCCCGGCGAGATGGCTGATGCCGACTATGGATATGTGGGTGCTGCAAGGGGAAAAATCAGCCTCTACAAAGGCAAGCAGTGCATCGAAATGAACATCCCCGAGGACGAGGCCATCGACCGCCTCGTTGCCCTCATCAAAGCCAATGGCGACTGGCGAGAGCCCTAACAAATTATCTTAGTTTATGGCGATAGTAGTGTGAGCGGCTGAAGGCGAAGTAGGAAGCGATGCCAATGGCGTTGACCGCCACACCGCTCCAGAAGGCGCTGGCATAGCCTAAGTGTTCGGAGAACACGCCTCCGAGGATGACGCCAAGACCGATGCCCACATCCCAAGCGACGAGGATGGTGCTGTTCGCCGTGCCCCGCTGGTCGTGGGTGGCAAGATTGATCATCATGTTCTGGAAGGCAGGCCACATGTGTCCATTGCCCAAACCGATGAGCACTGCTGCGCCATAGAAGCCCCAAAGGTTGGGCATGGCGACAAAGAGCGTGTAGCCCACCAACGAAATGAGCATACCCATCGAGGCGTTGTGTACCACCCTACCCTTGCGCAATGCCGATGCCCCTTGCAGTCGCGACAGCATCAATCCCACTGCTAGAATGAGGAAGAACGTGCCTGTGCCACTGGTCACACCCATTGTATCTTTGGCATAGATGGCCAGATAAGTGCTCAACACGCCGTAACTGTATCCAAAAGCCACCATGTTAAGGAAAAGCAAGGTGCCTGCCACGAGAAAGAATCGGTCGAGCGAGACAGGACGTTTGCCCTCAACCTTCGGTCGAGGCTTGAGTTTGACAGTAGCGTCAACCCACAGCCCAATGCCCGCGATGATAAATGCTGCCCAGAAGAGCACCTCATAACTCCCCACCCAGTTGAACAGATAGATGGCTACCGTCGGTCCGGTTGCCATAGCCAGGTTGTTGCTCAGTCCATAGTACCCGATTCCCTCGGTGCGGCGGCTGCTAGGCAACACGTCGATGGCAACGGTACTGTTCGATACCGTCAACGCGCCAAACGGCACGCCGTGCAGGGTGCGGACGATGCCAAAAAGCAGCAGTGTACCCGCCGCCAAGTAGCCAGCAAAGAAGATAAAGAAAAAGAAATAACAGATGAGCAACACCTGTCGCCGCGGGAAGGTGTCGACCAGATAACCGCTGAACGGCCGAGCAATCAATGCCGCCACGACATATCCGCTGAGCACGGCACCAATCACGTCCTTGGTCGACCCGAAAGTGTCATGCAGGTAGAGCGGCAGCAGCGGCATCAACAAGTAAAAGGCGAAGAACAGCAAGAAATTTGCTGCACTCACCTTAATAAAGTTAGCATTCCACAGTTTCTCGCTCGTCTGCGTCACGGCAAAGTTATGATAGCGCTACTAATAACGGTTTTAAGTTTGCTATGGGTGACTCTGTATGGACTTCTTGCCGTCCGCGATGACAATGCCATTGTAGTGCTCGTCGACCCGCTGTCCCATGATGTTATAGACCACTCCGTCACCTTGATATGGGTTTGTGGTATCTATGACCGCCGGTACATAACTCTGTCCTGTTAGCATTCTGAATTCCTCCTGTGCAAGAGCCATCTGCGCACGGAAAGCCGGACTGGTCTGCAATCGGCTATAACCGATGCTGGCCGCCACGCGCGTAGCATCCACATCGCTCTGCCAATGTGCACCCACAATCACTCGACTCTCGCCATACATCCACCCACGGGCGAAGATGGTGTCAGCATTGGCGGGGTTGATTTCGGCTAGCAAGAGTGCACAAGTCCATCCTCTGGCCGTGTGTCCCGATGGGTAAGAGCCTTCCTTTCCGAGTTCCACCTCATCTTCTTCCTGTCCGTCAGTAAGGATGTGCTCATGGAAACGAACATAAGGTCGCATACGGTTATAGAACTTCTTGGGAGCCACACGCATCTGGTCGGTTGTGACAAGGCTGGTCTCGAGCAGTTTCCAGATTTGCGGAGTGCCCTCGCGCGAGATTTCCAGGCCAAAAGGCTCGTTAAACTCTTGGAACAAAGCCTCATAGGACCACACTGCATCACGACGAGCAATTGCAGCACGCTCTTCATCGAGTCGCTGCTGCTTTCCCCAAATATATCGCATGATGTCGTGTACAAAATGTTCACTCATGGTGTCAGGAGGTGCCGGCAAACATTTAATCAAGTTAGGTAACTCACTAGTCGTAAAATAGGGTTCCACAGTGTTTTGCGCATTCACCATCAAGCAACCGCAAAGGCTGATGATGGTCGCAAAAACAAAAAGATTTAGTTTCTTCATTTTTCGTTAGTGTTTGATTTTTTATAATTCTAAAGCAATTTCCCTTTCAGTGTAGCACTCGTGGCACTCTCGACTTGGCACATCACGCGGTCACCGACGTGAGTGTCACCAGCAGGAAAAACGATGACCTTGTTCTGCTGGGTGCGGCCAAACATATCGTCTTTGGAGCGTTTGCTGTAACCCTCAACAAGTACCTCGAAAGTCTTGCCCACGTCGCGCTGGTTGCTGGCAAGCGAAAGCTCGTTCTGCAGGGCAATCATGCGATTCAGTCGGTCAATTTTCACTTCCTCGGGCACGTTGTCGGGCAGATGTTTGCTGGCGTAGGTTCCTGGTCGCTCGCTATACTTGAACATGAACGCCGAGTCAAAGCCCACCTCGCGCATCAGGCTTAAAGTTTCTTGGAAATCTTCCTCGGTCTCGTCGTGGAAGCCCGTGAACATGTCAGTAGAGACACCGCAGTCGGGCATAGCTGCACGGATGCGGGCGATGCGATCAAGGTACCACTCTCGCGTGTACTTGCGGTTCATCAACTTCAGTACCTTGTTGCTTCCGCTTTGGACGGGCAGATGGATATGGTTGCAGATGTTGTCGTGGCATGCCATCACGTTGATGATCTCGTCGCTGAGGTCCTCGGGGTTGCTAGTCGTGAAGCGCACACGCATCTCGGGTGCTGCCTCGGCAACCATCGTCAACAATGCCGCCAAATCGACGGGCTGGCCGCCGTCAGTTGGTTTATAGAGATAAGAGTTCACATTCTGCCCCAGCAGGGTGACCTCTTTGAAGCCTCGCTGCTGCAGGTCGTGCAATTCGTTGAGGATGCTTTGGGGCTCACGGCTGCGCTCCCGGCCGCGGGTGTAGGGCACAATGCAGTAAGTGCAGAAGTTGTTGCAGCCACGCATGATGGAGATGAAGCCGCTTATGCGGTTTGCACCAATGCGTTGCGGGATGATGTTGCGATAGGTCTCGGTGGTGGACAGCTGCACATTGATGGCTTTCTCTCCCTGCTCGGCTGCGGTGATGAGTTCAGGCAGTTGCAAGTAGGCATCGGGACCGGCAACCAGGTCTACGCCATGATCATTGATGAGTGCGTCCTTCATACGTTCGGCCATGCATCCGATGACACCGATGATGAGTCGGCGTGAGCGGCGGCGACGCATGGCATTGAGCTGGCCCAAACGGGCAAAAATGCGTTGTTCAGCGTTGTCGCGAACACTGCAAGTGTTGATGAGGATGGCATCGGCACGATCCAGGTCCTCGGTAGTGCCATAACCAGCCATCTGCATCACGCTGGCAACAACCTCGCTGTCGGCAACATTCATCTGACAGCCGTAGGTCTCCAGATAGAGGAGTTTATGGAATTCGCCCTTCGGGGCATCATAAGTCAAATTCAGTTCTTCCATTGTTCTATAGTTTAACTACCATAGGGTCTTGCTGATAAGTTGTGCGACTTGCTCAAGGTAGTGGCGGTCGGTATCATCAAACTGGTTTAATTCCTTGCTGTCGATATCGAGAACGGCCCGCACAATGCCGTTGCTGTCAATCATGGGCACCACAATCTCGCTGCGCGAGAGTGAACTGCAGGCGATGTGGCCAGGGAACTGATCGACATCGGACACGACTTGACTGCAACACTGTTCCCAAGCGGTACCGCACACCCCCTTGCCGCGCTTGATGCGGTAACAAGCGATACTTCCTTGAAAAGGTCCCAACACCAGTTGGTCGCCTTCGACGAGGTAGAATCCAACCCAAAAGAAGCGCTCGCCCATGATGCTGCGCATCAGAGCCGCCGCATTGGCGAGGACACTGGTCACGTTGGTCTCGCCGGCAATGAGACCTTGCAATTGCTGCAAGAGATCTTCGTAGCGTTTTTGTTTCATCTATTGCATTTTATGGCCTCGGCGGAACCGAGGCCCACAGAACATATATTACCATTGGATGGGGGTGAGACCTTGGCGCTGCAGGTAGGCGTTGGCCTGCGAGAAGTGGTGGCATCCGAACCAACCGCCGCGGTTTGCCGAGAGTGGCGAAGGATGCGCTGCGGTAAGGACCAGGTGCTCCATGCGGTTAATGAAACGACCCTTCTGTTTGGCATAGCTTCCCCACAACATGAACACCAATCCACGGCGTTTTGTCGCAAGGGCGGCAATGGCAGCGTCGGTGAACTGCTCCCACCCTTTACCCTGGTGAGACCCAGCCAAATGTGCCTGCACGGTGAGTGTGGCGTTGAGCATGAGCACACCCTGCTGCGCCCATCGCATGAGGTTGCCAGTGGTAGGCATGGGTGCGCCAGTGTCGTCGTGCACTTCCTTGAAAATGTTGACTAGCGACGGCGGATAAGGTATGCCATCATTGACGCTGAAACACAACCCATTGGCCTGTCCCGGGCCATGGTACGGATCTTGCCCCAGAATGACGACCTTCACCTGATCGAAAGGCGTGGCATCAAAGGCTGCAAAAATCTGTCGGCCAGGCGGGAATATTTGCTTGGTGGCATACTCCTGCCTCACGAACTGCGTGAGTAGCTCGAAATAAGGCTGGTTCCACTCACTAGCCAGTGCCTGCTTCCACGTAGGGTCTATCCTGATGTTCATTTATGATAATTTTGTAGTCCCGTCCCCCCAAGCCCCCTATAATAACAGATAGTTTCCCCTTTAGGGGGTTAGGGGGACTTTAATTCAATTTGCGATAGCGGATGCGGGTGGGTTCTTCTTTGCCTAAGCGCTTGAGCTTGTTCTCCTCGTACTCGGAATAAGAGCCCTCGAAGAAGAAGACATTGGAATCGCCCTCGAAGGCGAGGATATGGGTGCAGATGCGGTCCAAGAACCAGCGGTCGTGACTGATGACAACAGCGCAACCGGCAAAGTCCTCAAGACCTTCCTCCAGTGCCCGCAAAGTGTTCACATCGATATCATTGGTCGGCTCATCGAGCAAGAGGACATTGCCCTCTTCCTTGAGTGCCAAAGCCAGTTGCAGTCGGTTGCGCTCGCCACCCGACAACACACCGCACAGCTTCTGCTGGTCAACACCCGAGAAGTTGAAGCGTGACAGGTAGGCGCGTGCGTTGACATCGCGGCCGCCCATGCGCAACAGTTCCACACCGCCAGAGATGACCTCATAGACGCTCTTGTTGGGGTCGATGCTGGTGTGTTGCTGGTCGACGTAAACCGCCTTGACGGTCTCTCCCACCTCGAAGGTGCCGCTGTCGGGTTTCTCCATTCCCATGATGAGGCGGAACAGGGTTGTCTTACCGGCACCGTTGGGGCCAATGACACCCACAATGCCGTTGGGCGGGAGCATGAAATTGAGGTCGTCAAACAAGAGTTTATCGCCGAAGGCCTTCGCCACATGCTGCGCCTCGATGACCTTGTTGCCCAGACGAGGGCCATTGGGAATGAAGATTTCCAATTTTTCTTCTTTCTCCTTGACGGTCTCGTTGAGCAATCGGTCGTAACTGTTGAGTCGGGCCTTTCCCTTGGCCTGTCGAGCCTTAGGTGCCATGCGCACCCACTCCAGCTCGCGCTGCAGGGTCTTCTGCCGCTTGCTCTCGGTCTTCTCTTCCATGGCGAGGCGTTGGGTCTTCTGCTCAAGCCAACTGCTGTAATTGCCTTTCCAGGGTATTCCTTCGCCACGATCCAGTTCAAGAATCCACCCTGCCACATGGTCGAGGAAGTAGCGGTCATGAGTCACGGCGATAACCGTGCCCTCATATTGCTGCAAGTGCTGCTCGAGCCAGTCGATCGATTCGGCATCGAGGTGGTTGGTGGGCTCATCGAGCAAGAGTACGTCGGGTTTCTGGAGCAAGAGGCGACACAATGCCACACGGCGACGCTCACCACCGCTCAAGTGCTCGGTCGACTCGTCGGCGGGTGGACAACGCAAGGCATCCATGGCGCGGTCAAGACGGCTGTCCAGGTTCCACGCATCGGTGGCGTCGATGATATCCTGTAACTCGGCCTGGCGCGCGAAGAGTTGGTTCATCTTGTCCTCGTCCTCGTAGTACTCGGGCAAGCCGAACTTTTGGTTGATGGCTTCATACTCGTTAAGCGCGTCCACGACGGGCTGCACACCCTCCATGACCACCTCCTTGACGGTCTTGGTGGGGTCAAGTTGGGGGTCTTGAGGCAGATAGCCCACCGAATAGCCTGGTGCGAACACCACTTGTCCCTGGTACTTGGTCTCGATGCCGGCAATGATTTTCATCAGGGTTGACTTACCCGAACCGTTGAGACCGATGATACCAATCTTCGCCCCGTAGAAAAACGAGAGATAGATGTTTTTAAGAACCTGCTTCTGGTTCTGCTCGATGGTTTTGCTCACACCCACCATCGAGAAAATGATTTTTTTGTCGTCTACTGTTGCCACTATATTGAATTAAGAATTGAGAATTAAGAATTAAGAACCTTTAGCTCGCCAAAGGCTGCGCTTGCATGTCGGCGAAGCCGGGGCAAGCTTTCAAGCAGACCTTTGGCAATTAAGACCGCGCTACGCGCTGGTAGAACGTTTCACTGGTAGACCGCGCTATGCACTGGTAGAGCGCTACGCTGGTAGACTGCGCTGTGCACTGGTAGACCGCTACGCTGGTAGTCGGTCTAGATGAACATTTAAAGTCTACAACCTTTTAAAAAAGCGAATTACCAAATTCTTTGCAAAGTTCGTGTTTTTCTCTGATTGCGCCAAAAAAACTTTGAAAAACTTGCTAATTTGCGAGAATGTAATTAACTTTGCAAATTGTTCGAGGCTAAACACATGGCAGAGGTCATGAGTCTCGACGACATACGGAAAAGCGTTTATTGACGCTTTGTTCTTTGGCTCTTAGGAACCTAGGAAA
>JAFZAK010000054.1 GCA_017557285.1 Muribaculaceae bacterium
CTATATCGCGTATACCGACCTGAACCACCTCTTCCCGAGCGACGCCAATGCCAACAGCGCCAAGCTTCACTACCCGTTGGGCGAGGTGTCGCGCACCAACTTTGACAACGGCGTGACCAAGACCGGCACCCCCAAGACCGGCCAGGGCGGTGGCTCGAGCGTGGTATTTGAGCCCGACGACCGCTACAAGGGCGACTTTGCCCGCACCTATTTCTATATGGCGGCAGCCTACCAGGACTACGAGTGGAAATACACCTGGATGATGGTCAACAACACCTGGCTCACGCTGAACCAGTGGTCTATCGACCTGCTGCTGCGCTGGGCCCGCGAGGATCCGGTAAGCGACAAAGAGAAGGCCCGCAACGACGCCGTGTACCGCTGCCAAAACAACCGCAACCCGTTCATTGACTTTCCCGACCTGATTGAGTACATCTGGGGCAACCGCGCCGGCGAGGTGTTCACCGGCGGCAATGATGTGATTACCGGCCCTGCTGAACTCATCTCTCCCGTGCAAGATAGCGAGGTTTACTTTGGCGAGGTGGCTTTGGGCAAGACGCTGAGTATCACCGTCTATGTCAAGGGCCATAACCTGACGAGCAACCTGACGGTGACGATCTATCGCGATGATGCGACAATGTTCGAGTCGGCAGTATCGTCGATTGACCGCCAGACTGCCAACAGCGCACAGGGCTATCCATTGACCGTGACCTACACGCCCACCGAGTTGGGCGACCATAAGACACGCCTTGTCATCAGCGACGGCGGGCTGACGGGCAGCTTCGGTATGGGTCTGCACGCCAGTTGCCGTGCCGTGCCCACTCTTCATGCCGTGACGGCCCTTCCCGCCGAGGAGATTACCGACAGCACTTATGTAGCCTCGTGGCAAGCAACGAGCGACCAGGTGGACTACTATATCGTGAACCGAACCATCTATGACAAGTTGGGCAATGTGGTCGACAGCGAGGCTTTCACCACCGACGACTACCAGCAGACCACCATGGAGTTCACCGACCGGAACCCGGCCCACATTCACACCTATAATGTTCAAAGCTACCGCCTGGGCTACCTGTCGCCCGAATCGAACGTCATCACCATCGACCAAAGCGGCATTACCGGCGTGGAAGCTGACCGCCCGTTGGCGCTGTTGATGACTGCCAGCGGTGTGGTTGTGAAGTGCGGCGAACCGCTCGAAGATGTGATTATCTACAACACGCGCGGGCAAGTGGTTCGACACCTCGATGAGGTACGAAATGATGACACCATCACCCTACCCTCGGGCATCTACATCCTCACGACGCGGTCCAGCCGCCAGGCGTATAAGGTGGTGGTGATGGCCCCCTAAGGTTAAGTCCCGTCCCCCCAAGCCCCCCTGAGGGGGGGGTGTACAGGGTTGTTGTAGAACAGAACATTCCCCCTTTAGGGGGTTAGGGGGACAGGGGCTGGGGGCGAGCATTTACATGAGTAACATCATTTAGAATGAACTATAACGAGGAGAATAGACATCAGCGGGACTCGCGGATACACTTTGACGAGGCGAGTCATACCTATACGCTGGGAGACACCGTCTTCCAGTCGGTGACCCGCGTGGTGGAGCGTTGTTTTGAACAGTTTGACGCTGACTACTGGGCCGAAATCAAAGCCCCGGGAATGGGCTTGACGCCCGAGGAACTGAAAGCGCAATGGGCCCTCAACGGCGAGAAGGCCCGGAATCTGGGCAGTCAGATGCATGCCAAGATAGAACACTACTATCTGGGTGAACCACTGGACTACCTTACCGACACCGACGCACTCTTCCAGCAGTTTGTGGACCAGCATCACCTGTGTCCCTATCGCACCGAGTGGGCAATCTATGATGAGGACAGCCATGTGGCAGGGATGCTCGACTTCCTGGACTTCCAAAACGGCGATTTCACCATCTATGACTGGAAGCGGAGCAACAAGATTATCGTCAATGGCTTTCCCGAGACCGAGAGCCGCTGGGGAAAGACCGCCTTTGCGCCTATCGCACACATCCCAGACACGACCTACTGGCACTACGCGCTGCAACTGAGCATGTATCGCTACATCCTCGAGAAGAATTACGGAATCACTGTCCGTGCCAACCGGCTGGTGGTGCTGCATCCGAGCTACAGCACCCCCCATGTCGTCGAGGTGCCCTACCTGCGTGAAGAGGTGAAGACATTGCTTAATGCAGTGTCCCCCTAACCCCCGTTGTCCCCCTAACCCCCTAAAGGGGGAACAAGACCGCCCTGCGGGCTGGTAGACTTACTGCGGCCTACTTTAACTACTGTAACTACTATAACTACTTAACTACTTTATCACTTATGAAAAAGTTTACACTCATGATGATGGCTTGCCTGGTGGCCTTGATTAGCCAGGCTCAAGTGACTCCGCCAGCAGGAAGCACCTCGTTGCTGTACACCTTTAGCGGTCTCGACACCTATATCAACCAGAACAAGACCTTCGAAGTCTTTGTCGTCTTTGAGGGACAGGATGTCTATATCCAGGGTCTTAGCGAGTACTTGACCAGCGGCTGGGTCAAGGGTACGCTTGATGGCGAAGGTGTTCTCGATGTTCCCGCAGCCTACATGGGCGATTTCGAATTCTGGGGCGACACCTACTCGCTCGACTTCGATGGTGCCGAGTTTATCTACGATGAAGTTGCCAACACCTTCACTGCTGCCGAAGGTTACACCACCTCGGTCGAGGGCATGGTGCTCGACGAGTTCGCCAATGTTGTGCTCACTGGCGCCACTGCTACACCCGCCACGCCGGCTACGCCCGCGATTACCGAGTTTACCGAGGACGACTATGGCTACTATGTCAAGATGAACATCCCTGCAACGGATGTCGACGGCAACGACCTGTTCACCTCGTTCCTTTTCTACCAGCTCTATTATCAGAAGGCCGACCGTGCCGTCTACGAGTATGAGGTTACCACAGATAACTATGAGTTTGCCGAGGAGAACATGAAGCAGATCCCGTACAACTACACCGACTATTACGACATTGACGTGGCCGGTGCGCAAGTCTATCTCTATGGCGATGACATCGAGGATTGGACTGCTGTCGGCGTCAAGAGCATTTATACCGTTAATGGCGAAAGCAACGAGAGCCCCATCTCGTGGTATCCGCTCGTTGTCACTGGCATCAACGGAATCCAAGCCGAAAGCAGTGACACGCACTACTACGACCTGCAGGGCCGCCAAGTGGATGCCAACGCCGCCGGCATCCTCATCCAGGTAACGCGCCTGAGCAACGGCACTGTCCGCACTGTCAAGGTGGTGCGATAGGGCTCCGTCCCCCTAACCCCCTAAAGGGGGAACAAGAAAACTGGTGTCAAACAGCTTGGCACCAGTTTTGCTTTAGATTATCGGAGTTTAAGGACGGAGCTTACTTAACAAGAATCTTTTTCCCGCCGCGGATCAACAGACCCTTGGCATCAGCACCGACGCGCTGTCCCATCATGTTATAAGTGGGGGCGTTGGTGTCATCCTGTGCGGCAACCACTTCCTCGATACCGGTGGTAAGGCCAGCCTGGTTCACGTGGATGGTATACTCACCGCCAATGAACGCCAGCTTGACATCGCAGCTGCGCTCTTCACTGCGCATGTCGTTGGCGTTGACCACGACCTCGGCTGTGGTCTCATTCTGATAGACCTTTTCGCCCTCGACAGTCTCATAGTTGTCGGTCAGCGTCACAGTGATCCAGTCGGGCAGTTCAGTGCCGTCGGCCTGAGTGGCCGTCCAGTTGGTCTCCAGGCCCAGGTCGTCCTCGTAGGGAACACTCGACTTGAGCGTAAAGTTCTCGGTGATGCCTTCTCCGGGAGCCTCAAGCGTGCTCTCGTTGCCCATCTGATCGTCAAACACATACTGGAAGGCACCCAGCAGACTGAAAGCAGCATAGGCGCGTGCCTTGGTGCCGCTTGAAGTAAAGTTCAGACCCGCCTGGCGGAACATTCCCTTGACCTCGTTGCCATCGGCATCAGTACCATTGAGAATCACATAGTTGTGAGTCGGGAAGTCAACGGTGGTAGCTGTATAGTATGCACTGATCTGCGTCGTCATATCATCCTCAGGAATGGTGATTGCCACCATGATTGGGAAGTCGATGGTGTAGCCCTCGACTACCTCGCCGGTCTTAGCGTCGACCATTTTGTCAAACAACATGTACACGCGCGATGTACCTGCCGCCTCAAAGTCATCGAAGGTCAGTGTCTGTGTGCAGAGCACATCTTCAATTTCTTTGAGCAGTCCGTTACTCTTTGTCGACACCTTGTAGATGGTCATCGTGACAGGTTTGGTCAGCGTAGCCACCTCACGTACATGGCAAGCAAATCCATACAGTGCGTATGGGCGGGCAGGCTTGTAGTAGAGTTCTGCAAAACCACGAAGCGACACGTCGGTCATGTTGGTCGAGGTGCCCCATGCCGTGTTCGAATTCTCATGGTTGGTGCAGAAGCGGCCTGTGCTGTAGTACAGCGAACCGGCCTTTGTGGAGACATTGCACCAGCCATAATAGGTGTATTCAGAATTTGCACTACCTTTCAGTCGGGCATTGCCCACGCGTAGATACTTCGGACTGCCGGTCAACAAGTCAGTTACAGAATCACCAGCTTCATTCGTAGCAGTGAGTTCGGGAGCCTCGATTGTGGTAGCGGTAGGATAAGCATAGTTTACCGTAATGTTCTCGTCGGTGCTCGTGATGAACGGATTTGAGATGTTGTACTCGCCTTCAGGATTGACATACTTCCACAGGTAGCTGGTGGCACCTGTCGAGGCGTTGGTGAAGGTCAGGTCGGCAAAGGCGGGAACGCTCAATGCGGGATTTGTCAAGTTGTAGCAATTCTTGGCATAGCTTGAGAAGAAGGTTGCATTCGGCACAAAATAAGCAGCCGCGGGAAGTTCGTCATCGTTGAGGGTCGGTGCTTTGAGAATCCCCACTTCGGTGTTCTCTTGATCAACGGCCTGCTCAACCAGTTGGGCGCTGCCTGTGAAAGCAAACAAAGCAGCCACGGAAATCAGTAAAAGTTTCTTCATAAGGAATAACAATTATTTGGTTACTAAAAAATTAATTTTCGCAAATTTACAAATAATTGTTGAGGTATTAACAAGAATCACGAGATTATTTTTTGTTAATTATGAGCTTTGCAGTGAAAAGGATCTCACAATGCAAAAATGAGTTATCCGTTGCCAGTTTTTTCCGAGGCGGAGCCTCGGACTACGCTAACGGCACTGCTCTTGGAACTTGGGACTTGGGGCTCGGGTCTTTGGTCAAGACTAAATGCTAGAAACCGGTCCATTGTTGGCGCCAGATGTGGCGGGCGAGCTCATCCCAGCGGAGGATGGTGGCGCCGAAGAAGTCGGCGACGTAGCCGTTGAGCATCTGCTGGGCGGCTTTGCTGTCGGTGGCGTTGAGGCTCTGCCAGGTCTGCTCAACGAAGGGGAGTTCACGCAGGCCTTTGTCGATGAAGTAGTCGCGCATTGGCTCGAGTTTCTTGCGGTAGGTGCCCCAGCGAACGGTAGCCAGGCGGTTTGCCTTGCGGTAGTGCCAAAGTGCAGCATCGTCGCGGTCGGTGTGTTGGCCACAGATTTGCAGCATCTTGGGCAACTCGGTGGTGCCGCTGAAGATGGGGAATCGTGGGCTCTCACCAGGGTTGTCGAGCGTCATCCAGCAAACGCCTCCCACCTCGTCGGGCAGCCACGAACGCAGCTGGATGACGGTGCTGTAGGCGCACCACGAGACGCTGACGGTGCGGATGTTCTTCATCGCAGAGTCGCCCTTGGCATAATAAATGTTGATTTCATCGGGCCGCATCCAGGGGTTGCTCACAGGTGAGACGATGGAGTCGGGTTCGTTCTCGACCAGGTTGCCCTGCTTGTCGCGGCGTTTGGGGTTGGGTATGCGATTGCGTCCGCTCAGGTTCTTGTCGGTGCCCTCATAGTAGCTGCCCAACAGTTGCATCACTTGCTGCACGCTGACCTTTTTGTCGGGCTTGACACTCAGCGGAAGTTCCTCAACGGTGTCGCTCAAACATAGCGAGGGTGCCAGGACATCCATGATGTAGTGCTCGCGCACACTGTAGTTCTTGGTCTGCTTCATGTAGTTTCCGCCGCTGTATACTCGCCAGAAGCTGAACTCACTCTTTCCGTCCCACAGCTTCAGTTTCCGAGCCACGTCGAAGACATTGTCACTCGCCATGAAGTGGTCTTTGTCCTTGAGGTCCAGTCGTCCGATGCGGGAGATATTGGCTGAGACGGCAATTTCGTCGTCAGGGATGCGCTGAGCCGCCCACACGCCCCCTACCCTGGCGGGTCCTTCGCCAAAGACCTCAAAAATCCATACCTCGTTCTTGTCGGCGATGGTGAGGCACTCGCCATTGTCGCCGTAGCCGTACTGCTTGATGAGTTCGCCCATGAGGCGTATGGCGTCGCGTGCCGTGGCGCAGCGCTCTAGTGCGATGCGTTCCAGCTCCTCGATGGTAAAGAGTCCTTTCTTGTTGCGCAAGGTGTCACGACCGCCAATGGTTGTTTCTCCCATCGCCAACTGCTTCTCGTTGAGGCAGGGATAGGCGGTGTCGAGGAAGCGGTAGGTGTGCCGCACCTGTGGAATGACACCTCGCTGATGCATCTTGGTGCTGTCGAGTGGCGACTGCGTGTGCATTCGTTCGCTATAGATAGCGGTAATGGTGTCACGCTCGTAGTCGCGGGCAGGCGTCATGGTCATCCATGTGCGATACCATGAGTCGCAGGTGTGCGAGGTCATGACCGAGCCATCGGTCGAGGCATTCTTACCGACCATGATGCTGGTACACGAGAGGCGTTTCATGCCTTCGGGGGTTGTCTCGTCGACTTGCGCCATTGCCATGCACAGTGCGCAATGCAGAATGCATAATGTGAGAAATCTTTCCATAAGAATTTTAGATGTTAATCAAAGTAACGGCTATTTAAGGGGTCGTAGATGGGTTTATTGGCCTTGATGCGCTCGAGCCAGCAGTTGATGCTGTCGCACAGCGCCTGGTTGTTCTTACGTAACACCCATGCCTGGAACTGCGAGAGGCTGATGTCGACCGAGACATCCAACCCGTTGAGTTTGGTTGTCATGGCGTTTGCGATGCTCCGGTTGACGACGGCAAACTTGATTTCTCCTGATGCCACTCGCATCATCAGTTGTTCGGCTCCATGGATTGAGTCGGTCATGACATGTATTGTGTCGCCCATTTCTCGGCTGAGTCCCTCGATGCGTTCTTTCATGGGTGAGCCTTTGACGACCCAGACGGTGTCTCCTGCGAGCTGGAACTGTCGTTTCACGCCCGTTGCCGCCCTTTGCACCAGCACTTGCTTGTCAATGTAAATCGGATTAGTGAAAAGGTAACGCTCTCGTCCTGCCGCAGTCATGGGGAACTGCGCAACAAGCACGTCGTAGGTGCTGTCGTTCAGTCCCTCGAGCCCCTTGGCGAGCGTGACGATGGGATGGAACTTCATAGGTCGTCCGCTGAGCTGCGAGACCAGTCGTAGCAAGTCGTAGTCAAAACCACCGAGCGTGTCCTCGTAGCTGTAGTAGGTGACGGGTGAATACTCGATGGCGATGTCCAGGGTGTCGCCGCCGCTCGGCAGGTCTTGAGGTGGTGCCACTGGCTTGTCACATCGACTGAGCATGACCATCATTGCGACGGTCAGCGCCAACAGTGCCACGTAGAGCACTGTCTTGCCTTTGATGGCTGTATGTCGTTCTCGCAACATGGTTTTCAGTAATCAGTTTTCAGTTTTTTTCGGATTACGCTAACGGCGCCCTGCTTAATTGAGGAAGTCGACGCTGACGCCTAACTGGAATCGGCGGGGGTTGAGGGGATAGTGCGGGATGGCAAAATAGTCGTTGCCGCCAAAGATTTTGCCGTTTGCATGGGTGTAAACAATGAAGAAACGTGCCTTCTTCATCTTGAAATTGGCATAGAGGTTTGCCAGCAAGAAGTTACCGCACTCCATCTCCTGCTGGGTGTGGAATGTCATCGTGGCAGGGTTGTAGGTGGGTGCGTAATACTTAGTATAGTAGTTTCCGTCAATGCCCAACTGAACATGCAGCACCTTGGCAACAATGAATCTGGCATAGATATTGCTATAGATTGAGAGTGTCGGCAAGGGCAAGACATCCTTGTCGCTAGATGTCTGATAGGTGATGCTGTTCTCCCATCCTAACGCCTTGAAGTGTAGTCCTTGATTGAGTGTAGCACTAAGGACATGGATGCCGGGGGTGTGCTGCACGGGGAGCCCGTCGTTGCCGAAGTAGACGTAGTTCTTGAGCGTCTCATAACCCACATTGATGTTGGTCCATGTCTGCGGGATGTTGAGTTCTCCGCCCACGCGGAAGCGCTGCGTCTTGCCGAAGTCGTTCTGCCAAATATAGTGGTTGGACACATAGTTGTTGAGCAGATAGGGAGTCTCCGTATTCTTGAAATATCCGTAACCGCGCAGTGTCGCAGTGTCGGCCCGAACCTTAAGTCGTGTCTCGATGTCGCCAGAGATATCAATATCGCCTGCGGCACTGCCGAGCACACCAAATCGTGCAGTGGCCTCGTAGCGCAAGTGCGAGCCTTGCTGCTTGGTGAGCTGCCCGCCTACCCACACCACATTGTCGGTGTGTTTGGGTGACACGCTCGCAGGTGCCACATCTAGTCCTTCAGGCAGTTCTATGCCCGTTCCGGTGATGGTGTCGGTTATTTGGGTGTATTTCCGCAACTCGTGCGTTGCAAATGCCGCCAATCCGAACTTAGCCCACTTATTGAACCCTTCAAGCATCGAGATGCCCACGGTGTTGCGCAGCCGCCACCACTTGTTCTTCTCATCGGTGCCACCCAGGTTAAGATAGGTGTTGGCAAACCAGGTGGTGTCCTCTACCCCACTCTTGTTAAGGAAGTGGTGGCGATTATCCTTGTAGTCCAAGGTCCAGATGAAACTGGTGACAGGGACGTAGGTACGACCGATGATGGTATCGGTGATGGAGTCTCGTTGATAGCGGTAGAAGCCCACCTTGTAGCGGTGGTTCATGTAGAACTGGCTTCCCTTGACGCTGCTTTGTGCACCGGTCAGTTGCGTGGTGATGCTCTTATTGTCAACGCTCGTCTGTCCTCCCTGCACCTGGGCGGGGTCAGTAATGAATCGGTCATCGGTGATTCCGCCGTTTTCCTTGGTAGTGTACTCGAAGTGCGTAAAGAAAGTCTGTAACTCATATCGGTCGCCCATGTATGAGCTGAAGACTTTCCAGGTGAAGTCCTTGTCGGCCTGATTGTCGTAGGAGCCTTTGGAGTAAACGTAGTCCATGCCCGCCCCCACCTGCAGCCGTCGATTGACGTTTCCGCTGAAAAGAGCCTGGGTGCGGTCCTGGTTGCTTCGCTTGTCACCACCGGTCGTGTACCCCACCAGGGTCATAGGGATGCGGGTGTTATAGTATCGCATGGTGGCTGTGTTGTGCAGCCAGGGTTGCAACGCGTCCTCCATAAAGAACTCGCTGGTGATGGGACGATTGAAGAACAATTGATCCTGACCCGGCGCGCCATAGTTGCCCGTTGTGGCCCATACGTGGCTCGGACTCCATGGCAAGGCAAACCGGTGATAGTCGACAAACAAAGTGTCGATGGTGGCATCGGTGCGAAGCCCCAGGGGTTCGGTAAGCGCCCATGCGTACGATGGCTCGATTTTCTGTTTCTTTTGAGCACCGACATCCAGCACCACCAGCATCGCCATCAAGATATATATGACTCTCTTTCTATTCATCTGCTGTGGCTCTGTTGTCAGATTGTGCGTTCGACAGGGAGCACCCAGGCTCGCATGCCTAATTTGGGTGTCTCGACATCGAGCTGGTGAAGGAAGTCAAGGACACGGTCCACATGGTCATCCTCGACCATGACCATCATCGACGCCGCCAATGAAGGCCAAGCATGGGTACCATAATGGGGATCGCCCGTCCTGGTGCCACGTCCCTGGACTTCCTGCCATGCGGTAAAACCACGGCAGCCCAGTTGTGGCAGAGTTTCGACCAATTGCTCGTAATATGCTTGGTCAAATGCCATAAAGATTGCTTTCATCTTCTTTTAATTGAGAATTGAAAATTGAGAATGGAGAATTGGGGTTACTGCTTGCCAAGCACGATGTTGACCACCATATTGAGGTCGCCTACATCAATACCTCCCTGACCGTCAACATTAGCGTTTCCGGGATATTTGCTTTCATTTTCTTTACCAAGGATGATGTTCACAATGATGTTGACATCGGTCACATCCACTTTCCCATCACCATTGATATCGCCTGGTTGCAGGTTCACGGGTGGCTCCCAGCCTTCGGGCGGCTCGATGCCGATGAGCATCTGATGGCTCGAGTTAAAGTAAAGTTCTTCACCATCGCGGTGCGTCATGTTCAGCGCCGTGGATACATACCATCCGTCACAGGTGCCATACCATCCAAAGTTGAAGTGGAACATGCCGTCTTTATCATATCCATCGCAGATGAAGGCATGCCCGCCATTGCCATAGTCATCACTAGCAGAGTACAGGATGGGTCGCCGCTCATTTAGCTCAGTCTTGATCATAGCCTCCCACTCGGCGGTAGAATAGTAAGTTGTACCCCACCAACCGGATTTCTGCACTAACTGGGCAGTGGAACGGTATCCGAAGTCCTTCATCGCCTCCAACTGGTCATCGGTGTAAGCACCGCTTCCTTCAGGGCTGTAACCCATTTGGACAGCCTGTCCACAATAGCGCGAAATCTTTGCCACTTCTTGCGCTTGTGCTTCGGTATAGGTGTCTTGCACCAGGACACTGTTGTCCCAGTCCCAATGGCAATAACTGTCAAGCATCAGACTATAGTTGAAGGTGGTTGCCGGTAGAGCAGGCACCGTCTGCCTTATATCATAGCAATAGAACGATGATATGGCATTGCTCGACTGCGGGTACTGCCAAAACTTCATCACCTGGGCCATAGCCGTGGCTACGCAACCCACCACACAATATTCCCCCTGATAGACAGGACATTGCAAGTAATAGGGAAGTTCTTGCCCCCAAGTAGAGGTGATGAATGGTCCAACGGTTTTGGGTGCTGTGAGATGTGCCGCTGGCACCAAGTCGTCTCCAGTATAGGTCTGAAGGAATTCAATCTCCTTTTTGTAGCCGTCGAACAGCGCCTTGAAAGCGCATGGGAGCCTGTCGAAGTCAAGATTTCCCTGGTCGCTGTAACCTAACACGGCTGCTGCACGGTCTTCTCCAGCGATGATAATCCAGCCCCCACCCTGCACGTTGAAGGCATAGTAGTCATTGGCTTCGGCCACAGCTTGTGAAGCTTCGGCATGGACAAGGTTCAGATTGGACACATTCATGTTTCTAGTGGCCTTGAACATTCCTTGGGCCATTTTTTGCTGAATGAAATTGCTTGCGGCTTGACGAGCGTCGGCCACGTTCACTTTGCCAGCCCATGCTTGTGACGAGACTGCCACAACCGCAAGGACCAACAGATGTTTGAACAATTTGTTATTGCTCATGATAGTTTTTTTGGATTAGTATGGAAAAAATAAAAATTTTATATCACTTATTTGACTGGGCTTCCGCGGCCCGGGCATCGAGTTTTGCGTGGTGTTTCTTACGAGCACGCTTGATGCCGTTAAACGCGAAGATAGTGTACATTGTCGGGACGAACAGCAGGGTCAGGATGGTCGAGAAAGTCAGACCGCCGATGACAGCGACACCCATGGGTCGCCACATCTCCGAACCTTCACCACTGCCAAGCGCCATAGGTACCATACCCAGGATGGTGGTCAACGAAGTCATCAACACCGGTCGCATACGCGAGTGTCCTGCATCGAGCACTGCCCGGCGCACACTCATGCCTCGCTCACGGTTCAGCGTGATGTAGTCGATGAGCACGATACCATTCTTCACCACAATACCAATCAGCATGATAGAACCAATCATCGACATGATGTTGAGGTGGGTTCCTGTGAGCAGCAAGATGAGCACGATACCCGAGAAAGCGAACATAATAGATGTCATGATGATGCCCGGGTATGTGAACGACTCAAACTGCGATGCCATGGCGATGTAGACCAGGATGATGATGAGCACCGCCAACAATCCGAGGTCACGGAACGAGTCTTGCTGGTCCTCGTAGCTACCACTCAGCTGTACGGTCACGCCCGCGGGTATCTCCATCTTGTCAATCAAGGGCTGTGCGTCGGCGATGACATCACTCATGGCACGGTCTTGGATAACGGTCGACACGGTGATGATACGCTCACGGTCCTTACGCTCGATGGTGGGCGGGTTGAAACGCTCGACCACGGTACCCACTTCCTTGAGGCGGATACCCTGCCCCATAGCGTTGTACAATAAAATATTCTCGATATCGGTGAGCGACTGACGGTGATCCTTGTCATACATCACCTTGATGTCATACTCGTCACCATCCTCACGGAAGTAACTGGCCGTTGTACCATTGATGCGGTTACGCAACGCCGTTGCTGCCGTGCTCAGGTTGAGGCCATAGATGGCCAACTTCTCGCGGTCGAAGTCCACCTGGTACTCTGGCTGGTAGTCCGAGCGGCTGATGTTGATGTCGGCTGCGCCCTGTACGCCTTCCAGAAGTCGCTTGAGGCGTTGCGCCACCGAGTCGGTCTTCTCGAAGTCATAACCATAAATCTCATAGTTCAGCGTACTCTGTCCGCTCATGCCACCACCTCGGCTACCGCCCACATTGACGAGGGCTTTCTTCAATTCGGGATAATGCCTGAGATCCTCACGCATCAGTCCAGCAATCTCGACGATGCCGCGCTTACGTTCAGTGGGCTTCTGCAGCTTGATGTTCATCGAGATGATGTGCGAACCGTTGCTCTGCATTGAGGCGAAGGTGTTGTCACTGCTCGCCTGACCGACGGTGTAGTTGAACACCTTGATTTCTGGATACTTTTCGGTCCACTCCTTGTAAATGCGCGCACTCACGTCCTTGGCGAGTTCGACGCGGCTACCGATGGGGAGCTCCAAGCTCACACCCAATCGGCTGTTGTCACTGGTCGGGAAGAACTCGCTACCGATGAATTTCATCAGCAACATGGAACCCAAAAAGATGCCCATTGCCACGGCAGTGGTAATCCAGCGGTGGGTCACGCAGACACGCAAGATGCGGGTGAAGGCGTCATCCAACTTGTCGAGCACATCCTCGACGGGTCCATAAATCTTGCGGAACAGCGGGCTGTCCTGGCGATGCTTCTTGAGCATGCGCGAGCACAGCATCGGGGTCAGCGACAGTGCTGCAGTGGTCGAGATAATCATCATGATGGTCACCATCCATCCCAACTGGCGGAAGAGCACACCGGTCATACCCGTGACCAAAGTCAGCGGGAAGAACACAGCAATCAGCGTCAATGTGGATGCGATGACCGAGATAGCCACCTCGTTGGTGCCATGCACAGCGGCTTGTTTGGGATCAGAACCGCGTTCGATGTGTGTCGTGATGTTCTCAAGCACCACGATGGCATCGTCCACCACCATACCGATTGAGATAGACAGTGACGAGAGTGAGACGATATTCAACGAGTTGCCGGTGGCATAGAGGTAGATGAATGATGCAATCAGCGAGATGGGGATGGTTAGCACGATGATAATCGTCGCGCGCCATCGTCCAAGGAAGAAGAACACCACCAGAATCACGAACACGAGTGCATACAAGACCGTCTCGACCAACGAGGCGATGGTGTTGCGGATGTTCTCACTGGTGTCAACGATGTAGTCAAGCTTGACATCGCTGGGCAGGTTCTTCTGGATGGTGGGCAAGATTTTCCCCACTTTGTCTGAAATCTGCACACTATTGGCACCGCTCTGCTTCTGGATGATGATCATAGCGCCTCGCTCACCATTGGTGTAGGACTCTTGCGCGCGCTCCTCGACCGAGTCGTCGATGGTGGCTATGTCACCCAGATGCACTACTCCGCCGTTACTGGCTCCCACGACGATGTTCTTCATCTCTTCGGGGTCTTTGAACTCACCCTGCACACGCAGCGAGTAGGTCTCGTTACCCACGTCAAAGGTACCGCCAGGAATGTTGCGGTTCTCAGCTCCGATGAGTGATGCCACCGTCTCAACACTGATGTTGTAGCCCTCCATGCGGATGGGATCGAGATAGACATGGATCTCGCGCTTGGGCGCACCGGCAATTGACACCGAACCCACACCATCAACACGCGCCAAGGCGTTGGCGACGTTCTCATCGAGGATTTTGTACAATCCTGGCAGACTCTCATGCGCCTGCACTGACAGCAAGGCGATGGGAATCATGTCGCTGGAGAACTTGAAGATGATGGGCGTGTTGGCATCATCAGGGAGCATACTCGAGACCATGTCCAACTTGTCGCGCACGTTGTTGGTGAGCGCGTCGATGTCGTAGCCATACTCGAACTCGAGCGTGATTATAGAGATGTTCTCGCGCGAGTTGCTGGTGATGTGCTTGAGGTGCTCGACCGAGTTGAGTGAGTTCTCAAGCGGTCGAGTCAGGTTTTGCTCAATATCTTGTGCACTGGCTCCCGAATAGGACGTCATCACCATGATGGTGTTGGTGTCGATGTCGGGATACAGGTCAATGGGCAATTTCTGTAGTGAGAACAGACCGATGATCGCCACAGCCACAAAGATGAGGATTGTGGTCACCGGATGTTTCACCGAACTACTATAAAGACTCATTTTATTCTAGCTTTTAGCTTTTAGCATTTAGCCTTTAGCCTTAACTACAAATTTTTACTGTAAACTATTTCACCAGTTCGACTTTGGCGCCGTTGGTGAGGCGGCTCTGGCCTTCGGTAACGACTTGTGTGCCGGGGGTGAGGCCGCTGACGATTTCGAAGCGGTTCTCCAGGCGCTTGCCCAAGGTTACCTCGCGGAACTCGACGGTGCCGTTGTGATAGACATAGACGTAACGCAAGCCTGAACCGGTCTGCTTCTGGATGGCACGGTCACTGACCACCACATTGTGGGTGGTGCCAAAGTTGAAGTTCACGCGGGCGAACATACCGGTGTGGACACGATTGCCACCATTGGCGATGGTAATCTCGACCTCAAAAGTGCGGTTGCTGGGGTTGATGGTGGGATGGATGATGTGTACGCGTCCCGGGAAAATCTCGTCGCCGTAAGTGTCCAGTCTCACATCGACAGGCATTCCGACCTTCACCTTTGGGAAGTCACCCTCATTGACATTGACCACGACCTTGAGCGGTTGCTGCTGCTCGATGACCAGGATGGGGCCTGCTGGCAGGTCGCCTGCATCATAGTTCTTGGCAGTGACCACGCCGCTGACGGGCGAGGTGAGCACGGTGTTCTCTTGCATGGTGCGCAACTGGCGCTGTGCCGACTCGAGGGCGCGCACTTGGGCGTCATAAGCAGCCTGCATCTGGTCGACGCTCTGCTGCGTGCCGCCACCAATCTTCACCAGCTCTTTCATGCGCTCCAAGTCGCGCTTCTGGTTGGCGATTTGGATGCGCTGCTGATCCATCGCAGCCTGTTGTGTGGCGATGTTCACATCGTCGAGCACCACGACACTCTGCCCTGCGCGGACATGGCTGCCCACATCCACGAGCAGGCGCTTGATGCGCGCGCCATTGTTCGACGAGATGTTGTTGGTCTTGAATGCCTCGACCGTAGCGGTGTACTCGCTCTCCTGTGTCACATCTTCGTCATACACGGTTTCCACTTTCACCATGGGCAAGTCCTCTTGTTGCCCCTTGGCCTTGTCGTCCTTGCTGCTGCACGCGGTCAGCGCCAAGAGACCCATGGCCATGAATAACAGTCCTTTTGTCTTCATATCTAGGTTTTATTTAGTTCACATAATGAGTGTTGCCGAGGACGTTCTCAAGGTTACTCTCGGCGACGAGGTAATTGTAAATGGCCTGATAGTAGCTCAGGCGTGCGCTCATGAGGGCATCATCGGTATCACGCAATTGGATGAACGATGCGGCGCCGATTTGGAAGCTCTTCTGCATGATGTCGCTGGCTTTCTCGGCCTGTCGCACACCGCCCTCATTACTCTCGATCTGACGGATGCTCTTGTTGATGTTGTCCATCTGGCTCTGCACCTGCACGTGGAGCGAGCGCTCCAGATTTTCGCGTTGCCAACGCATCTCGTTGGCCTGGATTTGTGCCTGCTTGATGCGGTTGATGCGCTGGAAACCAGTGAAAATGGGGAATGACAGAGTCAATCCCACTGCCGATGATTTGGTCCACTGGAAATCCTTCAGCGGGTTGCCCATCGACATCGAGTTCCACATCAGGTTGCCCGAACCGCTTAGTGTCGGAATCCACGCCGCGCGCTGCACGTCAACAACCTTCTTGAGGTAGTCGGTCTGCAGGTCGAGGGTCTTGAGGGTTGTGTTCTTGACCAGCGAAGTGTCGGTGGCAAGGTAACGGCCATACATGTTGCTCTTGTATTGCTCGAGCGTCTCGGTCGGCTCAATCTCCTGACGCACATCCATGCCCATGAGCAGTTTCAGCTGCAACTTGAGCTGCTTAATGGTGTTCTCGGCCTCAAGAATCGAGGGCTCAAGGTTGGTCACCGCCACATTGGCTCGAAGCACGTCATACTCGCTGGCTGTTCCCAGTTCGAACTGCTTCTGATAGATGGCTGCATGGTTCTGCGCCGTGGCGTGGTTGGCCTCGATGACGCGCTTGCTGTCGTTGGCGAGCAACAAGGCGTAGTAAGCGTTCTTCACTTGGTTTACCAAGTCCAATTTGGTGGCGCGTGCCTTTTCCAGGTTCTGAAGAATCTGGTTGTCGTTGAGTTTGATGCTTCGCCACAAGGTTGGCATGACGATTGGCACGGTGGCCGAGAATCCCGCCGCATAGGTGTTGTCGCGACCCATCTTGATGGCGCGTGTCTCACCGTCACCGGCATCCATGTAGAAGGTCTGGATGGCGAGGTTTCGGGTGTATTGTCCTGATGCGCTGATTTGCGGGAATAACTGTCCCAGTGTCTCCTTGCGTGCATAGTCGACGCGTTCGATTTCCATCGAGTCGACCTTGACGGTGGGGTTGTCGTTGAGGGCGATGCGTATGCACTGGTCGAGCGACAGGGGCAGCACATTTTGTGCTCCTGCTGTCGCTGCGGCTGCTACCAGCACCGCCGAGATGAATAATTTCTTCAGTTTCATATTGTTATTTATTTGATATTGCGTTGTTTGACCAATTTGTCAATATAATCGATACCCTCGAGGGTTGCCATACCTCGCAGGAAGTTAAGGAAGGCTCCGTCAAAGACCTCAACGTCCTTGAAGCCATAGTCCTTGAGTCGTTCGCTACGGTGCAGGTTGCGCATCGTTGAGAGGAAGAGGAAGGCAGCGATGTCGGTATTAATATCTTTGATAACGTGCCCCTCGTCCTGCGCCTTTCGCAGGACGTTGCTCAAGTTCTTTACGAACTGCTTTTCCTGCTCCTGCTGTCGGGCGAAAATCTCAGGATAGAGTCGCTTGAGTTCATCGACGTAATTCAGTGACGACTCTTGTAGATAAGAACGCACGCGGACGTAAACCTGGAACAATCCGTCATAGCAGTTGGGAGCCGAGGCGAAGATGGCCTTTACCTCCTGGCTCTGCCTACGGTGGTCGGCATCGATGCACTCTTTGATGAGCGTTCGCTTGTCGGGAAATGTCTCATAGAGCGTCCGCTTGCTGATGCCGCAATTGCGCGCCACCATATCCATGGTCATGGACTGTGGTCCCATGCGCGACAACAGCTTCACGGCTTCGGCTATAATATGTTCTTCAGTACTCATGTTTGAGATAATATGGTTTGCGGCTGCAAAAGTAGCAGAAAACTTTGAAAACGCAAAAAGTTTTCAAAGTTTTTTGGGAACAATTAACAAATTAAGGGGCGATGCCTCGTGAAGCATCGCCCCCTGATTTAACGATTGTTCGAGTATTCGAGTACTCGAACAATCGAGTTGATAACCTGTTAGTACAGGATCTTGGTACTCTTCATCGTACCATTCTTGTAGCGCACCACCTTGATGTTGATGCCCTCGAACGGTTCACTGCTCTGAGCGCCAGCCATGTTGACGTAGGTCACTGAATCGATTTCCGAATCATTCATGATGGCGTCGATTGCAGTAGTACCGCCGTTGTTGACACCCATGCTGGTCAGCACCACCTCTTGAGTATTGCTGGTAGCCTTCGTGCCGTCGACGTAGTTAGCAACAACATAGTACGAGTAGGTTGCACCTGCGATGAGGTTGCTCAGTGCGTAGCTAGTCTGACCGGCAGCGATACCCGTCACCGTCAGAGCGGTGTTGTCACCAGTCACGGTAGCGTTGAGGTTCAGCGTTCCTGCATAGATGTTGATCAAGGTCATGTCGGGCGAGTAGTTGCTGCTGGTCGAGTAGATGGTAATCTTATCGCCTGCACTAGCGGTTACCGTCCAGCTGTAAGTCTCAGCCTTGGCGAACGAATGTCCAACGGCCGAGGTCTTGGCCGACTTGACGGTGATATTGCCCGAGCCATACGAGTTGTTTGCAGTCGTGATTTGTACGGTGAAGGTAGCATTGCTGTAGCCCGAAGGAACGGTGTAGGTGATGGTTCCGTAAGTTGACGATGAGCCCCACCATGATGTCGAGTTCTTGGTGTAAACTGCACCGTTACCGCCCTTGACATTCGAGCCGCCCCAAGGTGAGGTCAGTGTGATGTTCCTGTAGCTGCCAGTGTATTGGCTTCCGTCGAGGCTGGCCAGCAGTGTTGACTGAGGTTCAGGATCATCGCCACTAGGCTGCGAAATGAGGTTAGCATAGAGCGTGTAGCTTGACACGCCAGCGGCTGCCACATTGTGGGTCCAGTTGGCGGTGAAGCCTGTGCTGGTGATGCCCGTAGCGGCATTTGCGACCGGCGTAGCCTTCTGGATGGTAGCGGTACCTGCGAGGGAGACCGTCTTGCTCGTTGCTCCCGTGCTGGCCACCGTGATGGTAGCGCTGTGGGTACCAGCAGCGGCAGGATTGTAGGTTACGGTCACGTTCACGCCATTGGCTGCGTTGGCAGCAGTGATGCTGGTGGGTGTGATGCTGTAAACACCGTTAGCGTCACTCAAGCTGAGCGTCACATTGTTGGTCAGGTCAGCGCCTGTCACCTTGAAGGTGGCAGTTGCCTTGTTGCCCAAGGTTGCGGACATGCTCAGTGAGCTCTGCGAGACGGTCAGCGTCGGAGTTGCAGCAACATCCTCGCTGAGGGTCACGCTCTGGATGTTACTCCATGCGCTCGAAGTGCCGTCGGTGTAGATGGCTTTCACCTTGTAGTTGAAGGTGCCCGACTTCTCGAGGTTGCTCACGGTGTAGTACTTGTTGGTGATGCCCGTGATGGTACGCGTGGTAGTTCCACCTGTCTCGCTGGCGTTCAGCGATGTGATGTCACCGGCATAAATCTCAATGCTGCTCACTGCGATGTAGTTGCTGGTCGAGCTAATGGTCACCTTGTCGCTCGTTGAGCAGTTGAGTACGAAGGTGTACTCAGTCTGAGTGTCGGACAGTGCCTGCGTCTTGTTAGCGCTACCAGTAGCCACCTTCAAAGTAGCACTGCCATAGTAGCTCGAATAGTAAGAAGCAGCTTTCACCTTGACGGTCACCTTGCTATAGCCACTCAGGCTATAGGTAGGCGACACGAAGTTACCCTTGGTGATGAGCATACCCGTGTTTGCATAGACATAGGTCGAAGCGCTCCATCCAGAACCCAGGTAGCTAGTAATGTTGCTCGAGACATTGCTCAAGTAGCCGTTGGAGTTGGTCACTGCCGTCACATTGCTCAGATCGATACTGGCGAGCTGTGAGGTAGTGGGCGTGCTGCTGCCCTGCTTGTCAACCTGGAGGGTGTAGCTTGCCACGTTAGCGCTCGGGGTTTGGTCAGTCCAGTTGGCGCGGAAGCTCGTCGAGGTGATGTAACTGCTGTTGGCAGCGCTCATGACCGGTGTGTAGGTCTCGAGGGTTGCGGCCTGTGCAGTACCGCTCAGCGAGACGGTCTTGCTCGTTGCGCCAGAGCTAGCCACCGTGATGGTGCCGGTATGGGTTCCGGCTGCCGTAGGCTTGTAGGTCACGGTTACCGTAGCGCCACTTGCAGCTGCGCTAGCAGTAATGGTCGAAGGCGAAATAGTATAAACGCCGTTGGCATCGGACTTCGACAGGCTCACACTGCCAGTAAGGTTGGTGCCGGTGACGGTGAAAGTCTTGCTCACGGTCTCTCCTGCCGTTGCGCTGAAGCTCAGCGAAGCGGGCGAAACAGACAGTGTGGGAGTTGCAGTCGTCGTCGGGGGCTTGATACCGATGACCATCTGCTGATAGACATTGAAGTTATAGCTGCTATATCCGAAGGCATTGAGCGAGCACCATGCGTTGCCGCTACCGCTCCAACCGAAGTTGATGTGGTACTTGTTGGTGCTGCTGTTGTAACCGTCGACGTTGAAGGCGTGTCCGCCAGCATTGGAACTCACTGCGCAGAAGACGATAGGACGTCCTGCTGCCATCTCTTCCTGAATCATCGAAGCCCACTCGCTATCGCTATAGAGTGTGGTTCCGCCGCTGTACTTGCTGGTCTTCTTGACAAAGCGGGTTGTGCTGGAGTCATATCCGAAGAAGATGAAGGCGTCGCGGATGTTGCAGACACTGTCCACGCTCACACCGCTACCGCCAGCCGAGCTGGTACCATAGCCCATGCGCTCGGCCTGTCCGACATAGTGCATCAGCGTAGCCACAGCATTGCCTTGTGCAGTGGTGTAGCTGCCCGAATAGCTATCAAGCATATTTGCCCAGTCGAAGGTCGTCGAAGCCAGCTTTGAGTGAGTGTAGCTTGTTGAGCCATAGCTCGAGTAGCTGATGGTCGACTTGTAGCCAGGAACTGCGGGAGTTGCAGCGGTCGGGTACTTCCAGAAGTAGAAGACCATCGAAGCCGACGTAGCGGGACATCCCGTCAAGCACTGGTAGCTACCGAACTTACATTGGTTGTAGTAAGGAGCCTCCTGGTCCCAGTTGCAGGTCAGCAGCGGGCCGTAAGTTCCGGTCACAGAAGCCTTGTTAGCTTGACGTGATGGATCAGCCAAGAGGTTTGCCTCCATCGAGGGGTTCTCTTGCAAATACATAATCTGATCCTTGTACTGCCCGAGCATGTCTTGCATACCTGGGGGCAGGTTGTCCACACTGGTCAGGGGGGCATCACCCACCATGAGGATTTCGTCTGCGCGGTCATCACCTGCCACGACGATGAAGGTTGTGGAGGTGTTGAAAATGTAGTAGACTGGTTGGTTAGTGACCACATTTCCAATCTCCGCCTTCAGCAGTACAGGTTTGACTGCCGCCGGCGCCATCGACTTGCCCGCATAGAGCTCTTTGGTTAGGAAACTGTGTGCTTTGCTCGTTGCCGTAGCCAGGTTCACTGGTGCGGCCGACACTGACACCGCCACTATCGCAGCGGCCAGTAAAAGTAGCAATTTCTTCATAAGCCTAAAAGTTTTAAGGAACATTAGAAATTTTGTTAAGTGTTTTCAATTACGCGACAAAAGTAGCAAATTGTTATGAACTATGCAAGAAAAAAGGCAAAAATTTTAGGTTTTGGCGATTTTTTTGCACAAAATGACGCGTGTTGTTTTGGGTATATAGTAACAAAATGTAAGCATGAAAAACATGAATATCAGCGATTTATATTCATTTTTCAAATTCTTATGATTCGAGGCGCATTGCCATTGAGTTTTCGGCAATATTTTTGGTCAAGTAGACAAAAGTGACTACCTTTGCACCATATTATATATATTACAATGAAATCAGCCAGCAACATCAAAGCTATTTTGTCATTCCTACGGCAGCTGGAGGCGAATAATGACCGAGTGTGGTTCAAGGCCCACAAGGAGGATTATGACGCCTTGCGCCAGCCATGGGAGGCCGACATGGGACGGCTCATCGGTCTGGTGGCTGACTATGACGACAATGTGCGGGGCTTGGGCGTGAAGGACTGTGTCTATCGCATCTACCGTGACATCCGGTTCAGCCACGACAAGTCACCCTATAAGAACTATTTCTCGGGTGTGCTGGGCAAAGGCGGGCGCCACACGGTCATGTCGAGCTACTATGTCCACTTTGAACCTGGCAACCTGATGATATGTGGCGGCGTGTGGTGGCCCGAGAAGGACATCCTCGCGCGCTTGCGCAGCCTCATCGATGCTGAGTCTGAGGAGTTTCTCAAAATCATTGAGCACCCCGACCTCACTTCTCGCTATCAATGGGAGAGCGACACGCTGAAGACGATGCCCAAGGACTGGCCGAAGGATCATCCGCTGGCAAAGTACCTGAAGATGAAGGAGTATATCCTGATGATGCATCCCGACGAAGACTACTTTGACTGCGATGACTGGGTGGAGCGTGTGGCTGAGGACCTGCGTCCACTGAAGCCGTTGCATGATTTTTTAAATTACGTATTTGAGTAGGCCTCACCCCCTACCCCCTCTCCAGAAGAGAGGGGGTGAGACGTGGGAATAAGCCCCTTGGTTCTTAATTCTTAATTCTTAATTAGATACAGCATGAAAATCAAAAAGATTCTCGCTACGGGCGAAAATATTATTTACCGCCCCAAACTGCACTGGTTTGCCTACTTTAACCTGGCCAAACTGATTCGAAACCTGACGACCACCATCTTTCTGAGCGATCGCCGCTTTTTCCACAGTCATGGCCTGTTGCGTCGCCACACCCACGAGATGGTTGTGGGCAAAATCGAGACCATCAACGTGACCGAGTCGCTGATGGGCCGTATCTTCGGCTACGGCACGGTCTTTGTCAGCGGCACGGGCGCCGGCTCCATCACGATGCGTTTCATCAAGAAGCCCTTCGAGCTTCAACGCCAGATTCGCTCCATCCAAAGTTAAGGACTAACTAGCGTATTCTGAGACATTTACAAATGGCTGATTGACTCAAAAGTCAATTGGCTATTTTTTTTGAAAAAAAGTTGTTGCTGATTGCGAAAAAAATTGTAATTTTGCGAGTTGAGAAATTCACGGTGTCCGTCAGTGAGCATGTACTCTGGCGAATACCACTACGTAAACCAAAACTAAAAACTAATAACAAATGGCAAAGATTAGAGGTGCTGTAACCGTCAACACCGAGCGTTGCAAGGGGTGTAACCTTTGCGTCGTCGCCTGTCCATGCGATGTGCTCGGTTTGCAACCCAAAGAAGTGAACGATCGCGGATACCATTTCGCGTATATGGCTAACCCCGACAAGTGCATCGGATGCGCCAGCTGCGCGCTCGTATGCCCCGATGCTTGCATCGAGGTGTACAAGGTCGTGGAAAAATAACCCTTAACTAGTAACTCAATTAACATTAAACTATCGTAATAATGAAAGATGAAGTAACCTTGATGAAAGGTAATGAGGCCTTGGCCATGGCTGCAATCCGCTATGGTGCTGATGCCTATTTTGGCTATCCCATTACCCCGCAGAGCGAGGTGCTCGAGAAGTTGGAAGAAGAGATGCCGTGGGAGACTACCGGTATGGTCGTTCTTCAGGCCGAGAGCGAAGTAGCTGCAATCAATATGGTGTATGGCGGTGCCATGACTGGTAAGGCCGTCTTCACTTCTACCTCCAGCCCCGGTTTCAGCCTGATGCAGGAGGGAGTGTCGTATCTCGCCGCTAGCGAGGTTCCCGCTCTGTTGATCAATGTTCAGCGCGGTGGCCCCGGTCTGGGAACCATCCACGCGTCACAGGCCGACTATTTCCAGGCCTGCAAGGGTGGTGGCCATGGCGACTACCACATGATTGTGCTTGCCCCGAGCAGCGTTCAGGAGATGGCCGACATGGTCGCTCTGGGCTTTGACCTGGCATTTAAGTATCGCTGCGTGTCGATGATTCTTGCCGACGGTACTATCGGCCAGCTGATGGAGAAGGTTGTGCTGCCCGAACAGCGTCCGCGCCGTACCGAGGAGGAGATTCGCCAACAGTGTCCGTGGGCTGTCAACGGCCGCAAGGGCATGCGTCCCAGCAATGTCGTCACTAGCCTTGAGCTTGACGACGACAAGATGGAGGAGAACAACTGGCGTTTCCAGGCCACCTATCGCGAAATCGAGAAGAATGAGACCCGTTGCGAACTCGTTGACGTTGAGGACTGCGATTATATGATCACCGCCTTCGGCACCACCGCTCGCATCGCCATGAAGACCATGGAGTTGGCCCGCAAAGAGGGCATTAAGGTTGGTTTGTTCCGCCCCATCACGCTGTGGCCGTTCCCCGAGAAGGAACTGCGTGAAGCTGCCAAGAACGTGAAGGGTATTCTGTGTGTTGAGCTGAATGCCGGCCAGATGATCGAGGATGTGAAGCTTGCCGTTGAGTGCAAGATGCCGGTTGAGCACTATGGACGTTTCGGTGGCAACGTGCCCACCCCCGACGAGCTGTTGAACGTACTGAAAGAGAAACTCATTAATAAGTAAACGCAATGGAACAGAACGATATCATTAAACCTGAGAATAAAGTTTATTCTGCACCTGCGCTGCTGAACCAAGTTCACATGCATTATTGCCCTGGTTGCAGCCATGGCGTTGTACACAAGCTTGTTGCACAGGTCATCGAAGAGATGGGTGTGACCGAGAAGGCCATCGGCGTTTCGCCCGTGGGCTGCGCGGTGTTTGCCTACAACTATATCGACATTGACTGGGAGGAGGCTCCTCATGGTCGCGCAACTGCGCTGGCTACTGCAGCCAAGCGTCTGTGGCCCGAGAACATGGTGTTCACCTACCAGGGCGATGGTGACTTCTCTGCAATCGGTACGTGCGAGTCGATTCACGCCTGCAACCGCGGCGAGAATATCGCAATCATCTTCATCAACAATGCCATCTACGGCATGACGGGTGGCCAGATGGCTCCGACGACCCTGCTGGGTCAGAAGACCGCCACCTGCCCCTATGGCCGTCGCCCGGACCTGAATGGCTACCCCTTGGCCATCACTCCGCTGCTGGCTCAGCTTGACGGCACCTGCTATGTGACACGTCAGAGCGTTCACACGCCCGCCAACGTGCGCAAGACCAAAGCCGCCCTGCGCAAGGCATTCGAGAATAGCATCAACTGCAAAGGCACATCGGTAGTCGAGATTGTCAGCACCTGCAACACGGGCTGGAAGCTCACTCCCGAGAAGGCCAACAAGTGGATGGAAGAGAACATGTTCGCCAAGTATCCTCTGGGTGACTTGAAGAACTTAGAAGATGGTATTCAACGCTAAAATTTAGAAAACACTATGATTAATGAAATAGTTATTGCCGGATTTGGCGGACAGGGTGTGTTGTCAATGGGCAAGATCTTGGCCTACTCTGGCCTGATGGAAGACAAGGAGGTTTGCTGGCTGCCGTCATACGGTCCCGAACAGCGCGGTGGTACCGCCAACGTCACCGTTATCGTGAGCGATGAGCGCATCAGTTCGCCCGTCTTGAACACCTATGACGTAGTGGTCGTGCTTAACCAGCAGAGCCTTGACAAGTTTGAGAGCAAGGTGAAGCCCGGTGGCATCTTGTTGTATGACACCTATGGCATCCACAAGAAACCCACCCGCACCGACATCACGGTTTATCCCATCGATGCTACGGAGGCTACCATTGAGATGAACAACAGCAAGACGTTCAACATGATTGTGTTGGGTGCTTTGCTCCACGTTCGTCCCATGGTTACCATCGAGAGTGTGTTGAAGGCACTGAAGAAGACGCTGCCCGAGCGTCATCACCACCTGATTCCGCTCAACGAGCAGGCACTGAACAAGGGTGGCAGTTTGATTAAGTAGGGTCCCTCTAATCTCCAGTCCCCCTAACCCCCTAAAGGGGGAACATACAGAGCAGAATCCCCATCGCGGTTGCGGTGGGGATTTTTTGGTGGGGTCCTAGATCATGGCCACGACATAGTCGTGGCATAGTCGACCGAAGCAGTCATTATGCATTGTGCATTATGCATTATGCATTGATTTAATGCAAAGAGTGCCGACGCACTTTAGTGCGCCGGCACCCTTACTCAAGGTGTATGATAAACAAATGTGTGATGATTATTCGAGGCCACCGCCAACTGGCGTGATGACACCATCCTTAACGGCCTTGTTATAGTCAGTCTCACGGCTAGGTATCACGAAACGCCACTCATTCCTCTCATTGGGCTGGATGGTCACAGCGAGTGTAGCCAAGAAGTTGCCACCCTCGTTGGGGTTGTGACGTACCAGAGGATCTTTCCAGCGCTTGAGGTCGAACCAGTCAAATCCCTCACCCCACAGCTCGATGCGGCGATAAAGCTTGATCTCGTTGAACAAGTCAGCACCGGTCTTGGTGCAGGCGTACTGCGGGTCGCGGCCCGAAGTCTTGTTCAGCGCCACCAGAGCAGCCTGTGCAGCTGCATCGTGGCCTTGCTTCTGCTCGGCCTCGGCCTCGATCAGGTACATCTCTGACGAGCGATAGATACACAACTCACCCACACCCGGGGTGTCGTTGCAGCGTACCTTCCACTGCATGTAAGCATAAACCGAAGCGTTGCTCAGCAGGTCGGGCTTAGCGGCACGGGTGTTCTTGGCCAGCTGGGTGCTGTTGGAAGCCAGACCGGTCGAAGCGGTGTAGGGATAAGTCTGCACATTGCCCTCCTCGTCGACATAGGTCGGGTCGAGCCACCACTGCTTGCGCACGTCGGTGGCGGGAATCTGCTGGAACAGTTCCTTGCTGACGCACTTGGGATAGTTACGGACGTTACCAGCGTTAGAGTTGTAAGCAATGTAAGCATGGTAGCTGTAGTAGTACAGCGTCTGGTCGGTAGCGCTATATCCACCCCAAATCCACTCGCTGTTGTGTGTGCAGAAACCATTGCTCAACAATGCATCATTGCCCATCAGCGCATGACCTTGGCGAGCAGCCTTGGCATGGGTAGCAGCAGTGGCATAGTCGCAACGAGCAAGAGCAGCACGAGCATAAACTGCGTGAGCCACTTCGAGGCTAGGCAGGAAGAACTCGTCAGCGCCACGATCCATACCCGATGCGTTGAACAGGCTGATGGCCTCGTCGAGGTCGGCATAGACCTGTGCATAGGCATCCTTGAGCGAGGTCAGCGGGCAATCACCCACCGACTCGTCGAGACGGAGCACCAGACCCGGGCTGTTTCCATTATCTGAATCAACCCAACGCTTGCAATAGAGTTGTGCCAACATTGCGAAAGCGTGTGCACGGTAAACCAGTGCCTGAGCTTTGTAGAACTGCTTCTCGGCATCGGGACCATTTGCTTCATCCACATGCAGGATGATTGAGTTGGCGTTGCTGATCAGCTTGTAATAATAGTACCAGGGATAGTAAGTATACTGGCTGGTAGGAGTGTCGTGGTTGTTCTGGTTGATGAGCAGGGCCCAACCTGGGAGGTTGACATAGAAGTCAGCTCCGGGGTAGTTACCGAACCACATCATGATGCAGCCCTCACCACAAACACCCTGCGTGCCCAGGTACTGGTTCATCATCACGCGAGAGCAGCCATTGACGGCAATCTTCACGTTGTCGGTACTCTCAAATACGGTTGCAGTACCGGTCTCAGCTGTTGGTGCAGTGTCCAGGAAGTCACTTGAGCAAGAAGAGAGGCCCAAGGCAGCGACACCAGCAATCAGAAAATATTTGAACTTATTCATAATATACTATATTTAAAGAATTCAATAATATATACTGTTAACATTGATGTCACTCATCATTAGAAACCAAGCTTCACACCAAACGAATATACGCGCGGGGTTACCAGGTAGTCACCTACGTAACCGCTCCAGTTCTGCTGCGGGTTCATACCCTTGCGAGCGCTCTTGGTGTAGAGATTCTCAACGGTAGCGTTCAGCGAGATGTTGGTGAAGCCAATCTTGTTGAGGATTGTGCGCGGCAAGCGATAGCTCAAGCTGATGTTCTTGATAATGAAATAGTTCGACGAGGTGATGTAACGGCTCGACGTAGCGGTGTTATTACTGTTGTATGACGACCAAACTGCAGGCGTTCCATTCGCGTCGAGTCGGCTGGCGGGATAGTTGACATAGGAGTGACCGTAACTGTCAGCCTTGGTCAATGATTCCACGTTGTAGGTGGGTGCAGTGCCAGTCAAGTCTTTGACCCATGCGCTCTCCATGTCGGCATGGATAGCACTAGGAGTACCACCCATCGAGGTCAGGCCCTGGTAGGTGTAGTCGATACACTTGCCACCCAGCTGGAACGAGAAGATTCCGCTCAAAGTGAAGTCCTTGTACTCAAAGGTCGGCGTAAAGCTGCCATAGAACTTAGGCACTGCACTTCCGTGCCACTCACGCTTGCCATAGGTACCGGGCTTGTAGACGTAGGGCACACCATCGATGACGACATACTCGCCCTCGGGAATTGCATCGCGATCGCCCACCAGTGCGTTGTAATCATCCTCGCTCATATTCTCCACATCCTTACCCTGGAACAAGATGCCAGGCACATAGTAGTCGTGGTCGTTGAACGTGTAAAGCGACTGGCCGGTCATGTCATCAACACCCTTGTAAGTATAGGTGAAGAATGAGTACATGGGACGACCTTCGATATACTTGTAAGGCGAGCTCAACATACCTGCCTCATATTCGTCACGCTCTTCAGATACGCGATAGATTTCGGGCATTTTGGTGATCTTGTTCTTGAGGTAGGTCATATTCAAACCGAAATTGAAGCGGAAGTCCTTGGTCTTGACGATGTCGACATCGGCCGAGAACTCAAGACCGCGATTGACCATGTTACCCAGGTTGACCTGTACTTGCGACACGCCTGACGAAGTGCTGGTAGCGCCAGCCGACAGGGGCTGGTTCAAGTTAAAGATCAGGTCGTGCGACTCCTTGTTGAAGAACTCGATGCTGAAGTTCAGACGGTTGAACAGACGACCCTCGAGACCGACACTGAGGTTGCGCACCGACTCCCACGAGAGCAACTCGTTGGTCAGCTGGCTCTTGACCAATGCTCCAGAGCCACCATTGACAGTGATGTCATATAATGCCATGTAGCTGTAGTAGTCGGCCGACAGGTCGTTACCAACCTCACCGTATGCAGCACGGAACTTCAAGCTGTTGATCCAGTCATACTGACGGATGAAGTCCTCGCGACTCAGAATCCAGCTGGCACCGATGCTGTAGAAGTTACCCCAACGGTGATCGGGATGGAAGCGCGACGAACCATCACGACGGAACGAGCCTTCGAATGCATACTTGTCATCAAGCACATAGCGCAGACGAGCCAAGTAGCTTTCCTTGCGATCGTTGTTCTCGTAGTCATAGAGGTTCTGGATGTCCGAGAAGTTAATCATATCGACGAGTCCCGACAATGTCTCGTTAGCCTTGTAGCCATAGAGGTAGTTGTACTTGTAGTAGTATGCCTCGTGACCGAGCAGTGCCTCAAAGGCATGACGATCAGCAAAGGTGTAGTTCCAGTTGATCAGCTCTTGCAACGTCCAGTTCTTGTAGCGATACATCGAGCGCTTGGTACGCGCGTGGTTACCCATACCGTCACCGATAGTTGGGTTGTTGTAAGTGCGGTTTTCGGTGTTACGGACATTCATGTCACCTTTTACCGTGAAATCAAAACCATAAGGCAACACAAACGTTGCATAGGCCTGCGAGTTCAAGGTGTTGCGGTAGGTCTTGTCCATATCCAAGTCGGTTTCCCACATGTAGTGGCGACCTGGGTACTGTGGACGGTTCATGGCGTAGTCCACGCCATTGTAGCTCTGGTTGTCACCCGAGTCGTACACGCGGTTGCCCTGCTCATCCAGCACAAAAGCACCTGTAGCGCTGTTCAAGTCGTGCAAGTGGATGGGATAAATGGGAGCCAGGTTACGGCAATAGCCGAAGGCGTTCTTGTAACTGCCCTCACTGTCGGTGTGGAAACGCGTCAACTGGTGTGAACCAGCCACTGACAGGCCTGTCCTGAACCACTTGACCGGCTCCATATTCACCTTGGCGCGGCCCGTCATACGCTCGAAGCCCGACTCCTTGGTGTAACCGTCCTCCTTGGTGTAACCAACACTGAAGAAGTAGTTGGCCTTCTGGTTACCACCGTCACCCGTCATGGTGTAGTCCTGACGGAAACCGCTACGAATAGCAGCCTTGAACCAATCAAGGTCACCAGCAATGTCGCTCTTAATCTGGGCATTGTCACGCAGATAGATGCCATTGAACAGGTTGGTAGCGTCCTGGTTGTAGATGTTATACTTCAGATAGTCATTGATGATGCCTGCGTTAGCAGCCGCGATGGCCTCGTTCATCGACATCGTGTTCGTGCCAGTGTTGCCTGCATCATAGAGATCACGCGTGTAGCTCTGCATCATGGCGTTCATCCACTGACGATCGTTCATGCGGTCGTACTCGGGAATACCACGGTTGTAGGTACCGAGCATGGCTGAAGCATTGATGCGGACCTTGTCGTTACGTCCCTTCTTGGTGTTGATAAGAATCACACCATTACCTGCACGGCTACCATACAGAGCAGCCGAGGTAGCGTCCTTGAGCACGGTGATGCTCTCGATATCGGCGCTGTTCAAGTCGCTGATGTTGCCACCATAAGGCACACCGTCGATAACATACATCGGGCTGTTGCTACCATTAATAGATGCGAAACCACGAATACGGATTGAGGCATCCTCACCGGGCTGGCCATAAGTGGAGTTGACCACCAGACCCGTGGTAGTACCTTCGAGAGCCGAAGTGACGCTGGTCACGGGACGGGTCTCGATTTGCTGAGAGGTTACCTGAGAGACGGCACCAGTCAGCTCACTCTTCTTAGCCGTACCGTAAGCCACGACCACGACCTCGTCGAGGTCCTGTGCGTTACTGTTCAGCTGCACCAGCATTCCGTTCTCGGCCTTGACCGTCACAGGCGACATGCCGATGTAGGAAATGTTGAGCATACTGTTGGCATTGGGCACATTGATAGTGAAGCGGCCATCGAGGTCGGTGGCAGTTCCCGTCTTGGTGCCCACCACGGTGACCGTAGCACCGATGATAGGTTCATTGTCGCTCGCCTGCACAACCGTGCCGGTGATCGAAACCTGCGCAAATGCTGCTGCACATAGCATCAGAACACTTGCAAGCAGTAATGAGAATCTTTTCATACGCTTTTTGGTTTAGAGTTAATATTAGTTTGAATGATAGAAATTATGTTATAATTGTAAAATAGTCAGACTACAATATATGGTTAGATATTTGTATTAAAAGGACATTACTTTGGCATTTTTCGGGCATTCACATCCAGTTATCGTATACATATACCGGTACAGTTACATTTGAGTTTATAAAAGTAGCACAAATCCTTTAAACATAATTAAGGATAAAGCAACACTTATATAATATTAACTAAATTATATCATATATTTGCATTGGTTAACATTTTGACCTAACATAGAACACGCTAACAGCAATCCGCGCCAGACGTATGCCTAGCGCGGGTTATACATTTTTTGTTGAATGGATTTTGGGGCTATTTCAGGGCTTCGAGAAGGGCATCGGCAAGGAGCATACCCTGAAGTTCGTAGCCCGACTCCAGCTGGTGTAGGTGGTCGCTGGGGTTCATCAGTCCGGCTGCTACCCACTTGCTGCTCGCACCATGTCCGCCCGCTACCTCGTAGAGGTCCCAGGTGGCGATTTTGTGCCGGCGGCCATAGTCGAGAATCAGCTGCCGCACCTGATTGACCTTCTCGTTGGCGGCATAGCTCGTGACGGTCTTGTAGACCGTTTTGTAGCGTGCTTTCTTTCGTTTTCCGCCCCCCACCTTGACTTGCTGCGCCACCTGACGTGAGACTCTTTTCTGGCACTCCATGGGCGTGGTGAGCAGGAACTTCGCATGGGGGTTGTGTTTGCGTATGTCGGCGATGAGACGCGTGATGTAGTTCTCTGTTCCCGTGATGTTGCCGAAGGCCTCGTTGGTTCCCAGCGAGATAATGACCAATTGCGGCTGCAAGACCTTGAGTTGCTCGCCGAAGTCAGTGACCTTGCAGTAGCTGCTGTAGGTGGCTCCATTGTTGCCAATCGAGTGGACCATCACACCACGCACGTCGTTAGTGAGGATGGCCCCATAGAAGTCACTGGGGCAAGGCACACCCAGTGTGACGGTATCGGTGCTGCGCTTGAGCTGGAACTGCTGCGCCCAGGATGAGACTTCCTTGGCAAAGAGCACATCGCCATCGGTGCTGGCGGTCTCATAGCCGCCCTTGGGCGCATGGAGCAAGGTCACACGCGTGAACTTGTCGGTGGCGACCTTGGCCTTGATGTAGAGTTCGGTATAGGCTGTGTCAAAGCGTACCGCCACGCCGGTGAGTCCGATGTCGGTGGTCCAGTTCCGGCTCAGGATGCGTGAATAGTCCTTGACGCGGGTGCTCGACTTGAGGATGTAGTCGGTAGGCTCGTTGGTCTTTGCCAGGTAGAAGGCGGGGATGAGCCCTCGTCCTCCATTGCCCCACTTGTCCTGCATGCGCCGGCGCACCTGTGCGGTCATGATGTCGGGCTGTATGTGGCTGTCGCCAATCTGGACGAGCTGGAACTTGCCGTCGGTCCACGACTTGGGCGATTTCAGCGCCTTTTTCAGGGTCGACCAGTTGTCGCCGTTGAGCACGATGTGATTGGCCTCATTGTTGATGAAGTCAATCTCCTGCGCCGCCAGTGGCAGCACCAAGATGAGGAATATGAGAGAGAAAAGAAACTTTTTCATAAACTATCAACTTCTATGATTTCATCGAGGGCGACGTACCAGATGTATCCTTGGATGGGTTTCTTGCCCATGCGTTCGAGGCGACGCATGTAGCCAGCCACTTGGCTGGTGTGCTGCTCGAGGTTCTTCTCGCCGAACTTATAGTCGATGACCACCCAAGTCCCGTCGGGTCGCTGGATGACGCGGTCGGGCCGCTTTGTTGCGCCCGTAGCAGCGTGTCCCATCGTGAGGTTTCGCTCGTTGTAGACGCGGTTGTCATCGCTGAACCAATCGGCGGTGCGTGGGTCATCGAACATGCGGTCGATGACTGCGCGCACGCGCTCCAGCGGCCACTCAATGTCGTCGGCTCGGATGATGCCGCGGTTCAGGCAAAAACCCCAAGCACGCTCCACGTCGCGTCGGTAGGCGATGCGCGACATCAGGTTGTGCAAGCGGTTGCCCGTGTTCTGCTTGTCGGTGAGGTCTTCGGGCAGTCGCACGCTGATGCGTGCAGCACCCAACGTCACCTTGTAGGGTGGCATATCAATCATGACCACCTCGTCGGTCTCCTTCTTGGGTTTGTCGTCATCGACATTCCGTGGTTCTCCCCACTGATAGGTCGTGTCGTCAATCTGCTTGATGCTCGCCTCTGCGTCATTAACGCCCTTCTGCAAGATAGGCGCGAGGAGATTGCCTATCTCACTGTCGGTCTGGACAAACAGATGCAGCTCCTGCTTGGGCCTGGTGAATGCGACATAGGTCTTGTCGACATTGTCGACCATCACATCCTGATCATACTTGTTAGCAAACCCTTGCAGACAGAACCCTGCCGCAGCCAACTTGCCAACCGGCGATTGCGACAGCGGCAAGAGCGGGGGAATGAGGTCCTCGGGCATGGGTGTACCGTCGTCGAAGACAGACAGCGCGTTCTGATCCTTGAGCGTCTTGATGTCGAGCCAGAAAATTTTCCTTCCGTATCCACCCTCGCTCTTGATGTCCCAGTTGACGAAGGGGATGAGCACGCAATCGAACTCCAGTCCCTTGGCCTTATGGATGGTCAACACGCTGACAGCATCCTCGCTGGCCGAGGCAGGCACAGTGAGTTTGTCGCAGCGGGTGTCCCAGTAATTAAGAAACTCCCGCACTGTGCCGCCACTGCGCTGTGTGGCGAAGTCGTTGACACAGTCCTGGAAGGCCAGCAAGTGCGCCGTCTCAATGGGTGCGCTCTCGGTCGCGTTAATATATCGCCTGATGAGGTGCTCAACGATGTTGGTGAGCGTCATGAGTTCCGTTCGGCGGTCGGGCAAGAGGAGGTCCAAATCGTCGGCAAACGCATCCATCTGCTCCCTGTCGCTCAGCATGCGCCTCTGTTTCGCCTGCTCGAAGCACTGCTCCAACACCAGACCTGGCTCTTGCTTCTCGTCGGATGCCATTCTTTCCATGAACATGCCCAAGACATGGTACAGATATTGCTCGCGCAGGCGATTGCTTGCGGCATTCTTTTTCTTGTCACTTTCCTCGTCTTCGCCTTGCTCATCGTCCATGCGGTACTGGGTGAGGTCGATGAACCTGAGCAGGCTCACGATGCGCCTGACGCTGGGTGAGCGCGCGATGAGCATCGACTCGTCACTGGCGATGGATATTTGCCGATCGGGCTCCGCGGTCTTGTTGTACTCCATGATGGTGGCGACGATGGCGTTTCCCTCCTTGCGTCGGTTGACAAGGATGCCTATTTCTCCCCATTCAAAACGTTCATGCAGCTGAAGCAGGTATTGCGGGAGTTGGTCGAGGACGGCTTGCCTTTGTTCTTCGCTTTTCACTTGCTTATCCTTGGCGAGCAAGCGCGCCACAACCATGCCTTGCGGCGACATCTTGTTCTTCTGCTGCTGGAAGTCCTCCTTGAGTTGGTTGGGCATATAGGTACGTTGCAGCACGTCCTTGTCGGCCCATTCGGGCAGTTGCAACAGCTGGTCGAAGAGCCAGTTGTTGAACTCGACGATTGCAGGGCAGCTGCGGTAATTGGTGTCGAGTGTCTGCTGGCGCAGGCCGTGATTCTCGGGTGTGAAGTCCTCGCCAATCTTGTCGCGGAACAGACTGGGTTCGGCGTTGCGGAACCGGTAGATGGACTGCTTCGCATCCCCGATGAGCATGCACAGGTTCTCACCTTCGTTGTGCGAGAGAGCCTCCTCGAGCAGCGGCTTGAAGTTCTCGTATTGCTTGCGGCTGGTGTCCTGGAACTCGTCAATCATGAAGTGGTTGATCCATGTGCCAACGCGCTCGTAGAGGAAGGGCACACCGCTCTCTATCACACGGGCGATGAGGTCGTTGGTGTCGCCCAGCAGCAGCTGGTTGGTGTCCCGACTATATTGCTTCAGGTTCTCGTCGATGCTGTTGATGAGCGCGAGCAGTCCCAAGTCGGACGGCAGCTTTGCGAGCAACTGCCACACATTGTAAGTCCAAATCACCTCCTTGCGCCACGCCATGACATCGTCGACGAAGGCTTGTGGGGGCTCATACTTCTTGGTGAAAGAGTTCTTGACGAGCTTTTCCTCGGTGAGCTCATCTACCGATTTGGGATATGCCTCGCCCCGCGCAATGGGGTTGTCGGCTTTCATCATGTTCTCCACCAACCTGCCTTTGTACAAGCGCTCGCAGTCCACTCCATGCTGATTGACCAGCTGGGCCATGCGCGACGCCAAGGCGAGGTAACGCTGCTCGTATTGTTCAACCAGCTTGCTGACGCGCTTTTTGAATCCATTGACCTTGCTAAAGTCGGGCACGCGCTCACCTTCCTGGTCACGCGTCAGGTATTCGTGCAGCTGTGGCATGTGCTCTCGAAAGAACTCCATGGTCATGAGCTTGGCATAGTCCAGCAATCCTCCGTCGTCCTTGAAGAAGTTCCAGTCGTAGCCTTCACTGACCTGCTGGCGTATGTAGTCCTTTACCCATCGCTCGACATCAGTGAGTTTCCCGCTGTTGCGTCCAGCGGTTGCCCCAAGCGAGAGGAGGAAGCCGTGGATGGCCGTCTGCAGGGCGAAATCCGAGTCGATTTGCACCTCGTAATTGTAATCGCGGTCCAGTTCGTGCGCAAAGTTGCGCATGACTGTCTGGAAGAACGAGTCGATGGTACTGACATTGAAGGTGCCGTAGTCATACAGTACGGCGGCAAGCGCCTGGCGTGCGGCCTGCTGGACATTGTCGAGTGTGCCTGGCGCGAAAATGTGGTCTTTGGCATCGTCCTTCTGGAAGTCTCGCATGAACTCACTCTTGCCAGGGTTCGTTGCCAAGATATAGAGTTCGTCGATGATGCGCCGCTTCATCTCGGTTGTTGCCTTGTTGGTAAATGTGATGGCAAGGATGTGGTTATGGTATCCTGTCGGTTGGCGCAGGTGCAGCAGTCCGTCGCTCCCGGTAGTGAAGATCAGGAGCATGATATAACGCTTGGCTAGGGTGTAGGTTTTACCCGAGCCAGCCGAAGCGCTGATTTGTAATAGACCTGTGTGCACCTAATTTAATTAAGAATTAAGAATTAAGAATTTAAATGGAGAATTAAATCATTGTAGAACTAGAACGCAGACATTCTTAATTCTTAATTCAAAATTCTAAATTATTATTTTACTTTAAAGCCTTTGCTGCGAAGTATTTGCATGACGCGGTCGCGGTGGTCGCCCTGGATGAGGATTTCGCCACCGCGCGCCGAGCCACCGACGCCGAGTTGCTGCTTGAGTTGGCTGGCTAGCACCTTGAGCGCCTCATCGTCGCACTTGAGGTCGACGATGATGGTGGCGACCTTGCCCGCCCTACCCTTTCGTTCGATGACTACATGCACGACTTCTCGGCCTTGTTGCTGCAAGGCATCGCCGCGTGGCGCATTGTCTTGTGCCGCGCGTTCAGCGGCTATTTCTTCGCTCGTGGGCACGTCGACGCCAAACGCCGCGCCCAGTTGATCTTTCCAGTCCATTTTTTTCCGGGGGTGTCGCTGCGCTCCACCCTCGGTTACTCAGATGGTCGCTTCCAGCGACTTTGTTAGTTTACTTGTCTACTTTTTTGAGAGGAGTGCAAAGTTAATGCTTTTTAGTGAGTTTTGAGTGTGTTTGGCACAGAAATTGCAATTGTAAGACAAAAAAAATGGAAAAGCATTGTACAGTTCAAAAAATAGCAGTACTTTTGCAAACCGTTTAGAACTATTTTATTTAATAACTCTTTTTATTATTTGCTTTAGAACTATGGCATACGTAATTTCTGACAGCTGCGTGGCATGTGGAACTTGCCAGGGTGTTTGCCCGACTGGCGCTATCAACGAAGGTGACATCTACTCGATTGATCCCGATGTGTGCATCGACTGCGGTACTTGCGCAGACGCTTGCCCGACCGGCGCTATCGCTCCCGGAGAGTAATCTCACTCAGCACAACGGAAAAAGCGTTGCACTCCCCCGCTGGGGAATGCAACGCTTCGTTTTTGTTGATGTGGTAAGCGTCAGAATGTGTAACGGAGTCCGAGTGTGGTCACACTCTGGTTCCAGTCTTTGCTCAAGACTTGGAACTTCTGCTCGACGTAGAAGCGGAACTGGCGGTTGATGAGGTACTCATAGCCGACACCAATGTTGGCTCCGAAGTGGTCCTCTCCATCATGTCCTAATAATCCCGCATCATACTTGTAGTTAGCGTAAGAAAATCCTGCGATGGGATAGAAGTTCTGCGCACTGTGCAAGGGGATGATGTAATGGAGATTGAGGTTGACGTTGTAACCCTCGTAATGATTGTTCTTGAAATAGTACACAAACTCGGGTGAGACACGGAATTTGTTGACAGGCTCGATAACCATATTGGCTCCCAAGCCCATGAGCGTGTGCTTGGAGCCATAGTTGAATTGCACGCCCGCGCTGATGTCACCAGCTTCAGCGCTTGCCAACAACGATGTAACGGCCACAATGGCCAAAATCAGATACTTTTTCATTTTAATTGAGAATTGGGATTTTTGATAGAATTCAGAACAGTCGTTTGACGCCGAGCGTGGTGATGACTTGAGTTTCATGACTGACAAGCATGTAACGGAGCTCTCCGATGACCGACCAACGCCGTCCCAGAGTAAATTCCGCACCGCCTCCCAGATTCATACCCCATCGGCTATGGTCGGGACCCACATAACCCCAATGGCTGTAGCTTACTCCGGCAAAGGGGTAGATGTACAAGCGCGACATCATGGGCATCACGTAGTGCACGTTGACATTGAGCTGCAGGGTGGTCACGTCGTCACTTTGGGCGTAATAAACCATCTCTGGCTCAAGGCGCCACGGCCCAAAAACATCGAGGCACAACTTAGCGCCGAAGCCGTGCTGCTGGTACTCGGTGGCGAAGTTGTAGGTAGCCGCCACTCCCATGGGCGGGCGAGCGTTGAGCTGCAACGCCATCAGGCACAGTGCCGACACTGCAAGGTGTTTCAAGCTAGGACGCATCTTCTTGGTTTTGGGGTTCAATCTTTTCTTTCGGGACGCGCACTTTCATCTCGTCGAAACCGTATCCATAGACTCCGTTGACATTGGTCTTGGTGATAAATGCCTTGGGGTCAACCATTTTGATGATACGCGAGATGTTAACGCTCTCAAACTTTCGGCACATGACCAGCAACACCTTGACATGATGCTGTGTATACCATCCTATTCCGTCCAGTACGGTGCATCCGCGGTGCGTATCGGTGGTGATGGCATTGGCAATCGCCTCCCACTTCTCGCTGAAAATCATGAACTGCACGGCTTGGCGGTTATTGTTGATGACCATGTCGGAAACCAGCGACACGATGATCATGATGATGAGACCATAAACGATCTTCTCGGGCGACTGGAAAATGAGGTAGCTCGACGAGATGATGCCTACATCGCAGTAGAGCATCATTCGTCCAAACGACACATTGCTGCGTTTAGTCGCCATTGCCGCGACGATGTCCGTTCCACCGCTACTGCCGTTGTGCGAGAAGACGATGCCCAGCCCCATTCCACAAAGGATACCACCGATGATGACATTCATGAAGGGTTGTTGCTGAACCAACGGCTCGTAGCTCCATGGGGTCATCAGAGCGATGAAGACACTTGAGAGGGTCGCTCCAAAGATTGTGCGCAAGACAAACTGTTTTCCTACTATGCGATATGCAATGACGAGCAAGATGATGTTGATGACATAGTTGACCACCGCGACATTCCATCCGAATGCAAAGCGCGCCAACGACGCCAGACCGACCACACCACCTGTGACCACCTTCTCCGGTAGAATAAACGCCGAGAAACCCAGCGCATAGAGAAACAGTCCAAGGACAATCATCACATAGTCTTTCGACTGGATAATGAGTTGGTGACTGGTTATTTTGTTCATATCAGTGACATTAAATTACGGCTGCGAAATTACAAAAATGCTGCGAGATATGCATGATTTTCTGATGGTTTTTGTCGTTGATTGCACAAAAAAGCGTAATTTTGCGTCTTTAAACTCTAAGAACTCTGGGGAAACTAAGAACTGAAAATTATGATAGCAAGATTTATTATTTCGGCTGTTGCGGTGTTCATCACCGCCTGGACGCTCGATGGTGTAACTGTCGAGCCTTGGTGGGCCGCCGCGCTGGTGGCTCTAGTGTTGGGACTGATCAACACGTTTATCCGTCCCGTAGTGAAACTGCTCTCGTTGCCTGTCAACATCTTGACGCTGGGGCTGTTCACCCTGGTGATCAATGCTGCGATGGTGATGTTGTGCGCCTGGTGCGTGAGCAATCACTTCAAGGTGGATGGTTTCTTGTGGGCGCTGGCCTTCAGTGTGGTAATGGCAATCGTCAACTGGCTGCTCGGCTTGTTCTTTAAGAAGTGACCTACACACTAAATCGTAAAAAAGGGGGCGCTGGTTGGCGTCCCCTTTGTTTCAGATGTCTTGGGTGGAAGTTTACATATTTCCGAGCATGATGTTGATGACATAGTTGACATCGGAGATGTCGACTTGGCTGTCATTGGTGAGGTCGGCGGCGGGATTGACCAACACTTTGCCGAGCATCATGTTGATAATGGCATTGACATCGGCAATGTCTACCTGGCCGTCGCCATTCATGTCACCGCGTCTATTAAAACCATTCACTGTAAAGGTCATGTCCTCGCCATCAACCGTGAGGATAAAGGTGTAGATACCACCCTCATAGATGATGAAGTTATTGACTCCCTCACCCGTGCTCAGCGGGATATCTGTACACCAGGTTGCATGAATCCAGTATTTTGACTCACTGCTGCTGGTCATTCCGCCATACCACGTATCGCCACACATGACACCAAACTCAGTGTAGGGTTGGAAGACCACGTCTGCCGCAACGAGTTTGCCCTCATAGTCACCCTCGCCAGCGACAAATGCCTTGTCCTGCCACTCGCCTCCCTGTTTGCCATAGTGCAGCACATAGCCCGATTCGGGCTGGGGTGTATTGAATCCCACAACATCCATGGCGATGGCATCCTCGCCAAGAGCCAGCACGAAGGTGTAGGTGCCTGCCTCGTTGATGTGGAAGTTACTACCATCGCTGGACAGTGTTATGTTGGTGCACCATCCGCTGTGGATAAGATAGAACGAATCATCGGTTGCGCCACCAAACCATGTCTCACCACAATTTACCTTAAACTCGGTGTTGGCCACAAACTCCACATTTTCCGCCACAAGCTTGCCGTCGTACTCACCCTCGCCGGCGACGAAGGCGACACTGTGCCACTCGGCGCCCTCTTCATTGAGGCCATAGACGAGCACATAGTCGGTTAGTGTCTCTGTTGCTGTAACTTGCAAGCCTAAAAACATCACGAGTAGGCAAGTCATAAACCATGTAATTTTTCTCATAGAAGTAAATATTTAATTATTGATTATTTCGAGCATTCGAGTGGTCGAGCATTCGAACTTTCGAGATTGTTTTAAAACAACGAGAGTCCAGTGTCGAAGTTGATGGCATTGCGGTTGGCACTCTCAATTCGGCGGTTACGCCAGCAGCTGCGACATAGGGCAACGTACTTGTCGTCGCCGCCAATCTCGACCTGGGCACCATCGGTAACGATGTTTCCCTGTCCGTCGATGCGAGCGTTGATGATGGTCTTTCGGCCACAAGAGCACGTAGATTTGACTTCGTCGATCGTGTCGGCGAGTTCAAAGAGTCGACGGCTGCCCTCAAACAAGCGGCTCTGAAAGTCGGTTCGTAGACCATAGCACACGACATTGGTGCCAAACTCGTCCACGACGCGCGCCAGCTGGTCGACCTGCTGTTCCTGTAGGAACTGCGACTCGTCGACGAGAATCCAGTCGAAGATGACGTTTTTCTCTTCGCAGAAGCGCTTGATGGTTACATAGAGGTCGGTGTCGGGATAAATCCATTCGCACCTGCGCTCGATACCGATGCGCGAACGTATGACGTTGTCTTTCTCGCGGTCATCGATGATGGGCTTCATGCACAGGTAGCGCATTCCGCGCTCCTCGAAGTTATATGCCTGTGTGAGCAACAAAGCGGTCTTTGCCGACCCCATAGTGCCATAGCGGAAATAGAGCTTGCCAATGCGATTCATATCTTGCGTGATTGATTTTGGACTACAAAATTAGCAATAATTTTTCGACCACGAATCACGCAAGGCATTTTTTTGACCATAAACCACGCTAAAAAACCGCGAACCACGCGGAACAACTCGGCGGTTGATTCGCGCGATTCGCGGTTAATCCATTGCCACGCAACGGGTCACTCGGGGTCTTCTGGACAAGAGGCAGGAATGAGACCTGCAATTTCGACGCGGTCAAAGTCTCCGAACCACTCGTGGAGTTTGGCCTCGGCCTTCGCCTCAATGTCGGGGGTCACATACTTGCTAGCCTTGTAAAGGGAGTATGCCAGTGCAGCGAAGTCGTCGGTAAATCCCAACAACAAAAGTGAGTCAGGAATCATGTCGATGGGCAGGATGAAATAGCCCAGCGCGCCATAGATTTTAATCTTGTCCTTCATGGGCATCTTGCCATCACGGGCCAGGTAGTAGAGCACGAGTGCTGTATAGACCACCTTGATACCAGCCTTCTTGGCGACGTTTTTGATTTTGTCCCACAAGGCCGAGTCATTGAAGTAGGCGCGGTAAGCGTCAAAGTCGATGATTTTCTGTTTTGCCATTTTATTGTAAAATATGGGTGTTTTGCGATAGAGATATGGCAAAATTCATGCCATAACACTATTTTTTTGGCAAAAAGTATTGCACATATGAACTTTTTTTGTACTTTTGCCGTTCAGAAGATTACAAACCATTTAAATAATTACTACAATGAAGAAAAGCATTTTTGCAGTTTTGACGGCTGTTGCTTTGTTGGCAACGAGCTGTGGCATGGGTTACGGAAACAGTGGCTATGGCAACACTGGCTATGGCACGACAACCGGCAGCACTGGAAGTATTCTTACAAATGTATTGGGTAGTATCCTTGGCAACGTGTTGCTGGGTGGCTACGGACTTGACGCATCAAGTTTGGCCGGCAATTGGGCCTACAATGGCGCCAGCGCAGCTTTCACCAACCAACAGACCTTGACCAAGGCTGGTGGCGTAGAGGCCGCTAACAACCTGATCAACCAGCTGGCTCCGAAGTTCCAGGCCGCTGGCATCACGAAGAAGAACACCACGTTCCAGTTTGGCGCTGACAACACATTTGCCGCCCAAGTGCATGGAATCCCGTTCAACGGCACATACACCTTCAACCAGGCTAACGGCGAGATTGCTCTAAAGAGCGCCGCCCAGACACTGAAAGGCAATGTGATGAAGACCACCAACGGCATCGCTTTGATGTTTGACGCCAACCAGATGGCCACGATGCTTCAGAAGGTGGGCCAGGTTGACAACGCCACCGCTATCGAGGCTGTGAAGCAGCTGGCAAAGAGCCAGGACGGCGCCCGCGTGGGCTTCGAGCTGACCAAGTAATCACGGAATTCTTTTAATCACGAATTAGCGAATTATCGAATTGTTGCTCTTGATGGGCAGGTTCGATAATTCGCTTTTTTGTTGCACCTATAGAAAAAGCCGCCCGATATCGCATCGTGCGGCAAATTCATCCGTTTAACTTACTATTTTTGATTAGAAGTGGCTACGTAAAAACTATTTCAACTAATAACTAATTCACGTTGCAAAATTACTGCCACGAAAAAGTGCCCACAATCGCCTAAAATAGCGATTTGGGCACTTTTTACTCCTCAATTATGGGGATGTCCTTGAATTGAGAATTGTGTTTACTTGATTTCGATGACCTTAGCCTCTTTCTTGAGTTCTTGGGGTGTGTACTTGGGAAGCACGACCTTGAGCACACCATGCTCGCATGTAGCTGAAATCTTCTCACGATCGACATCGTCGGGCAACAAGAGGGTCTGGTGGAACTTGGTGTAGCTGAACTCGCGGCGCAGGTAACGTCCCTCGCACTTGTGTTCGTCGCAGGGCTTGTCGTCGCCCTCATGGGTCTCGACCTTCTTCTCGAGATCCACTACCAGGTTCTCGTCCTCGTCGAGTGTTACGGTGAAGTCGTCACGCGTCATGCCGGGAGCGGCGAGTTCGACGTCATACTCTGTGTCTTTTTCAATGACATTGATGGCCGGCGAGGTGGTTGTGCTCATGTTCATCTTGGGGAAGATGTCGGTGTCAAACAAGGTATTAAAAACCTCGGGCAACCAGTTCTGATTTCTACGTGTAAGATACATAATTAAATCCTCCTATTTAAGAATAAATTGTTAAACTTTCAGTGTTGTGGGCTCGGCTTCATTGCCGCGTCCATCCATAGAAAAGCAAACCCGGTGCCAAGTGGTTTTAGCACACAAAAGCTGCCACCTTGTCTGAATTGCGCGACAAAGTGGCAGCTTTTATGTCGTATTGGCAGTTTTATGCCAATATCATGATGATTAGTTGTGCTGTGATGACGCGTAGGAACATGGTCAACGGATAGACCGTACTATAAGCCACGGCAGGTGCGTCATTACCGGCTGTCTTGTTGGCATAAGCCAGTGCGGGTGGGTCGGTGGTAGCACCCGCCATCATGCCCATGAGCGTACAGTAATTGATGTGGAACTTTCCTCTGGCTAGCGGGCCGACAATGAGCAATGGGATGATGGTGATCAAGAATCCATAAAGCACCCATCGCAAGCCCTGCGCATTGAACACCGTCCTTGCGAAGTCGCCTCCGGCAGCGATTCCCACCGACGCCAAGAAGAGGCAGATGCCCAGCTCACGCAGCATCAAGTTGGCGCTCGAACTGGTGTAGGTCACCAGTTTCAACTTGTAGCCGTAACGCCCCAGCAAGATGGCCACGATGAGGGGACCTCCCGCCAGACCCAATTTCATGGGGACGGTCATTCCGGGCAACATCAGGGGGATAGAGCCCACCAAAATACCCATGACGATGCCGATGAACATCGTAAAGATGTTAGGTTGGTCGAGGGTCTTCATCGAGTTGCCCAACTTCTCGGCCAAACGGTTGATATCCTCAAGGTTACCCACCACAGTGATTCGGTCACCCACCTGCAGGCTTAGGTTCGGGCTCGCCAACAGGTCGACGCCAGCGCGGTTGACGCGGGTGGCGTTAAGCCGGAATCCCATTCGCAGTCGCAGCGAACCCAGTTTGCGTCCCGACATCTCGCTGTTGGTCACCAGTATGCGCTGCGACACCAGTTGTGCGGGCAGGTGCTTCCAGTCCATGTCGACATGTTCGCCTATGATGGCGTCGAAGACCTCCTGGTCCTGGGCACTCATGACGATGAGCAGCAAGTCTCCCTCATTGACCTCGGTGTCGCTCTTGGGGATGATGACCTCGCCGTCACTGGCACGCTTCATGCGCGAGACGACAAAGTTGTGATCGATGATGGCGTGCAGCCGTCGCAGGTCGCGCCCGAAGATGAGCTTGTTGGTCACGCGGTACGAGACCAGGTGCGGTGCCAGCTGTGACTGCGCCACTTCGTCCTCGATGCTCTTCGACTCGGCCTCGGCGTTGATCTTGAAAAGCGCCTTGACCACAATCAGCGACAGAATGATGCCCACCACGCCCAGGGGATAGGCGGCGGCATAGCCCATCGACATCGCCTCGTTGAGCAGTGTCGCGTCGGCTCCGCGGGTCTCAATGAGCGTCTGCTGGGCAGCACCCAGACCGGGCGTATTGGTCACCGCGCCCGAGAGGACGCCCACGAGGTCGGTGATGCGTATGTCACCCACACTATAATATATTGCCAATGCAACTGCAATGTTCAGCGCAATAATGAGCACAGCCAGTCCGTTGAGCACCATGCCTCCCTCCTTGAACGAGGAGAAGAAACCCGGTCCCACCTGCAGTCCGATGGAGAAAATGAACAAGATGAGTCCGAACTCTTGAATGAACTTAATGATATTCGGGTCCACAGCAAGTCCCAGGTGTCCGGCAAGGATGCCCATGAACAGGACGAAAGTCGGTCCGAGCGACACCCCGAAGACCTTCTGTTTTCCCAGAATCACGCCCAGTGCAATCACGAGCGCATAGATGAAGATGGCGTGTGCCACGCCACTTCCCATTACCAATTCTCTCAACCAATCCATAGTGTCATCAGTAAAACAGGTGCAAAGTTACGAATAAATTGAGAATTGAGAACCTTCAGCTCGAAAAAGTTTGCGTTTGCGAGTCGGCGAAGCCGGTGCAAGCTATCAAGCAAACCTTTTTCAATTGAGAATTGGGAATTATATGATGATCGTTGGCTTGATTTTTAATCCCGTTTTTCAAAACAACACACGTCTTTCAAATTGCCGAAAGTGGTGAAAATCAAAAAAAAAGATAAAAAATTGCCCAAAGATTGCTTGTATGTGAAAAAAAAGTCCGATATTTGCACTGCATTTTGCGAAAGGCCTCCCGACAGAGTCCTTTTTTGTGGCTCTAACCTCGTGAGTTACAAACTCTTGCGATGGTTAAGGTCGCCATTAATGCGCTCAAGTTTCAATTATTCAAAATAAAAAAACTACAACAATGACAAAAGCTGAAATTGTTAGCGAAATCGCTAAATCGACCGGTATTGACAAGGCAACGGTCCTGACTACAGTTGAGAAATTCATGGAGACCGTTAAGGACTCTCTGGCCAACGACGAGAACGTTTATCTGCGTGGCTTCGGTAGCTTCATCGTGAAGACCCGTTCACAGAAGACCGCCCGCAACATCTCGAAGAACACCACCATCATCATCCCCGAGCACAAGATCCCGGCTTTCAAGCCCGCCAAGGTGTTCATGGATCAGGTGAAGTGATTCCAGGCCAATTGTTGAGCTTTGTATGTCTTGCCCATTGAGGCAGACACGGATATATTAATTGTATTATTCACTAAAAGCTAGCTATTATGCCCAACGGAAAGAAGCATAAGAGACACAAAATGTCTACGCACAAGCGCAAAAAAAGACTGAGAAAGAACCGTCATAAGAGCAAGAAATAAATGAATGCGGGCATTGGCGGCTCGCCCTGCGTCGCCGCCATGCCTCGACATCATTCTTGACTCGAAATGACCGTCAAGATGTCATACAAGAACAAACCCACCCCTCAATGCTTGTGCGTGCGTGAGTTTGTTCTTTGTGTGTAAGTTCCTGGGGCCTCACCCCACCCTACCTTATTAGATTATAGTATATACCCCCCTTCTGCGATGAGAAGTGAACTAGTAGTTGACGTAACGCCCACCAGCATCAGCACAGCGCTGACCGAGGACGGCCGTCTGATGTCGCTGCAACGCGAATCGCGAGACGCCTCCTATGCCGTGGGCAACCTCTACCTTGCCAAGGTAAAGAAACTCATGCCAGGCCTGAATGCCGCATTTGTCAATGTGGGTTATGGCAAAGACGCATTTCTTCATTACCTTGATTTGGGTTCACAGTTCAACACTTACGCTCAATTCATCAAGTCGGTTCTGGAAAAAGGCGGCAAGAAACAGCTTGCCGTGTCGCGCATGCAGCTCGGCGAAGACATCGACAAGCACGGTTCAATTACCGACGTGCTTACCCAAGGTCAGGAGCTGATTGTGCAAATCGCCAAAGAGCCGATTTCGTCCAAGGGCCCACGGCTAACCACCGAAATCACCTTCACGGGTCGCTTTCTAGTGTTGACCCCGTTCAACGACAAGATTTCGGTGTCGCAAAAAATTAAGGACCGCGCCGAGAAGACTCGCCTGCGCAGGCTCATCGAGAGCATCAAGCCGAAGAATTTCGGTGTGATTATCCGCACTTCGGCCGAGAACAAGCGCGCCGCCGAGCTCCACAGCGAGCTGAAGGTCCTGCTCAAGTGCTGGGAAGACGCCGTAGCCAAGGCACGCTACAGCCAACCAGCCACTCTCCTTTATGAGGAGGAAAGCCGTGCCGTGGGCGAGATTCGTGACATCTTTAACCCCGACTTCGAGAGCATCCATGTGAACGATGCCGAGATATTTGAGCAGATACGCAACTATGTGAACCTGATTGCACCCGATCGCAGTGACATCGTCAAGCTGTACAGCGATGACGAGCCGATATTTGACAAGTTCAATATCACACGACAAATCAAGTCGTCGTTCGGCAAGACCGTGTCATTCAAGTCGGGAGCATACATAATCATCGAGAGCACCGAAGCGCTGCACGTGATCGACGTGAACTCGGGCAACCGTTCGAAAGCGTCATCCGACCAAGAGAGCAACGCACTGGGCGTGAACATGCTTGCCGCCGACGAGATTGCTCGTCAGTTGCGCTTGCGCGACATGGGCGGCATCATCGTGATTGACTTTATCGACATGGCCAAGGTCGAGCACCGACAGGAGCTGTACAATCACATGCGCGAGGTGATGGCCAACGACCGTGCCCGTCACAACATCCTGCCGCTAAGCAAGTTCGGCCTGATGCAAATTACCCGTCAACGCGTGCGCCCCGCCCTGGACATTGTTACCGCCGAGACCTGCCCCTCATGTGGGGGCAAAGGCGAGGTCCAGCCTTCGCTGCTATTTACCGACACGTTGAAAGACAAGATAGACTATCTTGTCAACTCACTGAAGGTAAACAACTTTATTATGTATGTCCATCCGTTTGTGGACGCCTATCTCAAGAAAGGACTCATCAGCGAATACTGGCGTTGGCGCCGCGAGTTCAAGCGCAAGTTCCGCATCCTGCCCGACCAGTCGCTGACCTATCTGGAGTACAAAGTCCTGGACAAGGACCGCAACGAGATTGACCTCAAAGAGGAAAAGGACACCAGCAGCGCGACGAGCAAGAAAGAGCGTCGCCGCAAGCAAAGAGCAGCTGACGAGTCTGACGATTAAGACAGGTCCTCCCCACAACACGACACAATGCCCGGCAACAGCGATTGTTGCCGGGCATTTTCTTTGATATCTTTGCCTTGTTATTGGGCGATGAGGTTGGCGAAACGGGCGTTGCTCCAAACCACCAATTGATCGTCGATGTCACTGATGGTCATCACGCCCAAGTCGTCACGACCTTGCATCATTCGTTGTACAGCCTCGGTTCCCATCACCATGCATGCCGTAGCCCAGGCGTCGGCGAGCATGCAGTTGGGCGCCACGACCGTGACACTGATCAGGTCGCTCGTTTCGCTGCGCCCTGTCTTGGGGTTGACAATGTGTGAGATGCGTTGTCCACCCGAGTCACGATACTTGCGGTAGCTGCCGCTGGTAGCGACACCTCCCTCGTTGAGCGACAACACCAACATGGCTTCATGGCTCACCGTGTCGGGTTGGTCGGTGGGCATGTCGACCGACACGCGCCAGGCACCGCCCTCGCGATTTGTCCCCGAACAAACTATCTCTCCGCCAATCTCTACCATGAAGTTTGCTACGCCATTGCGCCGCAACATCCGCCCCACTTCGTCGCACGCCAAGCCCTTGGCTATCGAACTGAAATCCAGCTGCACACGCGGGTCACTCTTGACAAACTTCCCGTCGACCAGGCTCACCTTGTCCAACCCCACAAACTGCAAGATACTGTCTATTTGTGCCTGAGTGGGCAATTCGCCATTCTTATAGCCAAAGCCCCAGGCGTTGACCAGCGGCATCACCGTGGGGTCAAAGGCGCCACCCGTTTCGGTGTGCACTCGCACCGAGGCTCGATAGAGGGTGTCGAGGATGGCATCAACGCCAAGCGAGGTGCCATCATTTACCTTTGAGACCGACGACAACTTGTTGTATACCGAGGCGCTGCCGTCCACCCGCTGAAGCACCGCCTGGATGGAATCAGCCAGGTCGTCGCAGCCCCAATAGAGGATGTGATAGTCGGTTGTCCACACCACGCCCGAGCTTTCGTGCCACTGTTGGGGCTGGGGACGAGTCCAAATCAGTGCCACCACACCCAGCACGGCAGCAACAAGAATTGCGATATATTTCTTGCTCATCATGGCGCAAAATTAACGATTTGTTGTTACATAGTCACAAAAAATTTGGTGAAAAAGAAAAATATCACTAGTTTTGCAGCCATGAAACGTCTATCAGTCATATTGCTAGCCA
>JAFZAK010000055.1 GCA_017557285.1 Muribaculaceae bacterium
ATCAATTTCTATTGATAACACATAAATAATATAGTAAGAACCGCGGATTTTGTCAAAAATCTGCGGTTCTTTGTCTCTATCTCACAAAAAAACACTATTTTTGTGCTTTATTCTATTCTAGACCATCTAGAGCCTCTAGATAAGACCACAGCAACAACAATGACCGAGGAAACGATCAACCAACTGCAAGACGAAATTATCGAGGAGTTTGAGGGCTTCGATGACTGGATGGACCGCTATGCCTACATCATCGAACTAGGCAACGCCATGCCCGAACTCGACGAGCAATACAAGACACCCGACAACCTGATTGACGGCTGCCAGAGTCGCGTGTGGCTACAGGCCGACTACGAGGACGGCGTTATCAATTTCAGCGCCGACAGCGACGCGCTCATCGTCAAAGGCATCGTCTCGATGGTGGTGCGAGTCCTCAGTGGCCACACCCCGCAGGAGATCCTCGACGCTGACCTCTACTTCATCGAGGCCATCGGCCTGCGTGACCATCTCTCACCCACACGCAGCAACGGCCTGCTTGCCATGGTCAAGCACGCCCGCGCCTACGCCCTGGCCTATCACCAACTGGAACAGACTGAAAACGAAACTCAATTATAACAAAAACTTTAAAAACTATGTTTAAAAATCATCCCAAAGGACTGATTCCCGCCGCGTTGAGCAACATGGGCGAGCGATTCGGTTACTACATCATGAACGCAGTGCTGCTGCTGTTCCTGTGTTCGAAATTTGGACTTGACGAGGGTCTGGCTGGCGGCATTTATGCCGTGTTCTATGCCGGTATCTACGTGCTAAGCCTGGTGGGTGGTCTCATTGCTGACCGTACCCAGAACTACAAGAGCACCATCCAGTGGGGTCTTGTCATCATGGCCGTAGGCTATGTGTTGTTGTCGATTCCCGTGGTGCACTCTGCCGGCAATCACATGTGGTTGCTGACGTTCACTTGCGTGGCACTGTTCCTCATTGCCTTCGGTAATGGCTTGTTCAAGGGCAACCTGCAGGCCATCGTGGGTCAGATGTACGACAACATGGAGGCTGATGCCATCGCCAAGGGCGTGTCGGATGACGAGCTCAAGAGCATCAAGGAGCGCCGTGACTCGGGCTTCCAGATTTTCTATGTGTTCATCAACATCGGCGGTCTCATCGCTCCGTTCGTGGCTCCGCTGCTGCGCCAGTGGTGGTTGGGTGTCAAGGGCATGGTTTATGATGCTGGTCTGCCCGCATTGTGCCACCAGTACATCAGCGATGCTGCCAGTATGACCACTGAGCAGATGAACAACTTGACCGAGCTGATGGGCAAGGCCAACCCGAGCATGGTAGGCGATATGACTGCCGCAGCCAATAGCTATCTGGAGGTCTTCAACACCGGTGTCCACTACTCGTTTATCGCTTCGGTGATTGCTATGTTTATCTCGCTCGCCATCTTCGTGGCGTTCAAGAAAATCTTCCCGACTCCCGCCAAGAAGGAGGCTGCCGCAGCTGTCGAGTACACCGCCGAGGAGAAACGTGCTATGGCAAAGGAGATCAAGCAGCGCATGTATGCACTGTTCGCAGTGCTGGGCGTGTGCGTGTTCTTCTGGCTGTCGTTCCACCAGAATGGCCAGTCGCTGTCGGTGTTCGCTCGCGACTATGTCATCACCGACACCATCGCTCCCGAGATTTGGCAGGCTGTGAACCCGTTCTTCGTGATTGTCCTCACGCCGATTATCATGTGGATTTTTGCCGCACTGACCAAGGCTGGTCGCGCCATCTCCACACCGCGCAAGATTGTCATCGGTATGTTCATTACCGGTCTGGCTTACTTGTTCCTTATGCTGTTAAGCATGGGTTATGACTATCCCAATGGCGAGGACTTCCGTGCCATGGACATTGCCCAACAGACCGCGATGAAGTCGCAGTGGTGGGTTTTGATTGCCACCTACTTCTTCCTCACGGTCGCTGAGTTGTTCATCTCCCCGCTGGGCTTGTCGTTCGTCTCGAAGATTGCGCCTAAACATCTGCAGGGTATCTGCCAGGGACTGTGGCTCGGTGCTACCGCACTGGGCAACCTATTCATCTGGATTGGCCCGGTCATGCTCAATGGCATGCCCAAACTGTGGATGTGCTGGGCAGTCTTCTTGGTCATCTGCCTCGTCGCCATGGGTGTGATGTGGGGCATGGTCAAGTGGCTCGAACGCGTCACAGAGTAACATCAGTCTATTACACTACTAGCACATGGGGTGGCACAATCGTGCCGCCCCATTGTATTTTTGCGCCAGCATAAATACGAATAATCTATCTAACATCTAACGTCTAAAGTCTAACGTCTAAAGCCTAATAACCATGGAACCCAACCTTGAAATCTTGCAACGCGCTTACCACGCTTGGATGCGGTGCGCCAACTTGCGGGCCAGCCGGGCACGCAACAAACGCTTTACCTACGGCGACCAGTGGTGCGATACCTTCACTGATCGTGACGGCCAGACCCTCACCGATGGCCAGCGCAGCGTCCGTGCTGGAGCCCAGCCCTTGACCAACAACCTGCTGCGACAATTGGTGCGTACGGTCGTGGGGCGTTACCGCTCGCAGGTGATTGATGCCGTAGTGCCCGCCGACAAGGTGCTGGCGCGGCAAGCAGCAACGCTCCAACTTGACGAACTCGACAGCCGCGCCCTGGAAGAGTTCCTCATCTCGGGCTGTGCCGTCCAGCGAGTTGAGACATTAAACACATTGGGCGAGACCCACCTTCATGTCGACAACGTCAATATCAACCAGTTCTTCATCGACTCGATTTGTGACCCGCGCGGCACCGATTGCCACCTCGTGGGGCAACTGCACGACCTCTCGCTTGCCGAACTGCTGCAGCGCGTTGCTGGTGGTTCTCGCCGACGCGCACAGTGGGTGAGCCGCATCTACAGCGAACAAGTGGACCAACGCATTGCCGCCTTGTGCTCAAGCATCGGGGCCGACGTGATAACGGGCAGGCCTTTCTGGAACGCCGAGGGGGGCAAGTGCCGTGCCATTGAGGTGTGGACACTCGAAAGCCAGGAGGTGCTGGTGTGTCACAACCGCCGCACGGCGAGTCTGACCGTGGTGCCCTTGTCGCAGTCGCGCGAGGTCAAGCGCATGCGGCAGAACCCCGATGTAGCGACGCGATGGGATGTAGCCACTGCTTGGCATTGTTGCTGGTTCTCGCCCATGGGCGATCTCTTGGCTAGTTACACCGCTCCACAACCCATGGGCACCCATCCGTTTGTCACTAAGTTCTACCCGCTCATTGACGGCGAGGTGCATTCATTTGTTGAGGGAGCCATCGACCAGCAAAAGCAGGTGAACCGCCTGATCACGATGGTGAACCATGCGATGGAGGCCAGCGCCAAGGGTGTGCTCCTATTCCCCGAAACGGCGTTGCCCGACGGCTTCACTTGGGGCGATGTGCGCCGCGCGTGGAGCAATGCCGGTGGCATTTTGCCCTATGACCCGCGAGAGAGTGATGCGCGCCCCGAACAGATTGTGAACAATGGCACCAACATCGGCGCATACGAGATGATTCAGTTGCAGATGCGCCTGCTTGAACAAGTGAGCGGAGTCAGCGGTGCCATGCAAGGTCACACGGGACTGGGCGGTAATTCGGCATCGCTCTACGAGGCGCAGTCACAGAATGCCGTCATGGCCTTGACCGACCTCTTCGACACCTTCACCGCATTCCGTGAGCACCGCAACCAACTCGTGGCTAAGGTTGCCCATTAAAAAAGAGCACAAGGGGAATCCTTTGTGCTCTTTTTTTTAGGGTTGCAATGGGCGATTAGCGAACAATCATCTTCATGCTCGAACCGTCGCTCATCTTCACGATGACTACACCAGTTTGGCCAGCAGCAACGCGCTGGCCGTTGAGGTTGTAGCGAGCTACCTCGGTGGCACCCTGGGCGTTGACTTGGTCAATGCCGACAAAGGTCTCGGCACCGTAGTAAGTGATGACGATGTCTTCCTCGTTGGTGGCGCGACCGGTGAGGATGGAGCCGGCGGGGATAGTCAGGTAATAAGCGATGTCACGGGCAAAGAAATAGTCGGTATAACCGTCATAGTCCGAACCCCAGAGGTTCACGCTCATCTTGTCATTGCTGATGGTTGCAATCCACATGCTCATTGGCTCAATGATGAAGCCGTTCTCGGGGTCTTCCTCACGCAGGGTGACATTGCTGGCATTAACGCCGGTCAACATCTGGTTGAACTCCAAAGTGAACGACATGTTCACCATGCGGTTGGAAGTCTGAGGAAGCACGCTGTTGGGCTCGGGGTCGCCACCCACCACCTGCAGAGGCTCGGTGACAACAGGAGCGTTCATGCCGTAGTATTCAACGACAATTTCATCCTCGGTCAGGACACCGGCGGGAACTACCAGATAGTAGTTGGCGTCCTCGCAAGCAAAGGAGCAAGTAAAGCCATCGTAGTCAGCACCCCAGATGGTCACGGTTTTTCCGCTATTGCTGGTGTTGGCATACCAGTCATCATCGGGAGAAATGACACTGCCAGTAACGGGATCGTCCTTCATCAGTTTCACGCTGCTGACATCACCCACGGTGACAGCTTGGTCAAAGTTAAAGGTGAACGACATGGTAGCGTAGTTGCTGTAGACCTTGGGCAATACGGTGTTGGCGGCGGGTTCAACACTGTAGCTCTGAGCCATTGCGGCCAGACCCATGGTTGCCAGTGCAACCAGTGAGAGTAAAAATTTCTTCATTTTTCTCGGATTTTGTTTTAGTGAATATGTTTTTTTAATGCATAATTCATAATGCACAATGCATAATTGGTGTCCCCCCAGCCCCCTAAAGGGGGAGCAAACAGAGATTCTCCCTTTATGGGGTTAGGGGGAGTTTTCTTGCTTCTCGTTTCTTGCTTCTCGTTTCTTGTCTATTTGCCCAGCATCTTGTTGATTACTGCATTGACGTCGCTGATGTCAATCTTGCCATCGCCATTCATGTCGCAGTTCTCAACCATGTCGGTCTTGCCCAACATCATGTTGATGACCGCATTGACATCCGAGATGTCAACTTGTCCATCACCATTGGCATCGCCAGGCACCTGAGGAGCTTCGCCCTGGGCATAGTGGACCAGGATGAAGATGTGCTCGCTCTCCTCACCGTCGGCGTTCTTGACCATGCCGGCGGGCAACGAGAAGTAGTACCAGTCTTCCTCGTTGGCACGGAACTGACAGGTGAAGCCATCAAGGTCGGCGCCATAGAGCGTCAAGGTCTTTTGGTCATCGCTCAGACTTGCTACCCACTGGTCATCGGGACGGATGTCGCTGGAATAGAACAGATAGTTGGTGCGGATGTGCACGTCGGGGTTCTCCTGAACGAGTTCAACCGGCTGGTCAAAGGTGACAGTCACGCTCATGGGAATGTAGCCCGTTGCATTGACAATGGTGTCGCCATAAGCCGGGCTGGTGGCAACGGTCTTGACAGTACCGGTCTCGCTCTCCTTCAATGTCACATAGTAGCTCCAGTCAGCGGCCTGGTAAGCCGACTTGGCACCCTTGGGAACATAGACGGTAACCGAGGCGTTATAGAACGGCTCATCCCAGTCGTCATAGTAGTCCATAATCTCGGGAGGATTTGAACCTAGAGCGGTTATCGTCAGGTTTGAACAGTTCATGAAAGCATGGTTGTAAACCTGCAGGATGCTTGACGGGAAGGTCAACTTACGGAGCTTTGTGCAGCCGGCAAACTCACCATCTTGGATGTAAGGAGCGTTTTCTGGCAGGACCACCTCGGTGAGGTTGGTAGCAGCAAAGACTTGCTCGCCCAGATAGGTGATGCCATTAGGCAGATTGATGTTGGCCAAAGGTGACTGGCAGAAGGCATAGTCGTCAAGAACGAGCATGCTCTCGGGCAGCGTGATGTTGACAATCTGCGAGCCCCAGAAGGCACCGCCATAGATGGCAGTCGTGCCATCAGGTACGGTGTATTCAGTCAGACCTTGCATCGGCGCAGCATACAGGATGAGACCGTTCATGCTGTAAAGAACCCCGTCAACAAGCTTGAAGTAGGGATTGGCAGGATCCAGATTGATGGTGGTGATGCCTGTCTTGGCCATGAAACTCTCGCCCAATTCCTTGATACCAGCACCGAGGTATATGCTCTGCATCTGAGTGTTCTCCAGGAAGCACTCCATACCGATATGGGTCAGCGTCGAAGGCAAGGTGATGCCCTGCAAAGCCGTACAGCCGTTAAAGGCACCGTCACCCAAATACTTCAGACCCTCGTTCAGCGTTACCGTCGCGAGTTGTTTGCAGAACAGGAATGCGGTCTTGTCGATGGTATCAACACTGGCGGGGATAACTAAACTGGTCATGGGAGCCTTGTAGAAGGCACTCTTGCCGATGGTCTTCAAGCCCTCATGCAATGTCACATTTGCCAGTGCGGTAGCACTAAAGAAAGCATCGTCACCAATACGTGTCACGGTCGATGGGACATCAATGGCGGTCAAGTTCTTGCAAGCAAGCGAGTAGTCGCCAATCTCTTTCAGACCCTCATTCAGTGTGATGCTGACCAAGTCCGCACCATTAAATGCGCCATGTTTGATGACTTCGACACTGGAAGGGATGATGGCGGAAGTGATGGATGCCCAACGGAATGCTTGGTCTCCAATGGCGGTGACATTGTAGGTCACGCCTTCGTTCTCGGCTGTAGCGGGGACATCGATGGCGGTTGCGGCGGTATTAGCCAAACCGCTCACCTCAACAGTAGTGGCACTAGTGATGGTGTACTTCAAGTCACCTACAGCGAATGTTTGTGCCGTGGCGCTCAGGCCTGCCAGCACAGCAATAGCAAGTAAAAATTTCTTCATAATGAATTTGTTTTAAGTGTTTGAATTTGGTGCAAATGTACAAAAAACACCATTAATAGGGACAGGAATTAAAGATTTTTATTAGAATTCGCACAAAAATCGCCGAAAAAGAATAAGTCGAACAGAATTCATTGTACGATTGCATGATTTTTGCTATCTTTGTAGGCTAGAATAAGAGGTAACAATAATAAATTTCGAAGATATGGAACCGAACAATCCCACGCAGCCGCCGGTGTTTAACCCACAGGCACAACAACCACAGTATCAGCAACCGCAGTACCCACAACAGCCCTATTACGGCATGCCTCAGATGAAACCCCAGATGGGCTTTGTCGAGGCCATCAAGACCGTCCTTATCGAGAAATATTGCTGCTTCAAGGGCCGTGCCCGCCGCAGCGAGTTCTGGAACTGGACACTAGCCTATGTGTTGTTGAGCGTCGTCTTGTCAGTTTTCAATACGTTTATGATGTTCTCAAGACTAGAAACATTAGACTTGGACGACCCGTTCAGCATCTACAAATCGCCGGGTTATATCGTGATATTCTTGATTGGGCTGGCCTTACTCCTTCCCAATCTAGGCGTGACCGTCCGGCGACTTCATGATACAGGACGTAGTGGATGGTGGGTTTGGATTCCGGTCATTGCATACTTCCCGATGTTATGGGCAGCATTGTCGGTGCGAACCAACCCCGATTCGGCTATTGGCATGGCGGCAATCATTCTGCTTTGTGGCCTAATCATGCTGGTGATTGGCATCATCATCCTCGTCTGGCTCTGTCAGGACAGCGAACCGCGAGAAAACGAGTACGGCCCCTCGCCCAAATATCAATAACAATTAAGAATTAAGAATTGAGAATTAAGAATATGGCCTTCCCCTCTTTAGAGGGGGCTAGGGGACGTGTAGGAATTGTAGGGAGCTTGTTTCTTTTGCTCCTACTTTTCTCTTGCTCTCACAACCGCGGGGTAGAGCGGCCTGTGCCCAGTGTCTACTACTGGCGCACGACGCTGACCCTGGACTCGGTCGAACGCGCGTTCTTGGCGCAACATGGGGTGGGGCGGATGTATGTCCGATACTTCGACGTGGTGATGCGCGACGGGCGACCCATGCCTAACGCAACCCTCCAGTTTGCCGACACCATCCCTGACGGCATCGAGGTAGTCCCCACCGTCTTTATCGTCGAGAACTGCCTCCGGCACAACCTGGATAGCGTGGCACAATTGTTGGTCGACCGCGTGGTGCAGATGAACGAGACCAATGACCTGCCGCCGGCGCGCGAGCTGCAGATTGATTGTGACTGGACACAACGCTCGCAAGAAGTTTACTACGCTTTCCTGCGGCATGTGAGGCAACTTCTCAAGGAGCGCGGCATGCGACTGTCGGCAACCATCCGATTGCACCAGTTGGCGATGACACCGCCGCCCGTTGACGAGGGGGCGCTCATGGTATACAACACGGGCGATGCAACTCGTGGCGGAGACCACAATCCCATTCTTGACTATCGCGATGTGGAGCCCTATCTGCGCTACGTCGCCGACTATGACCTGCCGTTGTGCGCTGCCTATCCTGTCTTCGGGTGGCAACTGTTGTTTCAGGGCAGCGAGTTCAAGGCCATCCTGCGTGACGAGAACCTGGGCGACACTACGCTCTTCCGACCCTTGCCACAAGGCGAGTGGCTGGTGCTACAAAGCCGCGACATGCC
>JAFZAK010000056.1 GCA_017557285.1 Muribaculaceae bacterium
ACCGCCGTCAAGGAGAGCGCCGAGCGTGTGCGCTGTTCCGTCCAGCAGGCAGGGTATGACTTTCCGCGCAAGAGCGTAGTCATCAACCTGTCGCCCGCCGATATCAAGAAAGAGGGGTCGGCCTACGACCTGCCCCTTGCCATCGGCATCCTCGCCGCCGACGAGAGACTCTCGAACGAGCGGCTTCATCGTTATATGCTTATGGGCGAGTTATCCCTTGATGGCACATTGCGTGCTGTCAAGGGAGCTTTGCCTATGGCCATCATTGCCCGCCAGATGCAGCTCGACGGCTTCATTCTGCCGCGCGCCAATGCCATGGAGGCCGCCGTTGTCAATAACCTGAAAATCTACGGTGTGGACAATTTGCAACAGGTCATCGCATTTCTCAACGGCGATATTGATCTGGAACCCACTCAGGTCGACACACGCGCCGAGTTTGCCCGTGCACAGGGACAGTTCCCCTATGACTTTGCCGACGTAAAGGGGCAGGAGAACGTCAAGCGTGCTTTTGAGGTGGCATGCGCCGGCGGCCACAATATCCTGCTCGTGGGCAGCCCCGGATCAGGCAAGTCAATGATGGCAAAACGCCTGCCCAGCATCTTGCCACCACTCACATTGAGCGAGGCCCTCGAGACTACTAAGATTCATAGCGTCGCAGGCAAATTGCCCGTCGGCACCACTTTGATGACCCAGCGCCCCTTCCGCTCACCCCATCATACCATTTCGCCAGTCGCCCTAGTCGGTGGCGGCAGCTATCCCACCCCGGGCGAGATCAGTCTGGCGCACAATGGTGTGCTTTTCCTGGACGAATTACCTGAATTTCCAAGGTCAGTTTTGGAGGTGATGCGACAGCCGTTGGAGGACCGCGTCATCAGCATCAGCCGAGCCCGCTATGCCACCGAGTATCCCGCTTCGTTCATGCTCGTGGCGAGTATGAACCCATGCCCGTGCGGCTACTACGGCCACCCCAAGAAACAATGCATCTGCACAGACTACCAGCGCTCGCACTACATGAGCAAAATCTCCGGGCCACTGCTTGACAGAATCGACCTTCAGATAGAGGTGCAGCCTGTCGACTTCGACCAAATTTCCAGCAAAGCCCCCGGCGAGCCCAGCGCTGCCATCCGCGAACGCGTCATCGCGGCCCGTGCTATCCAGGCCGAGCGCTTTAAACACGACAAGGGCATCTACTGCAACGCCCAGATGACCTCATCGCTGCTCCATAAATATGCCGAGCCCGACGTTGCTGGACTCGAAAAACTACGCGACGCCATGGAGCGCATGAACATGAGCGCACGCGCCTATGACCGCATCCTCAAAGTCGCCCGCACCATCGCCGACCTCGAAGCCAGTCCCCGCGTCCAGAACCACCACATCATGGAAGCAATCGGCTACCGTAACCTCGACCGCAGCGGGTATTTCGGTGCTGGGGCTATGTTGTAAATGATTCAGGGGTAATATAACTAGATGCTATTGGTTTAAAGATTAAGTAGGGATGCGCCACAAGGCACATCCCTACTATAATCATAGACTAATTTGGGCTCGTCGTTATTGCGCCATTTCTTTCTTCAGGCGCTCGGTGAGCATGGGGACAATCTTGTGCAAGTCGCCAACGATACCGAGGTCGGCAACGCTGAAGATGGGGGCGAACTTGTCCTTGTTGATGGCAACAATGAGGTCGCTCTCCTCCATGCCGGCCAAGTGCTGGATGGCACCGCTGATGCCGCAGGCGATGTACAGGTTGGGGCGCACGGTTTTACCCGTCTGACCCACCTGGCACTCATGCGGCATGACGCCGTTGTCGACCATGGCGCGCGACGAGGCGACCTGTCCGCCCAATTGGTCAGCGAGGCACTGCAGCTTGTTGAAGCCTTCCTTGTCGTGCACACCGCGGCCACCCGATACGAGAATCTTGGCTTCGCTGATGTCAGCAACGCTCTTGTCGGCCTTGATGGTCTCGACCAAGCGTACCTTGAACTTGCTGGTGTCGAAGTTGGGAGCGAAGTCGGTGACGACACCCTGGCGGGCGGCATCACGCTCACGCTTCTGCATCACACCGGGACGCACAGTGGACATCTGCGGACGCGTATTCGGGCACACGATGGTTGCCATCAGGTTGCCACCAAAGGCGGGACGCGTGGAGTGCAGGTCCATGAACCCTTCTTCCTGTGCGGGTTTCACCTCAAGCTTGGTGCAGTCGGCAGTCAAGCCAGCGCGCAGACGACATGCCAGACGCGGAGCCATGTCGCGGCCAATGGTGGTGGCGCCATAAAGGACGATGCTAGGTTTGCGGGCATCAATAATCTGATAGACGGCCTGCGAGTATTGTTCGCTCAGGTAGTCCTTGAGCTCGGGTGTGTCAACCACAATAACCTCGTCGGCACCCATCTCGATGAGTGTCTGAGCCTGGTTCTTGATGCCATAGCCCAAGAACATGGCGACCACTTTCTCGCCCAACACATCAGCCAAGTCACGAGCCTTGCCCAGAAGTTCGAAAGCTACGGGCTGAATCACGCCCTCGCGTTGCTCTGCAAAAACGAATACGTTCTTATAATCTTTCTTATCCATAGCAATGTCGTTTTAGATGATGTGTTTCTCTTTCAGTTTATTG
>JAFZAK010000057.1 GCA_017557285.1 Muribaculaceae bacterium
CCGCCGCCGCCCACACCCACCACCTTGATGATGGTCGGATTCGTCTTCTGTTCCTTAAAACCAGGGTTCTGGTCCACGGAGTCATAAATGTTTGGTCTCATATAGCGTTTTGTTTTTTATCAACTTATTTCTAGAAGGACTAGAGGAACTAGGTTTTCTAGACTGTTTTACTGGTCATCGTCGGCGTCGTCCTCAGTGAAGACATCAGCGGCTTTGTCGCGGAGTTTGTCCCACCATGATTTTTTCTTTCTCTTCTGGGGTTCATCCACTGGTTTTGGTTTCCGTTCTGGCTCTGGTTGCTTTGGACGAGTTCCAGCCACATTAAAGCCGTCATCGTAGTTGCGGCGGGCGATACAAGTCTCGCCGGGGAGAATGTCGGCTGCGGCCTTAGCTAGTAAGCAGAAAATCTCAACATACTCAGGACGGTTGAAGTTGTGGTTGAGGATGTTTAGCGACTGCGGGTAGTGTCCCATGCGTACGCTCAACTTGGTATTCTCCTCGAGTTTCTTGCCAAGGCCTTGCAATTGGGCGCCACCACCAATGAGAACGATGGAGCGGATATCATCGGCGGTCATGCCCGCCAGGTTGAGCTGATTCTTGATATTGGCGATAATCTCACGGTTGCGGGCAGCTATGAAGTTGGCTGCCTCGCTGCTATTCACGCCCTCGATGACGATGTCGTCGACACTGCTCTCCAACGGGTTGTTGATGTTCTTCTTCACGCGCTCGGCGGTGTCCTCAAGCACGCTCAGTCCGTTGCTGATGTCGCGTGTGATATTGCGTCCGCCCAGTGGCAGTGTTGCCAGGTAGGCCAGCGAGCCATCTTTGTAGATGCTCACAGTGGTGGTCTCGGCACCCAAATCGACGAGCATGCAGCCCAGGCGCTCGCTGTCGGTGAGGACATTCTCGCCCACTGCCAGCGGAGTGACGATATAGTCCTTAACATCGATGCCAAAACTAAACACACGCATCAGGTTCTGCTTGATGACGGGTTTGGCAACGATGAGGTTCGCCTTGATTTTGATGCTCGAGCCGACAACGCCCACGGGGTCGGCGGTGACATTCTTGTCGACCACATAGGTGCGAGGCACCACCGAGATCGTCTCATAATTCTTGATGGGGTTACGGCTTGCGTCACGGATGATGCCAGAGATAATCTCGGCACTGATGGGCTTGGTTGCGTCCAAACCACGATTCACCTCGCTGACCTCGCTATGCAGCGAGCGCCCCGCCACGCCCACATAGACATACTTGATGCTTCCACCCACCTGGTCCTCAATGTTCTTGAGGATGCGGTTGATGGCCGCCTTGACGTTCTCCACGTTCTGCACCACGCCATAACGCACGCAGTTGCTCAGCCGCTCCTCCACGAGGTGACTCACGCTCACCATGCCGGTTGGCGACTTCTCGGCCACAGCACCCACAATCTTGCTGGACCCAATCTCAAATGCTACTATATACTGGTTCTTGTCCATAATATGATGTTTTTATTATTTGCTCTATGTCTATCTAGATGATCAAGACTATCGTTTCTTGCTGCTTGTGTCTTGTTTCTGTTTCAGTTTCTTCTCGTCGACGGCGAGGGTGTGGCGATCCTCGTCGACGGTGATGGTCTGTAGGTCGGGCTCAGGCTCATCGAAGGCGGAATCGTAGTCCATTTCGACCTTCACGGCCTTGATGCGGCGTGTGGCGACGACCTGGTGGTCCCACTTGACCGAAATGGTGTCATAGTTCTCCCAGCCCTTGGCGGGCAGCACCTTGCGGTAGAAGAGTTTAAGTTTGCGGAACTTCGCCTCAAAGTTGTCGCAACTGCCGATGTTGACGATGTGCCCATAGATGGCGGGCACGATGAAGATGTTGTTGCTGTCGCGCATGGTGTACATGGTCACGAGCGAGCGCAGCAGCGAGTCGCCCTCGACATACTGCACCAGTGGCAACAGTCGTGTGGCAGGATATTTGTCGGTAAAATGGCCCTGCACGACGGGCACATCGGCATGGTAACTCGCCGTGGCGCTCATGCGCTTGCCAAAGCGGTTGACGTAGTAGCTCTGGTCACCGTCAAACACACGCAACACGGGCACCAGCTGGCTGGCCCGGATGATGAGCACACCGTCGGCCCCCTTGACACACTCGGCCTTCTCGAGGTACTCCGAGCGTTGCAGGGCCTGCTCAATGCGGTTGGCATCGATTTGCCACATGGGCTTGCCAACGACCTTGAAGCCTAGCTTGGCGAGTTCTTGAGTAACGCCTTGAGGAGTGACAAACTGCGTGCTGTCGGCATTGTCGATGGTTACGGTGACGAGCCGACAAATTTCATCGGCTGCCTTGCCCCGCGCCCAGAAAATGCCCCACAAGAGCAACCCCGCGAGGACAAGCAAGATAGTATTTTGGATTATCTTCTTCAATTGAATTTATACTTTAGACCTTAGACTTTAGATTTTAGACCTTAGACTGTGCTACTTGCCCGTAGACCGTTTTACGGGTAGACCGCTGCGGTTGGTAAACTAATGTCTAAGGTCTAACAACTAAAGTCCAATTAGTTGTTGACGTATGTCTGGGAGCAATCGGTCGATGTCTCCGGCCCCAACCGTTAACAAAACGTCAAAGTTAAGGCTTTTTATTGACTCCACCAATTTTTCGCGTTGAATTATAGCTTTTTTAGCACAAGTGAGTCGGTTTAGGATGATTTCACTGGTCACACCGGGTATGGGTAATTCACGCGCAGGGTAGATGGGGAGCAGGTACACCTCGTCGGCGAGCGAGAGCACTTCGGCAAATTCTGGTGCGAAGTCGCGTGTTCGCGTGTATAGGTGCGGCTGGAAAACAACGCCTAGCCGGCGGCCTGGGTACAGGTCGCGCACGCTGGTGATGCTGGCGCGCAGTTCGTCGGGATGGTGGGCATAGTCGTCAATCATTACGTGGCCGTGTTCACCCGGTTCCTTGACCCAAAACTCAAAACGGCGCTTGGGCCCTTGGAATGTGGCGATAGCATCGCGCATGGCATCGGCAGTAACCTCAGTGAGGCGGCATGCGGCCATGGCGGCAATGGCATTGTCAATATTGATGTCCACAGGCACACCCAGACGGTTGTCTGGGATGACCTCCCATGGTGTGACCAAGTCGAAGGTGATGTCGCCGTCAGCCTTGCGGATGTTCTGTGCATGGAAGTCACCCTCATGGCGGCTATAAGTATAGACGCGCACGCCAGCCTGCGGCCGTGGGACTAGTTTCAGTCCAGTATGTACGATAAGGGCGCCGTCAGGGCGAATCAGTTCGGTGAAGTGTGCAAAGCTCTCCAAGTAGGCCTCCTCGGTGCCATAGATGTCCAGGTGGTCGGGGTCAGTCGAGGTGATGACTGCCACCCAAGGGGTGAGTTGATGGAACGATCGGTCAAACTCGTCGGCCTCGATGACCGAGTAGGGACTGGTGTTGCTGAGCAGGAAGTTCGTGCCATAATTGCGCAGGATGCCGCCCAGGAAGGCGTTGCAGCCAATGCCGCTTTGGTGTAAGATATGCGCCGCCATACTCGATGTGGTGGTCTTGCCATGGGTGCCGGCAAAGCACAGTCCCTTGCTATGTTCGGTGACGATACCCAACGCCTTGGCACGTTTGATGACCTCAAAACCATTGTCCAAGAACCACCGAAGTACGGGGTGATTGGCAGGCATGGCAGCGGTATAGACTACCAGCGTCTGCTCCGGGGCGCGACAATAGTCTGGGATAAGCGACGGGTCGTCGTTGTAGTCGATGTGAACGCCCTCGGCCTCTAACTCATGTGTGAGGTCACTCGGGGTGCGGTCATAGCCTGCCACGCGGCATCCACGTGCCAGGAAATAGCGCTCCAGTGCGGCCATCCCGATGCCGCCCGCGCCAATAAAATATATATTGTTCTTCATATTCTTTTGAAAGTGAGTTGAAGGGGAATGAAGGAGACTAAATGATCTTAAAAATTTCATCCACGATGTGGGCGGCGCTGTCGCGGAGAGCCATCTGGGCGACATTGTCAGCGAGGGTTTTGAGTACGCCGTCGTTGACGACGGTGCGCAACATACAATCGACCAGCTCGTTGGGAGCATCGGCATCGCGCACCATGATAGCGGCATTGCGGTTTGACAATGCTTGGGCGTTCTTGGTCTGGTGGTCCTCAGCGACATTGGGCGAAGGCACGAGAATGGCCGGCAGACCCAGGGCCTGAATCTCACTGATGCTGCTTGCTCCGGCGCGCGAGACGACAAGGTCGGCTGCGCGGTAGGCCATGTCCATGTTACTGATAAAGTCGGTACGTAACACATTGGTCACACCCGATGCTGCGTGGTCCTCTTCGCTAGTGCCACGGTTGACCTTCCCTGTCTGCCAAATGACTTGCACCTGGTCAGCCGCCTCGCCGATTTGCTTCAGCCCAGCACCGATGACCTTGTTAATGCTCAGCGCTCCCAGACTGCCACCAATGATAAGAATGGTGCGCTTGTCAGGGTTTACACCCATGGTTCGGCGTGCCTCCTGTTTGCTGGCGGTACACTCCAGCAGATTCTGGCGGATGGGGTTGCCGGTAAGAACGATGCGGTCGGCAGGGAAGAAGCGCTCCATGCCCTCATATGCCACGCATATGCAGCGTGCATCGGCACCGAGCTTTTTGTTGGTCACACCGGCAAAGGAGTTCTGCTCTTGCAGCAGAGTGGGGATACCCATCTTTTGCGCTGCTTTCAGGGTCGGTCCACTGGCATAGCCACCCACACCAATGGCGATATCGGGTTTAAACTCCTTGATGATGCTGCGCGCCATGCCCATGCTCTTGAGAAGTTGATAGGCCACCTTGAAGTTGCGCAACAGATTGCTACGGTCAAAACCCATGACGGGCAGGCCCTTGATTTCGTAGCCTGCCGCAGGCACGCGCTCCATTTCCATACGGCCTTCGGCACCCACAAACAGAATGCGGGCGTCGGGCATTCGCCGACGAATCTCGTTGGCTATCGACAGTGCGGGAAAGATGTGGCCGCCCGTGCCACCACCGCTGATGATAAAGCTTTTCATATTATTAGTATTTCGATTGTTCGAGCACTCGAGCATTCGAGTGCTCAGGTTAGATAAAGACTACTTCCAGACATTCTTGGGAACAATTTGTGTGGGATTGACGGCATCGAGGCCCTCGGGAAGGATGGTGTCATCAACCTTATTGTTCTTGTTATTGTAATTGGCGATGGTTCGGCTCACACTGAGCATAACGCCAAATGCTGCACTGATGACGAGGATGCTCGTACCGCCAGCCGAAATCAGCGGTAACGGTTGGCCGGACACAGGGAACACACCCACGTTGATGGCCATGTGGAACAGAGCCTGCAGGGTGATGAATGATGCCATACCGATGATGAGCAGGCTGGGCAAGACACGAGTGCTTCGCTGCACTATCATCGCCGCTCGCGCTAGCAGCCACAGATACAGCACTAGCACGAACAAGCCACCGATGATACCGGTCTCCTCAATAATGATTGAGTAGATATAGTCACTGAATGCCAATGGCAGTCGGCTGCACTCGCGCGAATTGCCGATGCCAACACCAGTCGTGCCACCATGTGCCTGCGCCATGCGCGCAAACATCTCCTGTTGGTTCTTGTTGGTGATGGGGCGGAAGCGTAACGAGTCATTGTACCACCAATCGTGTATACGTCCTTTGCGAAGATCGGAACGGTCCTCGATGTCGCGCTCAACAACAGCGGTAGTGCCATTTTCTTGAGCTAGCACCTCGTCCATCTTCTCGTTGTGCTTCTTGATGCCCAGGAAGCCTCCAGCAAAGATGCCATAAGCCAGCAAGACGATGGCAATTTTCTTGAACTTCGCACCGCCGATAAGCATCATTGACATACTGATTGCCATCAGTAGGATTGTGTTGGTCAAGCCGCTCTTGAACATCAGTCCGCCATAGATGGCCACAGCGATGGCCGAAGCCACCAAGCCGAAGTTACTCACATCGCGGTTTTTCTGGCTCTTGGCCAAGATATAGCTAAGCAGGGTGACAATCGAAAACTTGGCTAATTCAGCGGGTTGTAGCGTGACACCAGGCAGAATCTTCATGGCACGTCGTGCACCATTGACAATTTCTCCTGCCGCCATCACATAAATCAGCGTGAAGACGGTAAACAATGCCAGTCCCGGAATCATCACATAGAGGAACTTGCTGCTGTTATAGTCGATGCGGTGCAGGAAAAATACCAACAGAGCGCCGGCACCCAGAAACTTGCACTGATTGATGATGGGGCCGTAGACACCTTGTGTTGCAATCACACGGCTCGACGCGCTATACCCCTCGACAATCGAGATGATAATGAGCGTGAAGTAGATGCCCCAGATCCATGGGTCACCATGTTTCTGAGCAATCTCGTTGTACTTTGTCTGTTTTTCTTGGGTCATTGCAGGGGCTGTTGACTAGAGGCACTAGACAAACTAGATGTTCTAGAAGTATAAACTATAAACTATTAACTAAACTTTTGAACTGGCGGCCGCGGTCTTCATAACTAGTGAATAGGTCGAAGCTGGCGCAACACGGCGAGAGCAACACAGTGTCGCCGCTCTGAGCCAAGGCGTGGCACTTGTCGACGCACTCGGCCATCGAACCGGCATCGGTCACCACGGGTACCTTGCCATCGAAAAACGCGTGCAACTTGCGGTTGTCCACGCCCAGGCAGACGATGGCCTTGACCTTCTCGAGCACGAACGGCTCAATCTCGGTGTAGTCGTTGCCCTTGTCCTTTCCGCCCAAAATCAGCACCACCGGATCACGCATACTCTCAAGGGCGTACCACGTACTGTTGACATTGGTCGCCTTCGAGTCGTTAATCCAGCGCACACCATTGAGGGTGCGGACATATTCCAATCGGTGCTCGACAGCTTGGAAGTCCATCAAGGCACGACGGATAACCTCGTTCTTAATATTGAGCACACTGGCACTGATACTGGCTGCCATGGAGTTATAGAGGTTGTGCAGACCTTGGATGGCTATCTCTTGAGTAGGCATTGACCAAGGCTCGCCATCGACATTGATGGTCATCACGCCATCTTCAACCCAGGCGGCACAACCCTCAGGATTAGTGGCGCTAAACGGCATCATGCGTGCCTCGGTGTGTAGGTGGCGCAACTGCTCGGCGATGATGGGGTCGTCCTGCCAGTAGATGAACACATCGTCCTCGCCCTGGTTGCGCATGATGCGGAACTTGGCGGCGACATAGTTCTCCATCTTGTGGTCATAGCGGTCGAGGTGGTCGGGCGTGATGTTGAGCAACACTGCCACGTTGGCCTTGAACTCATACATGTTGTCGAGTTGGAAACTGCTCAACTCGATAACATATACATCGTGAGGATCCTCGGCCACCTGCAGCGCCAGACTGTTACCGACGTTACCAGCCAGCCCCACGTCCAGACCTGCCTCCTTGAGGATGTGATAGGTAAGCATCGTGGTCGTAGTCTTGCCATTGCTGCCAGTGATGCACACCATCTTGGACTGAGTATAGCGGCCCGCAAACTCAATCTCGCTGATAATGGGGATACCGCGCTCGGTTGCCTTAACCACCAAGGGCGCCTCACAAGGGATGCCGGGGCTCTTGACAATCTCGTCGGCGTTGAGGACGAGTTCCTCGGTGTGGCCGCCCTCCTCCCAACGGATGCCGTGATTGTCGAGCATCTCCTTATATTTCGGCTTGATGTGTCCCATATCGCTCAGGAACACGTCCATGCCTTTGGCCTGGGCAAGTACGGCGGCTCCGGCACCGCTCTCGCCACCACCTAATACGACTAATCTCTTCATATATTTCTTTTCTTTTTTAGTAAACGAGTTACGATTTACCTGACCTTGAAAGTAACGAAGGTGAGGACGGCGAGGATGATGCTCACCAGCAAGAAGCGGATGACAATCTTGTTCTCGGGGATGGCGTTAGCGGGCTTTTGGAACTTGACGTTCTTAATTTTGCCAGCAGGAATCTGGAAGTGGTGATGGAGGGGTGCCATCTTGAAAATGCGTTTTCCGGTACCAGTCTTCTTCTTGGTGTACTTGAAATAGCCCGTCTGGATGATGTTGCTCAAAGCCTCGACGAAGAACACACCACAAAGAATGGGCAACAACCACTCCTTGCGCAGCAACAAGGCAAACACGCCCACGATGCCGCCCAAGCACAGGCTGCCCGTGTCGCCCATGAAAACTTGGGCGGGGTAAGAATTGTACCATAGGAAACCGAGTGTTGCTCCGATGAATGCGGCGGCAAAGATTACTAACTCGCTGCTGTTGGGGATATACATAATATTGAGGTAAGCGGCATAGATGACGTTGCCGCTCAAATACGCCATGATGGCCAGTGCGACAGCATAGACCGCACTCGTGCTGCTCGCCAAGCCGTCAAAGCCATCGGTGAGGTTGGCGGCGTTGCTCACTGCGGTGACGATAAAGATTGCCAAGGCAGCAAAGATAAGCCAGCCGATACCGCGAGCGGTCTTTCCCTCAATGCCGAACCATTGCGCTACACGGGCATAGTCAAAGTTGTGGTTCTTGATGAAGGGGATGGTGGTCTGCGTGCCCTTGACCTGTGGTGCATGCACCACTTCCATCTGTCCCGTCTCGGGGTTACGCACCTCGGTGTTCTCGCTCATGACGATAGCGGGACTTGCCCACATCACTAGGGCGACAACAACACCCAGACCTACTTGTCCGATGATTTTGAACTTGCCTTTGAGACCTCGCTTGTCGTGATGGGCAATTTTGATATAGTCATCCAGGAAACCCAATGCGCCGCACCAAATGGTGGCAAGAATCATCAGCCACATGTAGATGTTGTTGAGTTTGCCCATGAGCAGGCACGGCAGCAAAATGGCGACGATAATGATGATGCCTCCCATGCTCGGGGTCTGCGACTTGCGGTCTTTCTCCAAGGCCTTGGCAACATCATCTTTTTTCTCCTGGTCGGTCTCGTCCAGATTGTTAAGAACAAACTGGATTTTCTCGATGGCATCGGTGTGCGACACAATCTTTCCAGCATTGTCCAGGTCGCGCTGGCTTTCGCCACCTTGCTTGGTGTAGTAACGCTCAAGTTTCTTGATGATGGCTCCACCGATGACGATGGCGATGAACAGCGACAACGCCAACGTGATGCCGGCGCGGAAAGTGATATAGTCCATCAGATGCGCTCCTGGCACATCAAATTGCTGTAGGTATTGAAACAGATGGTAAAGCATTGTATTTAATTAAGAATTGAGAATTACAAATTAAGAGGTAGACTAAAGTCTAAGGTCTAACGACTAGAGTCTATATGGTTAGAAGCAGTCACGCAGCACTTCTCGATCGTCAAAGTGGTGCTTGACACCGTTTATTTCTTGATAGGTTTCGTGTCCCTTTCCGGCAACGAGTACGACATCGCCCGGCTGTGCCAACATGCAAGCGGTGCGGATGGCCTCGCGGCGGTCGGTAATTATGATCGTGTGCTGGCGGTCGTCATCGGTCAGCCCTGTCTCCATGTCGCGCAAGATGGCATCAGGATCCTCAGTGCGCGGGTTATCGCTGGTGAGGATGGTGCGGTCGCTGCGCGTGGCGGCGGCATGTGCCATGATGGGTCGCTTGGTGGCATCTCGGTCACCACCGCAACCACACACACAGATGATTTGTCCCTTGCCACGAACCACATCGCGAATGGTATCAAGCACGTTGATAAGCGCATCGGGCGTGTGGGCATAGTCGACGATGGCGGTGAACCCCTTGGGGGCATGCAGTGTCTGGAAGCGTCCGTCGGCGGGTTGAAGTTGGCTCACCTTCACCAACACCTCGTCACGGTCAATGCCCAACAGCATGGCAGTGGCGGCGATAGCAGTGAGATTGTAGGCATTGAAACGGCCCGTGAGCATCACCTCGACATCGCGATCGTTGATTTGCAGACTCATGCCCTCGATACGCTCCTCAACCAACTTGCAATTGAAGTCTGCCAGGGTGCGCAAAGCATAGGTGTAGTGGCTGGCGCGGCAGTTCTGCAGCATCACCTTGCCCACCTTGTCATCGGCATTGACCAACGCGAAGGCATTCTCGGGCAAAGCATCGAAGAACATCTTCTTGGCACGCAAGTATTCGTCCATCGTCTTGTGGAAGTCCAAGTGATCCTGGGTGAGGTTGGTGAACACGCCTCCTGCCCATTGCAGCCCGTCGACTCGGTGCTGTGCGCAGGCATGACTGCTCACTTCCATGAAGGCATAGTCGCATCCAGCCTCAACCATCTCGTGCAACAAGCGGTTGAGCGTGAGGTGGTCGGGAGTGGTTTGCGCGGCGGGTTCCTCGCGGCGGTCAATCACATTCTTCACTGTCGAGAGCAGACCTGCCTTATAGCCCAAACTCTGCATCATCTCGTAGAGCAGAGTGGCGATGGTCGTCTTGCCGTTAGTGCCGGTGACGCCCACCAAACGCAAGTGCTCGCTGGGGCGGTCATACCATTCACTGGCGACCAATGCCAACGCTCGGGTGCTGTCGGGGACCACAACGTAGGTGACGCGTTCGTCAAGCGCCTCAGGCAGAGTCTGGCACAGAATAGCCGATGCTCCTTGGGCAATGACCTGCGGGATGAAGCGATGGGCGTCGACTGCCACTCCAACGACGGCGACAAAGAGTTCGCCACCCTTGACTTTTCGTGAGTCGCACAGTACGTCGGTAATGTCGATGTCGGTGGGGCCCACGACTTTGGTGGCCTCAGCGCGACGGAGAAGTTCGTAGAGTTTCTTCATATTGAATTAATGCTTTAATGTCAGGTTTATAACTTGTCCTCGAGTGTATTGGCTGCCAGCCGCGAGGCTTTGTCCTACCACATATCCGTTACCTGAGAACCTCACACACAGACCCGCGTCCTCAAGGCGCCGGATGGCGTCACGAACGGCGAGGCCTCGCACATTGGGCACACCGCTCTGTGTGGGAGCGGGCTGCTGGAACACTTTGGCGTGCTGCATGGCGAGGCCTTTCTTCACGTTGCTTGTGTGTTTTGGGTTGGTACTGGCAAAGAGTGTGGCTTGTGAGGGTGCTTTCTGCACCTGTTTCCCGTCCTTGTCGACGGTCATCGCATAGTTCGGTTCGTTGCCCAGCAATCCGCGGGCATACATTTTCAGGGCAATATTTTTGAGCACCATACCGCTGCTCGCTCCAGCACCTCGGTTGGCGCCGAGCATCAGCACGATGCATGAGTATTTGGGGTTGTCATAGGGGAAGAATCCGCAGAACGCGAGACGCTTTTGGTTGCCATAGTGTCCGTCGCTCGTAATGGTGTAGGCCGTTCCTGTCTTACCTGCGATGGGTACGCGCTCGTCTTGCACCCACTTGCGTGCGGTGCCTCGGCTGCCCCACACCACGTCGTGCAACATGATGCGCAACTTTTGTGCGTTCTCTGGGCTGCACACCTGTTGACGGATGTATGTCACGGGTACGATACTGTCAGGCTCGCCCTCGCGCGTGAGTTTCTTGACCAGATGTGGTCGCACATATTTCCCGTCGTTGGCAATGGCATTGTACATGGCCAGTGTACTCAGTGGCGGAATGAGTGTCGAGTAACCGAACGCCATGCGGGTAAGGGCCACTCGGTCGGCACGGGTGTTGCCCAAGCGTTGGATGATAGGGGTGCGTTCGCCGCCGATACCTGAATGGAAAGGCTCGAAGAAGCCCATCCCCTTCAGTCGGTCATAGAATCCACCAGGGTTACTGCCATACTTCTTGACGATAATCTTTGACATTCCCACATTTGACGAGGTCTCGATAATCTGTCGCGGGGTGAGTTGAGCGCCTCCATGAGGGTCGTTGATGACACGCCCCTCGTACAGCCATGTCGTGCCAGTGGGCATGGGCTCGTCAATGTTGTTGACGATACCGTCCTCCAAGGCAATCATCATCGAGATAGGCTTCATCACCGAACCAGGCTCGTAGCCCAGCACGGCATTGTTCACACCCTCGATATAGTCATTGAAGCCTTCGTCCCACTGCAGGTTGCTGATGGCCTTGATTTCGCCGGTTGCGACCTCCATGAGCACAGCGGTGCCCCAACGGGCATCAGTTTCCTTGCACATGTTGTAGAGTTCGTTCTCGACAATATCCTGCAGTGCAATATTGATGGTTGTAGTTATGTCGTAGCCTGGCTTAGCCGGCACACTCTCATGGTTGACGATGTTGTAAGTCAGTTGGATGCGTGTAGCCTTGCCCGGCACGCCATAGAGCATGGTGTCGAGCGCCATCTCCAAGCCCGAACGGCCATGTAATCCTTTGCGTGTCTCACTCTCACCCACTGTGCCAATGCTTCGTGATGCCATCGACCCATAGGGTTTGCAGCGCTTGGTCTCGCGCTCGCTATAGAGTCCGCTCTTGTTTTGTCCTTTGTTGAAATAAGGGAATGTCTTGAGCCGCTCCCACTCGCCATGGGTGAGCAAGCGGCGGATGAGGCGGTAGCTATGGTTCTTTTTCTTCTTGTCGGTGGTGATGCGCTCGTAGGCTCCAGCGAGTTCTTCCTGCCACTGTTCAGCTGTGCGTGACGGCTCAAGTACAGTCAACGAATCGGCCAATGCGGGCAAATACTTCATCAGTGTGTCTTTCTTGATGCCTGCCGACAGCCAGTCAATACGGGCAGTGAAGTATTGCAGGTTGGCAGCAAGCACGGTGCCGTTGTCGGCAAGCAGTTTGCCTCGCTCAGGCTCAATGACGGTTTCTTGCGTGAGGATACTATCGGCCTTAGCGTTCCAGTCGCTTGCATAGATGACCGATGTCTTGATCATGTCCCAAACGATGGCGGCAGAGAAAGCTAGCACGATGCCCACAACGAGTGAGTAACGCAGCAAGATGTGTTTTTTGTTGGTCTCTTTCATTGTTCTTTCAGGTGGTAAGGTGGTTGTTCGGGTGAGGTAAGGTCAATGTGCATTGTGTCGACAAATGCCGTCATCTGGCTCTCGCGGATTTGCGAGTTATAGGCTGCGCTGGCATTGACGCAATCGGTCTTGGCGTTCTCCAGCTCAAGTTTGAGGTCAATGACCTCTTTCATGTAGTTTTGACAGACATACTTATTGCTGATGTACATCAGCGTCATGACGGTAGCCGCCACGATATACACTGCGTTGCGCTTAAAGAAGTCCCACGAGAGGAATGAGCGTCCCTGGACGACACCCTTTACGGCTTTCTGTGCCTTGCGTTTGCGCTTCTTCTTGCTGTCGTAGTTCTTTGCCTGGTTGGCAACAGTGTCGATATGTTTTTTGTCGTCTGCCATTGTAATATATTTTTCTCAGAAATCAATCTTTTTTCTCAGCTATGCGGAGCTTGGCGCTGCGTGAGCGGGGGTTCCGCGCCACCTCGTCGTCACAGGGGACGATCACTTTGTTGTTGACAAGTGTCAGCGGAGCATCAATGCGGCCATAGAAGTCCTTAATGACCCGCCCCTCGACATTGCCGGCGCGCATGAAGTTCTTCACCAAGCGGTCCTCAAGCGAGTGGTAAGTGATAACGACAAGCCTACCGCCAGGACGCAGCACTTCGAGCGATTGTTGCAGCAGGCGTTTGAGCACATCAATTTCGTGGTTCACCTCGATGCGTAGAGCTTGGAACAACTGCGCCAACTCTTTCTTCTCCTGGTTGGGTCGGATAAGCGGTTTAACGACCTCGATGAGTTGCAGCGTGGTGTCAATGCTACGCTGGGCGCGTGCACGCACGAGGGCGCGTGCCAACTGACGGCTCTGCTTGAGTTCACCATAAAGGTAGAAAACGTCGGCCAGGCGTTCTTCGCTGTAAGTGGCGATGACCTGTCGCGCATCAAGTGTGCCAGACTGGTTCATGCGCATATCCAATTGACCATCGAAACGGAACGAGAAGCCACGCTCCTGATCATCGAAATGGTGAAACGACACACCCAGGTCAGCAAGGATACCATCCACCGATGCCACACCATGATATCTCAAAAAGTTCTTTAGGTAAGCAAAATTGCTCAGCACAAAAGTGAACCTCGGGTCGTCAATTCGGTTGCGCCATGCGTCGAGGTCTTGATCCATGCCGTAGAGGCGACCCAGCGGCGAGAGACAATCAATGATGGCACGACTATGCCCACCACCACCGAAAGTGACATCGACATAAGTGCCGTCAGGCTTGATATTCAGGCCATTAAGACACTCATTGAGTAAGGCAGGTATGTGATAAACGGGGTCGTTCATGAGCTAAAAAACTAGGTTGAGCGAGGTTCACAACTTTTGAGGGTGTAAAGTTACAAACTTTTTTTCAATAATTTGGAAAACGAAATTTGTTTTTGTAAATTTTTTGCGAAAAAGTTATTAACAACCTCCCAAACCGGCTCATATACAACCCCTAGCAAGGATATGTTCGGTTGTTTGCGTCCGTAAATTCCTTCTCCGCTCCATCGCAAAAAAGGCACCCCCATAATGAGGGTGCCACATAAAAAAGCTATGAGAAAAATGCTATTCCTACTTGGTGAGGAACTTGCTATTGAGATAGGCCATGAAGGTGTCCTTATAGAGGTCACCAATGGGCAGCGCTACTTGCGGTGCCATGACGATATGGCTCTTGTTCACCTCGATAATGCGCTTCAAGTTGACGATATAGGAACGGTGCGTGCGCATGAACTTGTTGCTCGGCAGGCGCTCCTCCATCTTCTTCATACTCAACAGGGCGGTCACTGGTCGAGCTCCGTTGCTGAAGTGTATGCGCAAATATTCGCTCATCGCCTCGACATAGAGGATGTCGTCGATGGAAATGCGCACAATCTTGTACTCGGTCTTTAGGAAGATGCAATCGTCCTCATCGACCAGCGACACAGCTGCGGCATTGAGGAGTTCGTGCTTCTCGACCAAGCGCTTGGTGGCGCGGCGGAATTCGTCGATGCCAAAGGGTTTAAGCAGGTAATCGAGTGCATTGAGTTTGAACCCGTCAACGGCATACTGACTGTATGCAGTCGTAAACACCACCATGGGCGGGTTTTCAAGTGATTGCACAAAGTCCAGACCATTCAGGTCGGGCATGTTGATGTCAGTGAAAATGGCATCAATCTGTTCGTTATTGAGCACCTCTTGCGCCTCCTTGGCACTGCGGCACGATGCCACAAGTTCTAGTTCGGGCATCTGCGAGGCATATTTGGTCAATTGTTTCAGAGCCAGCGGCTCGTCATCTATTACAATGCAGCGAATCATGTATTTAGTAGTTAAAGTAGTTATAGGGAGTTAAGTAGTTGGCAGATGGTTACAACGGCTCGGCTGGGACAATGAGGGTGACTTTGAAGGTGTCATCGCCATCATCGATGTTGAGGGTGTATCGGTCGCCGTAGATGAGGTCAAGTCGCTTGGTGACATTAGCGATGCCCACGCCTCCGGCGTCGTGCTTCACATTGTTCTTGCTATTGCAGCAATAGAATTCAATGTTTTCCTTGTCAACCGCGAGAGTAATGTGAATGAACGATGGTTTGTCATAACTCACACCATGTTTGAATGCGTTCTCGACAAATGGGACGATAATCAGCGGTGCGACTCCCACCTGAGGCACTTCGTGCGGAGAATCGAAGCGGATATCAACATTGTCGATATAACGGATGCGCATCAGGCTGATATGCTGGTCAATCAGTTCTATGGCCTTTTGCAGCGAGATGCGTTCAACATCGCTCTCATAAAGCAGGTAGCGCATGAAACGGGACAACTGCACGATGCTGGTCTTGGCGTCCTCGGGTTCAATGTCAACCAATGCATGGATATTGTTGAGCGTGTTCATCAAGAAGTGCGGATTGACCTGATAGCGCAAGTAAGTGAGTTCTTGACGCAGTTTATGATTCTCCAGTTCGGCCAATTGCTTCTGCTCGGCTTGCGTCTTGAAATAGAGCTTCAAACCCAAATTTGCACCCAATGCGAACACCAACAACGAGAACATGGTGAAGTCATGTGGCCCGGCTATTGGACGCACAGGAGGGGCTCCAATGATTTTGGGACCCCCTGGACCAGGATCCGGTGGACCAGTAGCACATTGGTAAAACACGAACACCATCATCAGGATGGACAACAGCACCACGTAACGTAGGCGGTTGTGCTCGTAGACGAGTACAGGAGCTATGAAATAGTTGTGGATCAAAAAAGCTAACAAAACCACTACCAAGGGCACCCAAATGTGCAGTAGATCAATCCAACGGAATAAGTAGTTGTTGTCGACCGACGAAAGCACCACCATCCCTACCAAAGGGACGATGAACATCACCGCCCAAAGCAAGGCATTGGCACAGGCCTCTTGACGAGATGAATATCGGAACAACTTCATGACTGGTTATAAATGATTAATCCAAACAAAATTAGTATTATTTGTTCGGATTGGCAAATGAATTCAGTATATAATTGATTTTTGTCAATCAATCGCCTATAAATGAAATGATAACCCGTCGTGGCTTGGTCTCCCAGGAAGTATAACCATCGGCAACGGTGATGCCATTTGTGGCGTCGATGGGCGAAGCGTTGGCGCTGAAGCTATAGACATACCCTCCTGTGACCGTCAGCGCGCCATCACCCTTAATTCCCTTGGGCGAAGCAAGACCTTTGATGCCTGTGGTGACAACCTGCAATGCACCGCCTGTGACTAGGATGTCGCCGGTGTTGTTCACGCCCTTGCCACCTTCACCGGTGGCCTTAATCAGCACATTGCCACCGTTGATGGTGAGGGCGTAATCGCATTTGATGCCCGCACAACTGCTGGTATCGGCGGGAGCGATATTGGTCGCTGGCGTGATGGAAACACCGCCCGTGGCGATGATGGTGGTGCGACCGCCATTGATGGTCATCGTCGAGTCGCAACGGATACCCTTGGCACCGTCGCCAGCAACTGCAATGTTGAACACGCCGCCGTCAATAGTGATGCCATCATTCGCCTTGATGCCATGCCCTATCGCCGACTTAATATACACCTTACAGCCTGGACGGAAACGGAAATAGTCATCGCTGACGAGGCCATGACGCGCATTGGCATTGACAACAAGCGCTCCCTTGCCACTGACCAGCACCTGCCCCTCGCTAAACAACGCGCCCTTCTGGTCCTCGCCATCGACATCGGTGTAAGTCGAGCCATCGGTCAACGTGTTCTCTGTGCCGTCGGCAAGTACTAAGTAAAGCGACTTACTACCCTGATTGTTTATTGCAGCACCCATTGGGTTGGTCAATGTCAAACCGTTAAGTGTGAGTTTGAACTTGTTCTCGCTATAAATCTTCAGCGAACCATTGTCGCTCGTTCCCGATACCACATAGTTGACTCGGGCACTGGTCGAACGAATGACGACATGACCTCCCGTGACCGTTGACCGCACACGTGCGGTGTTACCGCTCAATGTCGCCGTTTCGCCATCATAGGAAATATTTATCGTATAGCTCCAGTCGGTGTTCTCCTCGTAGTCGTTATATGTCTCGTTGGTCTCATCGGTGGGTACCACGTCATCAACCTCGTCCAGGGGGCTGAAGTCCAGGTCGATGTCGATAGGCGTGATCACCTCATGAGGGATGGTGTCGTTGCCCCCATTCGAGCCATTGATTAAATCGCTGAAATCGGTGTCGTCGTTGACACAAGCCGTGGCCATCACCGCCATCAGCATAAGGAGTATATAGGGTCTCATTTTTTGACTTTATAATTACAACAAGGAACCTCGATTAAAACTTAAACTTATAGCTCAGGCCCAAGGAATGGATATTGCCTTCATCTTCATAATCATAGACGCGCTGGTAGCGGTAGTAGAGGCTGAAGGAATGTGTCTTCTTGACTGTGTAATCAATGCCGGCGCTATAGCGCACCTTGTCAAGCGCCATGTTGTTAAACAGTTCGAGGCTTGCCCAGGGGTCAAACTTACATTTTGGGATATCCCATTCTAGCTTTAGGCGACTGCGCAACACGTGGCTGTGCTTGGTCTCGATGACCTTGTCTTCCCATATCGCATTGTCGAAATCATAACGCTCGGTTGTGCGCTCGGGACGATAAGTATAGCGCCAGCGCTCGCGCAATGACATGCTGACACGACCAATCTTGTAACTACCTGTCAATGAAGCATACAAACGATGACGCAACCCCCAATACGAGGGCCTCCAGTTGTTGTAATTGAGCACCTCGTCGCCATCATCATTGAGCAAAAAGAGGGGGTCGTTATAGGTAATTGCCTCGCGGTTGTTGTCAATGAGTAACTGGTAGCCCAAGTCGGCCTTGAGCCACTTGGTTAGTTTGTAATCCCCGCTGATTCCCACATTCACGCGGTCGGCTGTGCGGAAATTGTTGCGCGAGCGGAACTCGGCTTCAAGAGAGAGGCTAGCCTTTTTGTTGAGTTTCTTCTCGGCGGTGACGCCTACAATGAGTCCTGCGTCATCGTCACCAGCCCATGACAAGGCAGGCAACGCTAGCGCAACCAGCAGGAGTATGGTTTTAAACTTATTGATCGTCATGACTAGATACTCTAGAGCGTCTAGATGCACTAGATTTTCTAGATGATCTAGACGCTGCTATTATGCTTAACGGATTGTTCCGCTGAATGTTGTGTTACATTCAGCGAGTAGGGTGTTGTATGGGGACGAATGAGCTTATTTTTTCTTCTTATCCAATGCGATGCTGACAAAAGCATAGATGCCCAACACGATGATAAGCAGCTGCTGTACACCCCACACAAGCCAAGCGAAAGCCGAGGCCTGCGCATCATAGGGCGTACTGGGCGGGAAGGCTCCCACGCCGTAGAGCGACAGTCCGAAGATAATGGCAAACTGCCAGGGTCCCAAACCACCATTGCTGGGTACTGCCATGCCCAGGCTGCTCAACACAAAGAGTACCAGCACGGGCAACACACCCAAGTCGGCAGTAAAAGTGAACGCCTTGCTGGCGATGTAGAGCTGCAGGAAGTAGCATCCCCAAATGAGGATGGTATAGAGCAGGAACATCCACTTGCCGTCCATGTGGGCGATGGCAGCAAAGCCGTCCCACAAGTCGTGCAGGATGCCACGCAACTTGGCGATGACTTTGTTTTGTGAGGTACTACGATAGAGCCATACCATGGCAACTAATCCCAAAACACATGCTACCACAAGGGCCGCCATTGTCCATGATGCCGCAGTTGAGCCACCATCACCACGGGCATCAAAGAACTTGAAGAAGGCATCCTGGGCCAGGAAAAAAGTGACCAGCGTGAGCAATCCCACCGTTACGGTATCACTCAAGCGATCACCCACCATCGAGCCAAGCACTGTGGCGAAGGGGGCCTTCTGCCGCTGTGCGATGTAGCCTGTGCGCCACACTTCACCCAAGCGAGGGAACACGAGGTTGACAAAGTAGGTGCCGAAGATGCTATTGACCAGTACCCAAAGCGGCGCGTCAATGTTGATGGCACGCAGCTGTAGCCGCCAACGCAGTGCGCGGAAGATGTGGCTGAAGATGCTCACCACAATCACTGGCACAAACCACCAGTAGTTAACATCCTGCCGCAGGCTGGTCTTGATGGCCTCAATGTCCACATTATTATATAGGAACCACGCCAGCCCCACACTGATGAGGATGGGTATGCCATATTTGACCAGATTGGAAACGATATTTTTCATTGTCTATACAGTCTTTTGGGGACTGCAAAGGTAAGAAAAATTTTTAAAGTGAGTGCTCAATCGTTCTTGTGAGTGGTGACATACTCTTGATACCACGCTTTCTCATCGAGGAGTTCGCCTTCGTAATACTGCTGCATGTTGTCGATGTACCAGTCGTTGCGCTCAAAGACTAGCGGCAGGATGAGTTGGGTCTGACTCTCTTCATTGTCTGGGATGTGCTTGGTGATGGTGACATGCGCCGTGGCCGTGGTCGCGGAAATGTTCTCTATTCTATCGACAGCCATAGTGGGATAGGTCCACTCCTGCCCTTGCACCCAGTGGTCGGCATCGATAACGAGATCCTCGATGCGTTCGGCAATTTCCATCGCCTTGTCTTGCAGGCGGTTGTACTCTTTCGACATGAACTTGTGGTCGAGGGCGAGCAAGTCATGGTTGTCGTCACTAAATGCCTCGGTGAAGATGTCATTCAAGCGTTGGGTGATGTACTCGGTAGTGTGCTTGTTGTCGCTGGAGGCTGCCATGTCTTTGCTGGGTTGTTGCGATGTGCTACCAGTGACGTTGTTGCAGCTAGCTAGAGCGATGAAACAGACTGCAGTCTTAAGTAGGGAGGAAAGTCTCATTTTGCCGATTTTTTGGAGGTTAGTAGTTCGTGATAAAGTGTGGTCATCTTGTCGTAAAAGATGTCGTAGTTTAGTGTTTGGTCAAAGTCTTGCTTCGCTTGCTGCCCCATTTGCTGACGCAAGTCGGGGTCATCAAGCAGTCGCTGCATGGCGGCTACAAGAGCCTCTACATCATTTGGTGGCACAAGCATGGCGTTACTCTGGTCGGTGACATACTCGGTTTGCGCACCATTATTGGTTGTGATGTGAGGTTTTCCTTGCATCATATACTCCAGGTTGGCGATGCCTAGCGCCTCGGGTTCGACCGAAGGCAGCACACCCATATCGCACTGCTGTATGATGTGCGCCATATCTTCTTGGAAACCAACGAGCGAAACATTCTGCACCAATTGGTGCTCGACGATGAAGCTCTTGAGCTGCGTCATGTATTTTCGCTGTCCCTCTCCGATGATTGCCAAGTGGAACTTGGACTTGTCAAGTTTGGTGGCAGCCTCCAAGAGGACATCAATACCCTTTTCTGGCGTAATGCGTCCGTGGAACATAATCAGTGCTTTTTCAGAAGCGATGCCCAACTTTTCTCGAAGGTCAGGTGCCGGCGTGGCTAATGGATTATCGATGACACTATCACGGATGATGCATGCCCTGTTTGTCGAGAACTTCTTGGCATGCCCCATCCATTCGTCATAAGCGCGTTGTGAGACAAATACGATTTTGTCGATTGAGCGGTACAACTTGCGGTAGATGTAATGGGTCTTCGGCCGACACACTCCATGCACGGTCAGAACGACCCGCGTGTTGCGGTTCTCGCTGATGCGACGCGCCATCACCGCTGCAAAGGCATCCTTGAACGTGTGTACATGGACAATGTTGTGTCCCTTGCGCAGTAATCGTGCCAATCGTGTGGGGCTATCGATATCGGTCATGCCTTTCAGTGGCAAAATGGAGATGGGAATCTCCAAGCGACGGAAGTGGAACAACACGGGTTCGTTCTTCTTGCACACGACCTCGGCATAGAAACGTGGGTCATGGCGCAGGCGTGAGACCATCTCATAGGCATACTCCTCGGGGCCACCCCAGTTCTTGTTCGACACTATATGAAAGACGTTTATCTTCATTTACTTGTATACATTATACTTAATTCACTTTTTCCCAAGCATGATGTTAATAACGGCATTGACATCAGAGATGTCGGTAACAAAATCGCGCACTGGGTCTTCATACCACATAGGGTAGTCTTTTGCCCGAAGCATGCGGTTGATGGTATGGTTCACATCACCGATATCTACAATACCATCACGGTTCACATCGCCTCGGATATAGGGTGCGAATCGTCCCTTATCGAGGTAGTCCATGCGGATGTCAAGCCAATTGCGAATGTAGGCTAATTCAGCATCGAAGTCAAGCTCATTGCCAGACAAGTCACTATCCTGTGTCCATCGCGCAGTCTCTCGTGCGACGGCACCGCATTGTTTGAGCCAGTTCACGCGGTTCTCAAATCGTTTATAGATACTGTCGGCACTGAGCAGGTCATTGCGCAATAGACGGTAACGCTCAACGGCCTTGATACAAAAACTGTCAGGATTGTGCTCATGCAATCGCAATAACAATTGGTTGAAACCACTCAAATGACGAGTAGGCCCGACAATCGCTTCGTTGTGAAATGGCTCGTTTATCCAATTCTGCCCAACGGTGCAGTCCAAGTCCCATGCAGCCAAAGTGAGCTTTTTGTCAACCGTCTGGTCGTAGACCGCCCAATAGATGTTCTTTGTGCCATTGTCAACGGCAAGCAGAGCGTTAATCATAATCCAGTAGTCCATCACCACGGGGATGTCAAAGTATTCACCGACGTGCTCTACGAAGTCAGCATGCGAACTGGTGGCTACAAATTTGAAAGCATCGGAGAGCGTTTGGAAGTCAGTTGGCATGACCTCGTCAGGGTCAGGATACTTTACCTCAATACCGCCCCAAGTGTCATTATTGTTGTCGTATTCATACCATCGGCTCATACGAGTGATGACATCGGAGAACTTGGTCTTCCACAGCATGCCGTGGAAGGTTGTCACGCCAGCCGAGTCGGCCTCGCTCTTCACCAGTTTCAGCTGCTTGCGGTCCATCGCCTCGGTCAGTGCGTAAATACCGTTGTATTGGTCGTTGAGAAAGACTTCGACCATATCTCCGCGCACTCCTAGTAATGCCTTGGGTTCTTGGTCGGCATAATAGGGCTTGTGGCACATGTCCAGCCACAGTTCGGTGCACACACGGTTGCGAATGCGCAACATGTCAATCTGCCCAGCATCCAAAATCCAACTGTTGTCGTTGCGCAGTCCAAAGAACTTGCGGTCCATTTTGTTCGTATCCGCATCAAGAAACTTGATGTGGTAGTTTCGCTTATGGCGATCAGGCAGATTGGTGGTTCCTCCTCGATGCTTTACCTTGGCGAACATGTCTGCTTCGGCGTCGGCATCGGGCAGTGATACACCGACATGGGTCACTTGGTAGTCATCAGTAAATTCGCCTTGCAGGTGCAGGATGGGGAGATAAGTGAAACAGATGGTGTGATGTAAAGTATCGCCTGAGATTGTGTCGACTGCACTAAGCGGATAAACCTTGTCGCCTCCTACCTTGGCAAAAGTAACTAGCGAGTCGGCAGACAACGGCATGTCGTTAATGGCGATGTCACTCCAGTGCAGCGTCGAATCGCAGTAAAAGCGAACCGTCAAATCCTCACCAAACTGAGCGGCTGGAACACTACATAGCCAAGTGTTAGTACCGCAATCAAAGTATGCCGTACGCCCACCCAGGGTGAATGTCCCAGCCCAGGCGACATATGCCATACAAATAGCGATTGCTATGACTAACGCGCGTTGCAAAGCGATCTTATTATATTTCAAAAGTTATACCTTTCCGAGAATGATGTTGACAATGGCGTTGATGTCCGACACATCGAGCTTGTCGTCATCATTCATATCTTCATACCACATCGGTGTCTCTCCGCGGAGAATCTCTCCTACAACCTTGTTCAAATCCGAGACATCGACGACCCCATCACGGTTAGCGTCACCCTTGACATAAGGACTAAAACGGCCGTTGTCTAGGTAAGGCATATGTAAATCAATCCAACCGTCAATATACTCAAGTTCAGAGGGGAAATCTAGCGGTTGCCGGGCTATATCCGTCGACTTGCTCCAACGTGTTGTCTCGCGGGCCAAAGCGCCTGCTCGGTCGAGTGGGTCAAGGCGATTGTGGAATCGTTGCTTGAGGCTTTCTTCGCTCAGCACCCCCTGGCGAAGCAGTTGGTAGCGTTCGACGGCCTTGACCGAGAAACTGTCGGGACTGAGCTCGTGGAGCCGCAAAAACAGGTTGTTAATAGGACTCGTTGGGACTGTTGGCCCTACCACCGACTCGTTGTGAAGAGGCACGTTTACCCAGTTTTGGCCGAAAGTACAATCCAAATCCCATGCCGCAAGGGTGATTTTTTTGTCATCGACCTCATCATATACCCCCCAGTAGATGTTCTTCACACCACTGTCTACACCATGGATGGCATTGATAAAAATCCAGTAGTCCATGATGATGGGTATGTCAAAATAATTGGCCACCTGCTGTCGAAAAGTGGTATTGTCACTCGTGGCAACAAAACGGGTCGCGTCATAGATGGTCTTCCAGCGCGTGGGCATCACGTCATCGGGATCGGGGTACTTCACCTCCAGGCCGCCCCAGGTATCATTGTTATTGTTATAACCATAAGCGCTGGTCATGCGGACGATGCCATCGCTAACCTTGGCCTTCCAAAGCATTCCGTGGAAGGTGTTCACGCCGGCCGAGTCGGTTTCTAGCTTGGCGAGCTTCATCTGCTTGCGGTCCATGGCCTCGGTGAGGGCATAGAAACCATTGTACTGACCATTGAGAAAGAGTTCAATGAAGTCTCCGCGAACCCCTAGCAGAGCCTTTGGCTCTTGGCCGCTATAGTAGGGTTTGCGGCACATGTCCAACCACAGCTCGGTGCACACGCGGTTGCGAATGCGTAACATGTCGATCTGCCCAGCATCCAGAATCCAACTATTGTCGCTACGCAGTCCGAAGAATTTGCGGTCCATCTTTTGAGAGTCAGCGTCCAGGAACTTGATGTGGTAGTTGCGTTTAAGACGCGTGGGGCCGTTGGTGCTTCCGCCACGATGTTTGAGTTTACTGAGCATCGTCGTCGGACCCTGGTTTTGGGGTAGGTTGGCAATAATCTCCGTAATTTGGTAGTCATCGTTGAACGTGCCAGTAAACTCAAAGATAGGTAAGAAAGTAAAGCAAATGTTGCCTGTGATAGTTACGCTATCGCCGATATGCGCAACCAAGGCATATTTCTTATCGCCAGCAACCTGAGCGAAGGTGTAGCTTGAACCAGAGGTAACACTTTCACCATCGATGGTAATATCAGTCCATGGATCACTGGTATTGAATGTAGCGGTGAAGTCGGTGCCAAATGTACTCTCGGGTACACTGCACAACCAGTCTCCTGTAGCACTATCGTGCACAGCACGACGACTGCCCAAGGTAATCTGCGAAAACCCCGAGATGGCCGTCAAACAGACCATAAGAACTATGAATTGTTTCGGGCTCATAATAATTATAACATTAAAACCAAGTGATTATTATAATTAGTATTTAATCATCTTCTTTCCGTTTCGCACATAAAAACCTGGCGGCAAAGGGCGGTCATCGGACATGCGTTGACCCATCAGGTTGTAGGTGCCAGTGGTTACATTGGCTGTGTCATCGGCAATGATGTCGATGGCAGCTGGAGCAAAGATGTTCATATCGAGGTACCGCAAGCGTCGCTTCAGCCAATCGGCGATATACGCCTTCTCGGCCTCCCAGTCCAGCGAGTGTCCACCCAAGTCGCTATCACCATCCCATCGTGCGCTTTCGCGTGCCGCAGCCCCTGCATGAATCAAGCAATCGATGTGGTCCAGATAGCGTTGCGTGATTGAGTCGGTGTGCAACACCCCCTTGCGCAACTCTTGGTAGTGGGACACGAGGTCATCATGGAAGTCGGTGATGAGTAGGTTTAGGCGGCCCAGCACATTATTAGCAATGGACATCTTATGTTCGGGTCCAACCCGATTCTCGGGTCGGAACGGGTAGTTGGTCCAGTCTTGCCCCACAGTGCAGTCCAAGTCCCAAACAGCCAATGTAATCTTCTTGTCGACCTGTTTGTCGTAGACTGCCCAGTAGATGTTCTTGTTGGTGTTGTCGATGGCAAGCAATACCTGCAACAAGATATAGTAGTCGCGCATCACAGGAAGGTCGTAGTAATCTTGTGCCACTCGCCGCCATTTGCTGTCGTAGCATGTGACCGCCAAATTGACTGCGTCGTAGAGCACGCTATAGTCAGTGGGTGACACCTCTTCAAGCTCGGGGTACTTGGTCTCGAAGCCCAACCAGGTTGTGCTGGTGTTATCATAATCCCCGTAGCCAGTAAACGTAGTGCCCTTCGAGTAATCAATCGCCTTCCATAGTTGACCATGAATGATGTTCGTGCCGGTACTGTCGGTCTCGTACTTAGCCAATTTGAGCTGCTTTCGGTCCATGGCCTCCATCAGTGTATAGATACCCTCATACTGGCCATTGACGAACAGCTCGATAAGTTCTCCTCGGCAAGCAGCGCGCGCTTTGGGCTCAAGGTCAGAGTAATAGGGTTTGGCTGCCATGTCAAGCCACAGTTCGTGGGCCACATGGTTGCGGATGCGGCTCAGGTCGGTCTGTCCGGCATCGAGGAGCCAACTATTGTCATCGCGCAGGCCCAGTAGTCTCTTGTTCAACTTCGCACCATGCTCGTCTTCTAGCTTGAAGTGGAAGTTATGTTTATGTCGTCCGGCCATCATCGTGGTGCGTCCACGCCACTTGATGCGGCCTTGCAGCGCCAGAGGAGTGATACTGTCGGGATGGTAAAGCCGGAACGTAGCGGGCTGGTAGTTCTCACTGAGCGTGGCGTTGACTTCTAGCAAGGGCAAGCACGAGAACAACAGGGTGCCGCTAACTGTCGAGTCGCCCACATGTGCAGTTAGCGAATGCGGCGTGGTGCCGTCGAGTTGTGCGAACCAGATGCTCTGCCCATCGGCTACGGTCACGCCATCGACCCTGATATCGGTCCATCCGCTCTCGGGCAGCAGAGTTACGATCGTCTCATAGTCGGTGCCGAATACCGAGTCAGGAACGGTACAAAGCCATTGCTCGGCAAGGTCATCGCGGATGATGTCCTTGCCGTTGAGTCGCAGCTGTGCCTGTCCCTGCAGGCAGCACACCGCCAAGAGCAATATGTGCAACCATGTCCGAGACAAATTAGTAGGTGTTTATTCGCCTTTGAACAAATCTTTGATACCGCCGATTGATCCCATGAGGTTGGTTGCCTCATAGGGCAGGTAGACCGTCTTGGTCTTGTCGCCACTGGCTACATCCTCCAACATGCCGATGTACTTTTGAGCCAGCAAGTAGTGCGCTGGATTCGCGCTTTTGCCAACCGCCTCGCTCACCTTGTCAATGGCAACAGCCTCAGCCTCGGCACGGCGTATGCGGGCTTGAGCCTCGCCCTCGGCACGCAGAATCTCGGTCTGCTTGTCGGCCTCGGCCTGGTTGATGCGGGCAGTCTTCTGACCCTCGCTCTGCAAGATGGCGGCAGCCTTTTGTCCCTCGCTGGTGAGGATGGTCGCACGTTTATTTCGCTCGGCCTGCATCTGCTTCTCCATTGCTTGAAGCACGCTCTGCGGCGGCGTGATGTCCTGCAACTCGACACGATTTACCTTGATTCCCCACTTGTTGGTCGCATCGTCAAGCACGGCACGCAACTTACTGTTGATGGTGTCGCGTGAAGTAAGCGTCTCGTCAAGCTCCAGCTCGCCGATGATGTTACGCAGAGTGGTCTGCGTCAACTTCTCGATAGCGTTGGGCAAATTGTTGATTTCGTATACCGCCTTGAACGGGTCGACAATCTGGAAGTAGAGCAATGCGTTGATTTGCATCAGGATGTTATCCTTGGTGATGACATTCTGCTTGTCGAAGTCGTAAACCTGTTCGCGCAGGTCGATGGCACTCGTGTATACATATCGTCCGCCGGTAAGGGTGACGATGGGCTTAGCCCGGTCGATAAACGGGATAATGATGTTGATACCAGGTTTGAGCGTGGCATAATACTTGCCCAGTCGCTCAATAATCTTGGTCTCACTTTGCGGAATGATGACGAGGCTCATCTTGACCAGCACGAGAGCCAACACGACAATCACCGCCAGAAAAATAGGAAAGGTAGTCATCTTTATTGAATTGAGATTTGAAAATTGCTACGTCATAATACGGGCTCCACAGTGAGGATGATACTGTCACGATTCACGACACGGACGGGTGTATCTTTTGCGATGGCACTTCCATCGACCGACACAGCCTTCCAATCGTCACCATCGATAGCGACACGACCATGGCCTCCAGCCACAATGGTTTGGCTGACACGTCCCTCACGTCCCATCAATGCATCGGCATTACTAGCGCGCTCTGGGTCATTGCGGTGAAAGTACTTCAACGCGACGGGGCGCACAAATAGAACACTCAGTACCGATGCCACGGCGAACAAAATAATTTGTGCCGTCAGAGAAGCGCCACATAACGCTGAGAGCAGCGACACGGCGGCACCAATTGAGAAACATAGGATGAAGAAATCACCCGAGAACAATTCCAGGATAAGACACACCACGGCTATGATGGCCCACACCTGCCATAGGTTTTGAGAGAAATATTCAATCATATACGATTACTTTAGATTAGAACTTGTAAAAGTAGACAAAAACTTGTATTCTTCAAAATTTTGCTGAAATTTTAACATTTGGGATTTGGTAAACTCCTGTTTTCTCAGTCATTGTCGGTGCTGGCGTTGGCGATGGTGGCGTGGCGGGAGGATGTGGGGCGATTGCGTGCCACTTGATGGTCGACCTCGGCACGAGAGGGTTGGTGCTCTGCCTTTGAGTGGCTGAACGCACTTGCCACCCGCTCGGCATGGTCACGCTTGGCAGGTGCGGGCACTTCAGTCTTGGTTTGTTCTTTGCGCTTGGGTGGAGGTGGCACCTCGCCATTGGCATGCCTCAAGTTGGCAGCGACAGGCTCCTCGGTCAGTGTGTAAAGTTCATACTGTTCGATGATGTTGATCAGTTTTTGCGGATAGGCTGGGTCTTCGGCGTAGCCACACTCGCGCAGGCCCTGCGCCCACCCTTGGTAGTCGGTAACCTCTAGCTCATATAACGGGCTATAGCGCTTGCCTCGCAAGAACTTGGCATGGTCAAGAAACGAGTCCTCGGCGCAGCCATAGTTTCGATAACAGTTATGTTTGAGCGTGTCATCATACTCTACAACCGGACCTTTCCAGCTATAGCACTTGATGCCGAAATGGTTGTTTCCGCGCCGCGCCAGGTAACTCTGCCCTGCATTGCTCTCAAGCAGGCCCTGCGCCAACGTGATACACGCCGGTACACCATACTCCTGCTGGTGCTCTAACGCAATGGCCTTATAGCGGTCGATATACTCCAGATATCGCGCATTCAGGGACTGACTGTGGGCAAAAACAGCCGCAAAAAGCGGCAAAATCAGGCAAAATAACGCTTTTTGTTTGCTATTTGAGAAATTATAACTATTTTTGCACATAGTTTTCTAAATGAATTGTCATGACCGAGAAAAATATCACAACTAAGATACAGGTTTTCGCCTACGACGAACTTGACTTAGAGGACAAGCGACTGGTTGATATGGCGCGTGAGGCGACAAGGGCTTCTTATGCCCCATACAGCAACTACCATGTAGGTGCGGCCTTGGTACTCGACAATGGCGAGTTTTTTATCGGTGCGAACCAGGAGAATGCCGCATTTGCCGGCATCTGCGGAGAGCGTAGCGCCATATATGCCGCTGGAGCAAAGTATCCCGGCGTACCTGTCAAGACGCTGGCTATCACTGCAGCTCAAGATGGCGAAATTGTTGCAGAACCCGTTGCACCCTGCGGCGTGTGCCGTCAGGCCATCTTGGAGTTTGAGAAGAACGCGCCCCATCCCATTGTCATCCTGCTTGCAGGTCGCGACACGATTTATCGTCTGGAAAGCATCGCTTCCACCCTACCCCTCTGCTTCAAGGAGTTTTAAGGCACGGCCTTACCCCTCACCCCCTCCAGGAGGCGAGGGGATATTGGATTAAAGCTCCAGGTCGATGTCGTGCAGTTCGTGCCAAGGAAGACCTTGCTTGGCAACCTCGGCGAGGAATGGGTCAGGGTCAAACTCCTCGACGTTGTGTACGCCAGGCATTGCCCACAATCCCTTTAAGAACATCATTGCGCCCGTCATTGCGGGTACACCGGTTGTATAGCTCACTGCTTGCATGCCCGTCTCCTCGTAGGCGGCACGATGCGAGCAGTTGTTGTAGATATAGTAGGTGTGTTCCTGTCCGTCGTTGCCGATGCCACGAATGCGGCACCCAATTGAGGTTTCGCCTTCGTAGTTCTCGCCCAAGTCTTGTGGGTTGGGCAACACAGCCTTGAGGAACTGCAAAGGCACAATCTTGACGCGCACATTGCCGGTGCCGTCGGCAAGCGGAGCCTCATACTCGACCTCGTCGATGCGGCTCATGCCGATATTTTGAATCACTTCCAAGTGCTTGAGATACTGCTGCCCGAAGGTCATCCAGAAGCGGGCACGCTTGATGGTCGGGTAGTTGATGACCAGCGACTCGATTTCTTCATGGTGCAGCAGGTAACTATCGCGCGGGCCGATGTTGGGATAGGTTAAGTCCTTGTGGAACTCCAGTGGCTCAGTCTCTACCCACTTACCATCTTCCCAATAAAGGCCTTTTTGCGTGATTTCGCGGATGTTAATCTCGGGATTAAAATTGGTGGCGAATGCCTTGTGATGGTCACCGGCATTGCAGTCTACGATGTCGAGGTAATGAATCTCCTTGAAGTGGTGCTTGGCTGCATAAGCGGTATAGATGCTGGTCACACCTGGGTCAAAGCCACAACCTAGAATCGCGGTCAGACCAGCCTTCTCGAAGCGCTCGCGGTAAGCCCATTGCCAACTGTACTCGAAGTGCGCTTCGTCGCGCGGTTCATAGTTGGCGGTGTCCAGATAGTTCACACCGCACTGCAAGCAGGCCTCCATGATGGTCAGATCCTGATAGGGCAAAGCCAGGTTGATGACCAGATTGGGTTTGTGGCGGTTAAACAGCGCCACCAGTTGGTCCACCTCGTCGGCATCCACCTGGTCGGTGGTGACGTTCGCCGCACCGATGGCACGTGCCACGGCATCGCACTTTGCGCGGTTGCGTGATGCAATCACGATCTCATGAAACACGTCGGGATTTTGGGCGCACTTGTGCGCACACACGGTGCCGACACCACCGCAACCGATAATAATGACTTTGTTCATATGTTTTTAGTAGTTAAATAGTTAAAGGGAATTAGGTGGATTTTATAGTTAGGAGCTAAGAATCACATAAAGCAAACACCTCTTGTCGCAAATATCCCTCAATAGCATAAAGAGGGATGTTTTCCATCCAGCCCTGGTCGACATAGGGCAGCATAGAGCATCTCAGTCCTTTCAACCCTCTTGTGGCATGATCGATATTGATAAACTGCGAAAGTGATTTGCTTTTGACATTAGTTTCGGCCTTGACTTCGATAGGAATGATTCGGCTTGGTGCCTGCACCACAAAGTCTACCTCAACCATTGAATTCTCTTTGCTATAATAATAGATTGGCAACTCGTCAAATGAGCACAATTGCTGCAACACATAATTCTCAGTAAAAGCTCCTTTGAACTGCATGAACACCTCATTGTTAACCAATATTTGACTGGAGGATACGCCTGACAATGCACCCAACAAACCCACATCAAGCAGGTATAGTTTGAAGGCATCAAAGTCCTCGTAAAACTTGAGTGGCATTTCCGGCACTTTGCAACGATGCACACGATGCACAATACCAGCATCTACGAGCCATTGGATGGCTGTCTCGAAGTCGCGAGCGCGTCCGCCTTTTTTAACGGCACCATAGATGAATTTTTTGTTCTCTTTGGCTAGTTGAGATGGAATGCTCTGCCACACAAGGCGGATGCGATCGTCAATCTCGGCTGCATGCTTGGCCATATCGTTGATGTAAGAGGACAAGATGTTATTCTGGATGGTGCGCACGCGACCCAAGTCGTGACGCGTTGTGTAACTGAGCACAGCTTCGGGCATGCCTCCCACATAGTAGTATTGCCGTAACAGGTCTTGTAGCAACGAATCAAGGTTCTTCAGGCTCTCCCACTCGCGACCCATCACAATCTGTGACAATGTCTCTTTGTCCATTGCCCATAAGAACTCCGTAAAAGTCATGGGGTGCAAGCGCATGATATCCACTTTACCAACTGGATATGACTCGCCTTGCCGATGAGTTACACCTAGCAGTGAACCAGCCACTACAACATGAAGGTCGCGAGCCTGCTCACAGAAGTATTTTAATGCCGACAAGCCATGGGGAGCCTCTTGAATCTCGTCAAAGAACAACAATGTCGTGCCCATGGTGACATGTTCACCAGTGATGGCTTCGACATCACGAAGGATGCGCTCCACCTTAAGATCTTGACTGAATAGTTTTTGTGCGGTTGGGTCATCGTGGCAGTTAACATAGACAAGATTGTCAAACTCGTTTTTACCAAACTCGGTCAACAACCATGTCTTCCCCACCTGACGTGCACCCTCTAAAATCAGTGGCTTTCGGTCGGGATCGACTTTCCAATGGAGCAATGAGTTGTATAATATTCGTTTCATAAATGCATTGAAATATTTTTTTCGCCGCAAAGATACTAATTTTCAGTTGGTTTTGCAAACAATTGCCATTTTTCTGGACGAATATTATTCATTTCTGCCACTTTTCTAGACGAATGTTATCAATTTCTGCCACTTTTCTGGACGAATATTATTCATTCTTTCCACTTTTCTGGACGAATATTATTCATTCTTGCCACTTTTCTGGACGAATAACTGAATAACTATCCTAGCAATGAGGTAAACGTAGTGATGAGCCAGGTGCTGATGGACATGTAAATTATCATGCCCACGATATCGTTGGTCACCGTCACGAACGGGCCGGTGGCAATGGCGGGGTCAATCTTGAGTTTCTCGAGTACAATAGGTACCAGCGAGCCAAATATCGAGGCGAACAGGATGACGCCAAATAACGACAATGTCACCGCCATGGTCGTCACTTGCGCCTTGACTTCATTATCATCGGCCGGGAAGAACCAGTTGTAGACAAACAAGCACGCCGAGATAATCAGGGCGTTGAGTATTGCAACGCCAAACTCCTTGAACAAGTGTTTACCTGCGTGTTGGATATCCAGACTGCCGTTGGCTAAGCCCTGCACAACGATAGCACTCGATTGTGTGCCCACGTTACCACCCGTACCGCCAATGAGCGGGATGAACAATGCCATACCGGGCAGAATTTGGAGTAGGTCAGCCTCGGTGCTGCCACCGCCGTCAAGGATAAACGCGTTAGCGATACCGCCCGCAAGACCGATGAGCAGCCACGGCAGACGTGCCTTGACCTGCGTGAAGATATTGTCGTCGGTCTCGACGTCAGCCGAGATACCCGATGCCAATTGGTAGTCACGCTCGCTCTGTTCACGCACCTGGTCGATGATGTCGTCAACGGTGATGCGCCCCACCAGGCGACCGATGCCGTCGACAACGGGCATTGCCACGAGGTCGTATTTCTCGAAGTCCAACGCCACGTCATCGATGGGCGTGTCGGTTTTCACGCTGATGGGGTCTGGCTCCATCACGTGTTTGATTTTGCTCGCGTTGGGGTTGGTGATAGTGGTTTTGAGAGGGAAGATGCCCTTTAGGCGATGGTCATCATCTACAACATAGATGTTGTAAATCTCGTCCATATCCTCGGCCTGCTCGCGCATCGCCTTGATGCAGTCGGGCATCGACAGATTTTCGTTGACGACAATCATCTCGGTGCTCATGTGACCACCGGCGGTGTCCTCGTCATACTGCATCAGGTCGACGATGTCGCCAGCCTGCTCCACATCGTCGATGTGGCTGATCACATCTTCCTGGTCTTCCTTGTCCAACTCCTGGATAAGGTCTACTGCGTCGTCGGCGTCCATCTGCTCGAGCTGCTTAGCGATTTCCTCGTTGGGCATCAACTCAAGCAGGTCGGCACGCTCGTCCTCGTCAAGTTCTACCAGCACATCGGCAGCGGTCTCGTCATCGAGCAGGAGCATCACAAACAATGCCTCCTCGGCATCGAGGTCTCTCACTATCTCGGCGATGTCAGCAGGGTGCAGGTCGGCGATGAGTGCCATCACCTGCTCCTTGTCTTGGGCCTCAATCAAGTCAGATAGTTGGGCTATATTTTTTTCGTCAAGTTCTTTCATATCACATTTCTAAGACATAAGAACAATGTCACGAATAATCTTTCTTTTCACGATCCTTTAGCTCGCTGGCCGAAGGTCGGCAATTATCAAATTATTTGTTTCGCGAAATCCGCGGTTATATTTGAGGTCTTACTGGGCTTCCCCCTCTTTAGGGGGGACTGAGGGTGGCCTTATTGTCAGAAATCAGGTTGGTGAGGTCGATAAACTCGTTCACGCTCAGTTGTTCGGGACGTTGTCGGAACACGTCACGCTCCAGCACCGGGCTATCCTTTGGTAAGAGCCCTCGCAGCGAGTTGCGCAAGGTCTTGCGGCGCTGGCCGAACGAGGTCTTCACGACAGTCTTCATCAATCGCTCATCACAGCCCAGGTCAGTAACTCCATTGCGCACCAAGCGGATGACGCCCGACTTGACCTTCGGGGGCGGGTTGAACACGTGTTCATCGACAGTGAACAGGTACTCGATGTCATACCATGCCTGTAACAGCACCGACAAGATGCCGTAGGTCTTGCTCCCTGGACCGGCTGCGATGCGCTGCGCAACCTCGCGTTGCAACATACCGCTACAACACGTCACCTGGTCCTTGTAGTCCAGCACCTTGAAGAAAATCTGCGACGATATGTTGTAGGGGTAGTTGCCGATGATGCTGAACGGACGGTCACCGTAAATCTCGTGCAAGTCCAACTTCAAGAAATCTTCCGCCACGATGCGACCTGCGAGCTGCGGAAAGTTGAGCTGCAAGTAGCGTACGCTCTCCTGGTCTAACTCCACCACTGTCAAGTCATGACCTTTTTCCAACAAGAACTCGGTGAGCACACCCATGCCTGGTCCCACCTCCAACGTAGGTTGCTGGCGGAAGTCATCAAGCGTCGCAGCGATGCGCTCCGCGATGCTCAGGTCGGTCAGGAAGTGCTGACCCAACGATTTCTTGGCGCGAACTTGCATTTTGTAACCAGTTTTTTCTGTCCAAACTGCAAAGGTAGTTATTTAATTTAATAAATTTGGCTGCCCTTCGGCAAAAATGAAAAACTTTTATATGTTTTGTACTCAATTTGTACAAATTTTGAGAATCGGGAACTGAAAAAGGAGAATTTTACTATCTCTCTACAATCAAGCGCCTCGCTGCAGGCAACAGTGCGGTAATAAGAACACAAATGTTTCGCGGTTAGATTAAGACAAGTGTACATGAGAACAAAAATGAATCACATGTACACATGTCAAAAAATGTTTCGCGCACTTCGCGTTTAGATAACTTGTGTTTTCTGGACTTGCTTCATCGCTATATAAAAGAAAAAGGTTGCTGGGCTTCACAGCTGAGCAACCTCATCGTTTTTATAAACTATATAAACTATTACTATTTTCTTTGTTGTTAGCTTTTAGCTATTAGCCTTAAGCTTTTAACCTGACCCCTTCACCCCTCCCCATGAAGGGGAGAGGGATTAGGGTGCAGTCATTGTGCATTATGCATTATGAATTATGCATTAACGAATGACCTTCTTAGTCGTGGTCGAGCCGTCGCTGTAGCGAGTGACAATGATGTTGATGCCACGCCATGGCGTGCTAGACATCTGGCCGATGGGGTTGACGTAGGTCACGCCCACCACCTCTCGGTTGACATCTTGTATCACAGCACTGATGCCAGTGATGACACCAGAACCAGCTTCTTGGATGAAAGTAGTTGTTGCTTCAGTGACATAGTAGTCAAAGTCTGCTGCAGACTTCTCTCCTCCGGCTTTGCTCGGCGGCGTAATCAATGGGTTATTGGTCTTGGTAAAGTATGCACGTACCTTGAACTCGACCTTCAACTCCTCAAGCGTGCCATGCGGGTCATCATCGGATGTCTTCAGACGCAACGCACCGAAAGTGGCACGCATCTCATTATCGACAAGAGACTCAACAGTCTGACCGGCATTCGGATTCGTAGTGTTGTCTGGCTCAAACACAGGTCCGCCACCTTGATTTTCCTCACTATAGCCACTATAGCTCTCAGGATACTTAGGCTTTTCAATCTTGGTCGAACGATGTCCCAAATAATATGAACCTTTCAGTTCATCCTTGCTCATGTAGCCCTCAATATGTTCTCCAGCTGCATTTGTCAAGCCCAGGTCATCGCCAAAGTTGATGTCCTCGTACATATACCAGCCGTCAACGACGCGAACTTGACGGGTACTAATTTCCTCGCCCAATACGCCGCTTCCTGTCAGTTCCTCATACTCATTGTTCTCATTTTTGATCTTACCTGTCACTTTGCGCCATGCACGCACCTTGTAGAGTTCATAACCAGGCTCAAGTGTAGTCGGCACAGCAAGATTTGAGAAGTTCAAGTAGACGTTGTAGTAACTATACCACTTGCCATTCATATACCACTTATAGTCACTCATCAGCGCCATATCGGTGTTGTTATCGCCTTCATCGGGTTGGTATGGATTCAGCTCCATCCTACCTGTTGCTACGTACTTCTGCGGACCGCCATAGCTGTTATAGTCCTTACGCGCGGTAGTACCATTCTCCATGTAACCCTTTGTGAAGAGCTCGACCACTGGAGCATAGAGGTACTCATTAGCCGTTTCGGTTGTCTCATCATTAGGATAATAGTCGATGAAGTTCGCCCAGTTGGTTGGACTACTTGTTGACACAGTAGGCTGGGCAGCTGCAGGAGCTACATAATAGTAATCTCCACCAACTTCATTCATTGATACGGTGTACCAGTCGCCCTGGTTACCAGCAATACCCGTTGGGGCGATATCGCCCTCGTCATCACCATTTACCTCATCAACAATGGATATACCTTGAGAATGCGCAGTGGCTAATGACTTTCTTTCTGTATCACTCCAGCGGTAAGCGTCGTAACGAAGAATCTCGGTCTTACTACTCATCTGCACCTTTGCCTCGAACTCGACATCGCCCGGTGAATAGGCCTCATTCATCTCGTTGTCTTCGATCAAATGGTCGAGCGAAACGATACAGTTGATCTTCGAATCAGTCTTATAGACCGGCACACGCACTTCATTGCTATATGCAATAGGCGGATTTTGAGTTCCCACTTCCATCTTGTAGAGATACTGCAGCGGATGGGCATTCTTTGAGACATCTACAGTAAAGTTGTCCCAGAATTTGAAATTGTTAGTAAAGTTAACCACCTCATTCCGAATTGTATATGGGAACGACAGAGTCGACGGGTTTGCATGGTAACCAGCAGCGTTACCGCTGGTCACTCCATCAGGATAATCATTTATGTCACCCTGATTGGCAAGTACTACGGTGAGCCTGTTACCATTTGCAGTGGCAGTTGCTACGAGTTCCTTCTTGACTTCTTCATATACTATGTTGCCGTTGTCGAGAACGATTTCACCATTCTCCATCTTAACAGCACGGCTCGAGCGGTAGAAGTACAGCTTGTTGCTCAAGTCGTCAGCCGTCAAGGTCATACCATTGTTGCTCAGCTCCAAGCGGTTGCTATAGCAGTTCTTCTCATTCTTGGGGTTGTAACGGCTATAGTAGGTGGCGGCAATCATGCGGGCCTTCTCTTTGGGATCAGTACCGGGGATGAAGACCTCCTGGAAGTTCGACATCTGCAGGCTGAGGAAGTGCTCCTTGTCGCGTCCGCGAATCACGTAAGTCTTTGTCTGACTACCTTCCTTCATATCAACATAGACGTTGGGGAAAGTAAATGTAGAGCCAAACATTTCTCGGTCAAGGACAATGCCCACTTTGTTTTCTTCATTCACAACAGTAGTTCCTTCAGCTCCTTCAGGACCACTTAGATATTCTCCGTTAGCGTTACGGTAATATACCTGTTGGTAACTTTCCATACCGAAGTCATCAACAACGATTTCCCAAAGCTCATATTCCTGTTCTTTGCCAGGCAGGAAGTCATCCAGGTTACTCTTCCATTTCAATGAATGTTTGTAGAGATTTTTTCCAGAGACTTGGGCAGCATCGGTAATCTCATCCTGGTGGATCACAAACAGACCCATCTGAGGCTGGTGCGCTATGTTATAGTTGAAGTATTTCCAAGTAGTACTATTTGGATCGCGTCTATTTTCATAAGAATTTGAAGAGACAGATGCATCAGACCAAGTTATCATGCGGTAGTCAGGGACAAAGAACATCATATCACGCACATCCTGGCAGTCTTCTGATTTACTATCCATACCATACATCAAAAATTGATGAGCTCTATAAAGCATCTTGGTACAATCATGTTTAACGCCAAATGATTCCATATTGACGAGTTCCTGATAGATATCATCTTTTGCGCTAGATGCACCACTCATAGTAGGGCTAAACTGCTCAAACATATGGTAAAATGGATAATCTGTGTAAGAAGCATCATCAGTCCAGCTGCCATTATAATAATATGGGTAAGGACAGTTGTTATCTCTATGATAGAGAAGTTGGCCTTTTGCCATGAGGTAGAACTTATTCATCTTGTCGCAGTCAATCTTGAACAAGGTTCCAGTACCAAGGTCCTCGCCAGTGCGCTTGGCGTCGGTAATCACTCGAACAGATTTAATTGATTTCGAGATATAAGTCCTAAGCTTAGCATAGTTATTTTCTAAACCGTTGGCTTCAGTTTGCACTGCCCTCCAAGTATACATCCAATCCTCAGTAGGATTCTCTTCATATCCAATCAAAGCGTCTTTCGTCTCGACCAATAACAAAGTTACACCGTTTTGCTCTGGCTTGTATTGTTCGGGATCCATGTAATATCTCCCACTAGTATTATATTGCTTTATATTATCGGCATAGGCAGGGATATTCCATCCATATGTGTCTGCATATGAATAATTGCCACCACTCGAAATAATCGTACCAACACCAGCATAACTGACATCATTTCCTGTTTCATTTCCCCCATTCGCATCAAAGCCTCGTTTCCAGTTGCCCGGGATTTCTTTATTTATATAAACCTCACGCAACATAGCGATTATTTGGTCGGGGTCAGTGGCGATTTCGGACAAGTTGTTGGTGTGCTCCTTGCCTTGTCCATCGGCTTGCCATTCTTTCCAGGTATATTCAATGCCTTCGAAGAACGCTTTGTCACGGATTGCTTCGGGTCCGTCAACTCTACCGGCACCCCTAAGCACAACATCAGTCTTTATGTTTTCGCCGGACGCAGTCAGCAAAACTGAATAGCTGACAGCACCACCAGCCTCAGTCGGAGCGAAGGTCACGCTGACGGATTTGGATTGACCAGCAGGAATGGTAAGTGTCGTCTCGCCATTCGTTAGAGAGAATGGCGCATTGGCGCTCAAACTCAAACTCACAGTAATTTCATCACTGTAAGGGTTCGTGAACTCCGCTTCAAGAGTTTTGGAGTCTCCCAGATCCACCAAACCGAAGTTAAGCGGCGAATTGGTGTCTAGAACCATATCCGCACCTTTACCAGAGAGCGTCACTCTGTAGCTGATGCCATGGCTAGCATCAGCAATGGTGAACTCACTACTGAAAGTATCTTTGACAGTGGGAGCGAAGGTGACGGTGTAAGTGCGCGTCTCACCCTTCAGCAACTCGCCCGTATCGCCAGTGACGGAGAACGGCTCATCAGGTTGGGTGAAAGTCGGGGTGATTGCGTTGGAACCGATATTGGTTAACGTTACCGTGGCTGTGTATTCTTTATTGATGGAACAGTCACCAAAGTCCACCGTCTGCGGGTCAATCGTAGCGGCATAAGGTGCAAGACCAAAACCTCTCAAGTCCACCTTAACGGATTTATCTCCAGCGGTGATGGTCAATGTGCCTGTCTGTTCGCCGGCGGTATTGCCCGGAGCAAAGGTCACAGGGACTTCAACCTGTTCACCAGCAGGGATTGAAGTGGTGGTTGTGGAGAACTTTCTGTTGCTGAAACGCAAAACGGCATCTTCATCAGTCTGATTTTTCACTGTTACCGTCTGAGTATTAGATGTCGTGCCCACCGGAACTTCACCAAAGTCAAAATTGGCAGGATTGACCTTGATATTAGTCTCATATTCAAACGTAATCTTCGGGAGGAATTGTAAGGGGGTAGGAGTATCTGTTCGACCATAAACAGATTGATAATTATCAGTATTCACACCAAGCCATGTTGTACTACCATAAGTAGCTGCCGTTTTAACTTGAGTGTCAATTATCAGGTTGCCAGAAGTATATTCAAATGGTTCGTCAAACTCGATATGCATTATCTGGTCACCTTGAGTGGGCGTAATGTCAGCATTTGCCAGAGTCTGATTCTCTGTAATCGCTTCGTAAGAAGGTGAAGTTGAGGAGAAAGCGTCTACCGATGCAGTACCCATCGTAACAGTCAACGCGCCACCACCGAATCCGATTCCAGAACTATTAGGATAGAACGTGATGGACTTGATGTCCTTGCCCTTCAAATGCTCCAACATCGATGCCGGATAAATCATCTGATGATGGGTAGAATTACTATCATACCATAATCCCCAAACTGGTACGTTTTGATTTGTGTCATTGCCATCGGCCACGATGAAAGTATTAGAACCCTCACCAGTCAGAACTACAGAGGCGGCGATGTCGGTACTTTCCGGTGCACTTAGGGTGAGCGTGCTGGCATATTCAGTCGCCTTGGTGGGGGAAAATGTCACCGTGAATTCACGCGTTTCTCCGCTAGCAAGTGGCCCCGTCTCTTCACTTGAAACGGCGAAAGCCTCATTGCTTGAAGTGAGAACAGGCGTGAAGGCTTTTGTTCCGTAATTGGTAACAATAATGGTTGTGCTTGCAATTGTACCATTTTGAATCACACCAAAATTACTAATACCATCTAAATCTGCAAGATAATCCACATCAATATGATTGTATGTGATGGTTACCTGCGGCAAGAAAGACCTGGAATTCGTATTAGTTGTGGCAAGAGCGTGATTAGTACCAGAGACGCAGACAACAGTATTCGCCTCTGTACTAGCACCTTTCCAAGTAGTATTAGTATTATTATAAGAGTTGGTGGCAGCAGTTTCAAAATCAAGAATTAAGCTACGGCCTGTGTAAACAAAACCACCATTATCACCACCTCCATTGCTGAATTGAACTGTCATCTCATCATTGCTGATACTCAAGTTACCATTGAAGACCTGAACCATGCCTTCATCCCTGTTCACTAAAATATCATCATAACTCTGTTCAATTTCTGTATCAGTCGTGTTGTTAACGAGGACAGTTACGTTAGCGTTACTAATTGCACTACTAATGTTGCTATTGCTTGTAAATGTCAGAGCTGTAATCTCATCACCAGGCGACAATCCTAAAGTTTGTTTAGAATAAACAAACTGAGTAATTGTACCATTGCGAAAACCACCGCGATAAACTGGTGCATAGTTACTAGTAGCAGAGCCATTATTACAAATTGTCTTTGTCTTTAGAGCCCTACTAACGTTCTTGAGAGTATTTTGTTTGGGTGTTGTCCTGCCCGGTTTAAATACTCTTTGCTCTCTTACATCGAGTGCCTGTCCAGTCTCAGCTGCAAACTGAGCATTTTCAAACTCAGCCTGTTTTTCAGCATCCACTTTAGAACCTTCTTGTGCCGTGGCGGTGGACCAGGATGGCAAGGCCACAGCAGCTAGTAATAGTAGTTTAATAAATGTCTTCATTGTTTTGAAAAGTTTTATAGTTGTTTGTTGTAAAGTTCAGAATGAATTCAGAATTGTCTCGTTTCTTTCTTAGGGGTATGTACACGAAAACAGTCTGTCCTTGGTGGGCAGACGAGGGTACGCACATTCATGCGCTCAACGATTTCATGAGAAATGATTGCAACATCTCAAGAATAAATAAGAGCGAATAGGTTTATACAGCTTATTAAAATATGAATTCTGTCAGCGAAGCGCTAGAATTCAACATGCAAATATAACACCATATTTTGATTTAGCAAATAAAATCCGTGATTTCGTGATGAAATATGGGCTATTCACAGAAAATATGTTGGAAAACACCGGATTTCAGTAGGGGACGGGAAATGAGTTAACAACAAATTTGTTCACATGTACACATGTCTTCTGTCCTTCTGTTCTTATGTCTACAAAAACAGCACGCGCCACCCGTGGTTGGGTGATGCGTGCCGTTTCTGTATTCAGCTAAAAACTGATGCCTTACTTGGCGGGAGCGGCAGGAGCCTGCTGTGCCGGAGCCTCCTGAGCGGGAGCCTGCTGGGCAGGTGCCTGCTCCTCGGCTTGGGTGCCGAAGGTGGGAGCCTGAGTCTCGGTGGTGGGCAACTTCTTGATTTGCGGGCCACCCTGCACAATCTTGGGGGCAACAAATGAAGAGGCGATGCTCAACACACAAATGAAGATCGCGAGACCCCAGGTTGCCTTCTCGACAAATTCGGTGGTGCGCTTGACACCTGCAAACTGGTTGTAACCGCTGACGTTGGCTGCGAGACCGCCACCCTTAGACTTCTGGATGAGGACGACGCCGACCAACAAAACTGATGCAATCAAAATCAGGACTGCAAAGATAACATAAAGTGTCATATCGTTAATTTTGGTTTAAAAGTTTCGAATTTAACACCAATTTCCGCAAGAAGCGAATTTGGTCTGCAAAGTAAATACTTTTTTCTGGATTATCGGCACTAATGTGCTGAATAATTTCAAGTGCGGCCTCAAATTTTCCTGTGGCGATGTAACTCATGGCCAA
>JAFZAK010000058.1 GCA_017557285.1 Muribaculaceae bacterium
GGAGATTGCGAAGCAGAGTAAATAAACGCTGAAACTCGAGTGGCTCAAAGACAATAAAAATCGCTGACAACCAAATGGCTGTCAGCGATTTTTGTTCAGTCGGGATGACTAGATTCGAACTAGCGACCCCACGCCCCCCAGACGCGTACTCTAACCGGACTGAGCTACATCCCGAACTGTGCTTGACGGAACGATTTTGATAATCTTGGCTGCGCCTCAGCATAACGAGAACAAGTTCTCTTTTTGCATTCGGTTTGCACAAGATTTCCGAAAAGCGATGCAAAGGTACTGCCATTTTCCGAACCACGCAAATTTTTTAGCACTTTTTTTGAAAAAAGTGTTTTTAAAGAGATTCTTCTCAATTCTCAATCCCATAAGTCACAATTTAGGTTTGAGATAATCGTTTCTAGTATAGGTTCTTAAATCAATCAAGCGATGAAACAATACTTTTTGCGCCGCTGGGTGCGTTGTGCCTTAGTTTTCATGGTCATTCTTACACTGCGAGTGGCATGGTGCCGCCTGCTGCCGCATGATGATCCTGAGGGCAGTAATTTGTTGGTGAATGTGGTGTTTTCGGCTGTCCTCACCGCTGTCTATGCACTCATTGACTGGCTTATTGTCAAGAACTGCTCTAAGCACAGATGATTTCAATTCTCAATTAGAACGGGTATCCAACCGAGAAGTGGAACTCGCTGTCGCGTTTGAAGCGAGGATGGACCAGTGGCCAGGCCTCTTGTCCCATGGCGGGGTTGTGCGCTTTCATGCCCATGTCGAGGCGTAGCAAGAAGTAGTTGAAATCGAGGCGGATGCCCAACCCGTAGGCCAGCGCAATCTGCTCATAGAATTTGTTGAAGCGGAACACGCCACCAGGTTGGTCCTCATATTCCCGAATGGTCCAGATGTTGCCCGCATCAATGAACAGACCCAGCTCGATGACCCAGAACAGCTTGGCGCGGTACTCGAGGTTCATGTCCAAACGGATGTCACCGCACTGATAGATGAAGCTGCTCTGCGACTTTGACGCATTGAAACATCCAGGTCCCAGCGTACGCACACCCCAGCCACGCACGCCATTGGCACCGCCGGCGTAGAAACGCTTCTCGAACGGCAGCACCGTACTATTGCCATAGGGCACTGCCATACCTGCACCGACGTGAAAAGCCAGCGAGTTGCGCGAGTTGAAGAAATGCGTCACCGCATAGTCGCACTCAGCCTTGACATACTGCGCGTAACGGATACCGAACACCTTGTAAGAGTCGTCCTCCTCGTGCTTCTGACCAGTCATCTTCGAGATACCGTAGAGCAGGTTGCCTGCCGTCTCGGCGGCTGCACGGATAGTGTAGACATTGGGCTGGAAACTCTTTGCCAACGGTCCGGGCTGCACCTTGTTGGTCTTGTAGAAGTTATAACCCATGCGCATGATCAAGTGGTTCTCGTAGCTATAGCGCAGCAGCGGGTTGGCGATGCTGTCAAGGAAGTTACTGCGGCTCTTGGGCAGGTTCACATAGCTGATATCCACCAGGTTGAACGTGTGGCGCATGCGCGCCTGTTGCTCGGTCCACAAGTAACGCCATGCCGCGCCGGCGATGATGCGCGTGTATTCTGGGCGTGTCTGGTAGTCAAAGCTCGTCGCCAACTCGGTCGACGCCTGAATCTTGTTCTTGAACTCGCGTGATAAGAAGGGGAACTTGAACTTGGGGTAGGTGATGCCCACCTCGGCGGCATATTCCGAGTAGTTGTTGTTGATCAGGCCGCTAAGGTCGCCCGACAAACTCTCGTAGCTCATGCGGAACTTGGCGTTCAGCGTCTCGGAACCACGCATCAAGTTACGGTGCTGATAGTCCAGCCCGATGCCGAAGCCCAGGTCGCCCTCGCTGTTGGTGCCTTCGAGTGACACTGAGATGGCTTGCGACTTGTCGCGCTGCAGCAGCACGTACGCGTCAAGCCAAACCTTGCCGTCAACCTCGCCTACTGGCCGCACGTCGATGTTGATGAACTTAACAATGCCCAACCTACCCAGCGCCTTGTAGGTGCGGTCGACATCGGCAGCGTTGTACAACTGACCGGGCACGATGAAGTTGCACTCGTCGATGACACTGTTGCGCAGGTAGGTGTCATCATCGTGCAGGATGAGCAGGTCGCCGTAATAGGTGGTGTCGGGGGCGAAGTAGCCGTCGTGCATCAGCACGGGGTCGTAGTTGGTGACATAGGTCACCTGCCGCACATAGAACGGGCGGTGCTCGGTGTAGTAGGGCATACGCTCGCTGCGGTAGGGCGCACGTGTGTTCAGCGTCAGGTCTACCTCGCGCGAACCCGTTGCGGTGTCGGCATCAAAGGTGACATACTCCTTGCCGAAAGCGTAGTAGCCATGTCGTCGCAGAGCGGTGGTGATATCTTGTCGCCATTGGTCGAGTTTGTTGTGGTCGAGCAGCGAACCCACATGAACGGGTGCCACTGTCGTGTCGGCGAGGATGATGCGACGCAGCGAGTCATCAGGGATATTATAGGCGATGGAGCGGATGTAGTAAGGGTCGCCTAGCGTGATGTCATAATCGACCCGCGCTTTGCGCTTTGCGCTGTCGGCATCCACGCGGTAGGTCACCTCGTTGTTCATATACCCGCGATTGCGCAACGCCATGTTCAGTTGGTGTGCGCTGGCCTCGGTGAGCGTACTGTCGTAGATGACGGGTGGTGCGCCCACACGGCGAATCCAGCGGTTGAACCAGTTGCTCGAGTCGCGCCCGCTTAGGTTATAGATGCCCAACTGCAGCTTCATGCCGCCCAGCACCTTGTGGTTCTCGGTCTGACGAAGGTAGTTCGTCAGATCCGATGCCACCACATCCTTATGCGCTGCGCCGTCGGTTATGTTGATGCGGGTACGGTCAAGCAACAACTCCCCAGCCGGCACATGCTTGGTCGAAGCACAAGACACAGCCATAATGCACAATGCAAGATGCAAGATGCAAGATGCAAGATGCAAGAAGACAGAATGGCTGTGATTCTTGGTTCTCAATGCTCAATTCACAATTGAATCAACGACGAATCTCGAAGTTCAGCTGGTTCTGGTCGAGGGTGGTCTGGAAGTCGGGATAACGGCGCACAAGCTTGAGGTTGACATAAGGCGTCTCGTTCACTTTGATCTCATGCAGGTTGCCGTAGCCGTTGGCCAGCGCACTGCGCAGGTATTCCATCGACTTGGTTTTATCGCCGGCCTCATAGTCTCCGATGTCGCTCAGCAGCGCCGAAGCCAGGAAATAGCTCTGTCCGCCGATGATGCGGTTGTCTTGGATGATTTGGTTTGCCCATGCGCGCGCCTCGTCGTTGCGGCCCAGTTCATGCAGGGCGAAGCCACGCAGACTGCTCATGTCATCACCACAAGCCAGCACTTGCTCAAAAGTGCGGTTGGCTGCACCGGCATTGTTTTGGCGATATTTCTCAATCCATCCCTTCAGCAGCAAAGCCTCGGCGTTCTTAGGATTGATTGCCAGCAAGGCTGCCAGCTTGGCCTGAGCCTCCTTGTCGGCACGGCGGCTCGAAAGCAGACGAGCCTGCTCGAGCAGGACAGCCTGGTTGTTGGGAACAAGTTTTGCGGCCTGGTCCAGCGTCATCGTAGCAGCCTCAAAGGTCTTTAGGTTCTGCTCGCACTGAGCCTTGAGCACATAGTAATCAGCGTTGGCGCTCTCGTTCATTGCGATAGCCTTGTTGATGTTGACAAGTGCGTCGGCATACTTGGTCAGCGCAAACTGGCATTGTGCCCGGTAGTAGTAGATGCTGTGGTAGTCGTAAAGATTGTTGTCGACAATGAAGTCAAGGTTGCGCAATGCTTGGCCGTAGTGGTTCTGGCGTATGCCGATGATGGCACGCAAATAGTGGAACATGCCCACTTGCGGTGCCTTGTCGATGCTCGATGCCAGAACGTTCATCACATCGTCATAGTGCTCGTCGCTCATCGCGATGAGTCGGCGCATCGATGCTCCCTCGTCATTGCCTACGCTCATCGCCGAGATGAGGTCTTGCGCTGCCTGCTCATACTGCTGTGAGCGCATGAGGATGTCCGAGCGGTTCAGGTACACCTGCGGGTTGGCGGTGAACAAGCTCACAGCTTTGTCGCTGTACTCGTAGGCCTTGCCGAAATTGTTGCGGGCTAACTCGACGCGAGCCAGCCAGTAGTGCGCGTCATAATTCATGGGTGTGTCGCGGAGGATCATCTTGAAGTTCTGCTCGGCGGCATCCATGTCGCCCAGGTTGTAGCTGGCTTTGCCCATCAAGTCAATCAGTGCCATCGACTTGGGGTTGATGGCAGCAGCGGCCTGAAGTGTCTCTACCTCGTCCTCATATTGTTCGAGTGCGGCCTGTGCGCGGGCTTTGAGCAGATAGGTGTCAAACTTCAGCTCGTTCTCTTTCTTGGGCACTTGGCTCACGACGATGTCGGCATCGGCGATGGCCTTGGCATAGTCTCCATTAAGGAACAGCTGGTTGGCACGCGCAAAGCGGGTGTTGTAGTCATCAGGATTCTCGGCCAGGGCATTGTCATAGACATTCATGACGGCAGTCTGGATGCGCTGGCGTACACGTTCGTCATCATCAGTGGTCTGTGCCGACATCGAGATGACACACAGGGCAAACATCGCTGCCCAAAAAAACTTCTTCATTCTTATTTTATTATATGTTCAGTGATTGTTAAGAAAACTAGTATTTTAGATGGGGAGTTTCCCCTCTCCCTCTGGAGAGGGGGTAGGGGGTGAGGCCGTTCGTTTCAGCTGGTTCATTGCGTGGATCGTTGCGCAGGCCATGACGGCGGCAGTCTCGGTGCGTAGGCGGCTCTCGCCCAGCGTCACGGGAATGAAACCCGCTGCCAGCGCCGCTTGCACCTCTTCGGGGCTGAAGTCGCCCTCAGGACCGATGAGCATTTGCACGTCGCTTCCAGGTTTGTATTCACGAGCCAGAATGCGTCGTTGCTCGCGGGGGAGCATGGCGTCGCAGTAGGCGATGAAGCGTTGTCCGGCAAATGGTGTCTGAATGACCTGCATCACCGACGTCATTTCATCGCATTGCGGTAAGGTGGCAGCCAGCGATTGCTTCATTGCCGAGACCATCACCCGACGGATGCGGTCGGTTTTCAGCGTAGTGCGTTCGCTGTTGTGGCCATGCAGCGGGATGAAGCGGTCCATGCCCATTTCGGTGCATTTCTCCACGGCCCATTCGATGCGGTCAAGGTGCTTGGTTGGTGCTACCGCCAGTACAATCTGGTGCCCCCACGGCGTGGGTACTTTGACCGACTTGACAACCTCCACGCCACAGCGCTTGGGGTGAGCCAGCGTGATGCGCATGGTGTAGCAAGTACCCTGACCGTCAACTACCTCAATGAGGTCGCCCTCGGTCAAGCGCAGCACCTTCACTGCATGCCGCGACTCGTCCTCACACAGCGTGAGAGTTTCTGTGATGTCTGGCTGATAAAACCTATTCAACTCTATAATTTAGAATCAGAACGCTAAAGTCTAATGCCTAAAGTCTAAAGCCTTACTTCTCTTCAGGTTCGTGCTTGTATTTAAACAAGAACATGAACGAGACGGCGACCACCAGGGCGAAGCCTGCGAAGATGAACCAAGCACTCTGCCATCCGGTGTCGGTGTTGCCTACCAGGAAGCCTGCCTCGTTCCAGTGGCAGAAGTGGTCGATAATCTTGCCAGCGGCAAGTGTGCCGATAGTGGCACCCAGACCATTGGTCATGAGCATGAACAAGCCCTGTGCCGAAGCCTTGATCTTCGGGTCGCACTCCTTGTCCACGAACAGACCGCCCGACACATTGAAGAAGTCGAACGCCACGCCATAGACCAGACATGAACCGACGAACAGCAGCACACCCGGCATGGCGGGATTGCCCAGACCGAAGAAGCCGAAACGCAACACCCAGGCAAACATGGCGATTAGCATCACCACCTTGATACCATACTTGCGCAGGAAGAACGGAATCAACAGGATGCACAGGGCCTCGGCAATCTGCGATAGCGAGATGAGCATCGTAGCATTGTTAGCTCCGAACGAGTTGGCCATAGCGGCATCAGCACTGCCCTTGAAGCTGGTAAGGAACGGAGTGGCATAGCCGTTAGTCACTTGCAGCGACATACCCAGCAGAGCTGAGAAGATGAAGAACAAAGCCATCTTCTTGGTCTTGAACAACTTGAAAGCATCCAGTCCGAACGACTCGGCCAGCGACTGGGCGGGCTTGGGCTGCAGCTTGCACTGCGGCAAAGTGAAGCAGTAGCAGAACAGCACCACGCTCAGGATACCCGATACCAAGAACTGATAATAGGTGTACTGGAACTTGTTGGCATTTTCGGCCAGTGTGAAGAAGAAGCCATTGTCAAGTGTAGCGCAGTTGACAAACCACATGGTGGCGATGAAACCCACGGTACCGAACACACGGATGGGCGGGAAGTCCTTGACGGTGTCCATACCCGCATCCTTGAGGATCGTGAACGCAGTGGTGTTGCTCAATGCCAAGGTGGGCATGTAGAAGGCTACACTCAGCGTGTAGATAGTGATAAACGCGATCTTGTTGGGATTAACCCCA
>JAFZAK010000059.1 GCA_017557285.1 Muribaculaceae bacterium
CGACTCAACGACCTCGTCCTCAACGAGGGGGTGAAGACCATCGGCGAGTCGGCGTTTGAGTATACTGCAATCAGCCAACTGAACCTCCCCGAGAGCGTCACCACACTGAAGTATGGTGCCTTCGGCAATTGCCCGTATCTGACAAACGTCCACATCCCTAAAGGACTCACCTCAATCGCCGACTATGCCTTCTATGCCTGCGAGGGACTGGAGGCCTTCACCGTCGACCCGGAGAACACCAAGTACACCGCCATCGATGGACTCCTCATGAGCAAGGACGGCAAGAAGCTGCTGGCCTATCCCAATGCCAAGGCAGCCATCGCGCAAGTGCCCGAAGGCGTGACATCGCTCGCCAACGGCGCGTTCTGGTACTGCTTGAATGTCGAGCAGGTGCAGTTGCCATCCACGCTAACGAGCATCGGGCAATACGCCTTCTGGAGTTGCGAGAACATGGCTCGCATCACCCTGCCCGAGTCGCTCAAGACCATCAGCAACTATGCCTTCATGTATTGCTCGCTCCTCGACAGCGTGGTCGTGCCCAACTCGGTCACCTCGTTCGGGACGAATGTGTTCTACAGCTGCACCTCGCTCACGGCGGTCCAGCTGAGTTCGCGCATCAAGACCATCGGACAGGGCACCTTCCAGGGCTGCACTAGCCTCGCCACGTTCGTCGTGCCCGAGAGCGTCACCTCGCTGGGAACCAGCGCGTTTGCGGGCTCGGGGCTGCAGCACATTACCTTCTCGAGCGTACTCAAGACACTGGGCAGCAACGTCTTCTATGCCTGCAAGGACCTCACAGAATTTGTCGTGCCCGAGGACAATGCCACCTATACCGCCATCGACGGCGTACTCTTCAGCAAGGACGGGACCAAGCTCACCTATTACCCCAACATGCACGCCACCCACTACCGGGTGCCCGACGGCACACAGGCAATCCTGGCAAACTCCTTCGGAGGCTGCGACAAGGTGCAGCAGGTGGTCATACCGGCATCGGTCAAACAGATTGGGCAGTATGCCTTCTCCGATTGCTCGGCGTTGACAAATGTGACCATCGGAAGCGGTGTCACGTCGATTGAAGATGGCGTCTTTGACTACTGCAAGGCGCTGGCCGAGATTCACAGCCGCATCGTCACACCCTTCACCGTACCCGCCAATGTTTTTAACAAGGTAGATCGTAGCAAGTGCACACTCTATGTCCCCGTCGGTTCGTTGGCGGCCTACCGTGCCACGCCGGCATGGAACTCGTTCAGCAAGATTGTCGAGGAGGCCGATGCCGTTCTCGGCGACCTCAACGGTGACGGCCAGGTCGACATCTCCGACGTCAACGCCGTCATCAACATGATGCTCGGCAAGTCACCGCAGACCCCCGAGGGCGATCTCACCGGCGACGTCAACGTCGACATCTCCGACGTCAACGCCGTTATCAACCTCATGCTCGGGAAGTAAAACCCTTCCCCCGCCTTGAAGGGGAAAGCTAGATTCTCAATTCTCAATTCTTAATTCTTAATTCTCAATTCCCCATTCTCCATTCTCAATTATTTTAAGCATGAAAAAACTATTCCAATTATTCGCAGCCTTGGCGGTCATGATCGCCATGATGACTGCATGTGACGTGAATGCGCCCAATCCCAGTGACCTCGCCGGACTGTGGGGCGGTGCCAAAATCGACAACAAGCACGGCGACATCGAGGCGTCGATAAAATTCACTCCCAGTGCCGAGGACAGCACCCGTGGCGAGTTCGTCATCTGGTATGAAGGCACCTTCAACGAGGAAGACGATGCCGGCAAGTTCAGCATCGACTTCGGTGTCAGCGACCCCGGCACCTACAAGGTGGAGGGCGACAGAATCGTGCTGACCTATGATGCCGAGAAGGTCGGTGTGAAACTCGACGAGGACGATGTGCGCGACCACGCCGAGGAATTGCAGGAGGCCGGTGAAGAAGGTAGTGTTGAGGCGATTGCCGAGGACTTCGAGAATATGTTCGGCTCTTATCTGCACGATTCCTTCAAGAAGCTCTTCCAGGCCCGCAACGGTGGCGACAACCGCCACACCTTCATCATCGAGGGCGACAAACTCACCCTCAAGGCCGGTGACGTCAACGACCTCATCTTCACCCGCCAGGAAGAAGAGTAATTTTCCGGGCAAATCGTTGTAATAGTCTGCAAAAAGTAGTACCTTTGCAGACTATTTTTATGACAACAATTTAACACGACACGAATATGACCCAAAAAGCATTACTCATGATTCTGGACGGGTGGGGCGTGGCGCCTCCAACCCGCAGCAACGCGATTTTCTTCACCAAGACCCCCTATTGGGACTTGCTTTGTACCAAATACCCCAACACCCAACTCATGGCATGCGGCGAGGACGTCGGACTGCCCGACGGACAGATGGGTAACAGTGAGGTGGGGCACCTGAATATCGGCGCAGGACGCGTGGTCTATCAGGACCTCGTGAAAATCAACCGCGCTATCGCCGATGGCTCCATCATGCAGAACCCCGAGGTGGTCGCTGCCTTCACCCGCGCCAAGGAGACGGGATGCGGCATACACTTCATGGGCCTCACCAGCGATGGCGGTGTGCACAGTTCGCTCGAGCACCTCTTCGCCCTCTGCGACATCGCCCAGAAGTATGAGCTGAAAAAGGTCTTCATCCACTGCTTCATGGACGGACGCGACACCGACCCGCAGAGCGGCAAGGGCTTCGTGGCCCAACTCGAGGAGCACTGCGCCAAGAGTGCCGGAGTGGTCGCCACCGTCACCGGACGCTACTACGCCATGGACCGCGACAAGCGCTGGGAGCGCATCAAGGAAGCCTACGACCAACTCGTCGACGGGGTGGGGCGCAAGAGCGACAACATGACGCAGGCCATCCAGGAGAGCTATGACGAGGGCGTGACCGACGAGTTCATCAAACCGATCGTCAACACCACCGTCGACAGTCGCATCCTGCCGGGCGACGTGGTCATCTTCTTCAACTTCCGCAACGACCGCGCCAAGGAGCTCACCACCGTCCTCACCCAGCAGGACATGCCCGACCAGGGGATGCACACCATCGCTGACCTGCACTACTGCTGCATGACGCCCTACGACGCCACCTTCACCGGCCTGCACATCCTCTTCGACAAGGAGGACGTGTCAAATACCCTCGCCGAGTACTTGTCATCGCTTGGCAAGAAGCAGCTGCACATCGCCGAGACCGAGAAGTATGCCCACGTCACCTTCTTCCTCAATGGCGGCCGGGAAAAACCCTTCGAGGGCGAGGACCGCATCCTGGTCAACAGCCCCAAGGTCGCGACCTACGACCTCAAGCCCGAGATGAGCGCCTATGAGGTCAAGGACAAACTCGTTGAGGCTATCAAGACACAGCAGTACGACTTTATCGTCGTCAACTATGCCAATGGCGACATGGTGGGCCACACGGGTGTGTATCCCGCTATCCAGCGCGCCGTCGAGACCATCGACGACTGTGCCTATGCCACCGTCGAGGCGGCACGCGCAGCAGGTTACGAGGTCATCATCATTGCCGACCACGGCAACTGCGACAACGCCATCAACCCCAACGGCACACCCAACACGGCACACTCGCTCAACCCCGTGCCCTGCATCTACGTCACCGACAAACAGTGGCGTAGCGACGGCACCCGCATCGAACTGAAGCCTGGCCGTCTGGCCGACGTGGCGCCCACCATCCTCCAGATCATGGGCATCCCACAGCCAGCCCAGATGACCGGCACCCCGCTGATTATCAAGTAAGGAAGCCCAAAAGACCCGTAGGGTCGGCAGGGTATAGGCAGGGGTCAAGCGAAACGCGACCCCTGCTTTTGAATCCGTTTCACATCCCAAGCGCCGTAGGTGCGGCAGAGACTGGGGGGCGAAACCTTTAACTATTCTTCTTATAGCTCTGCACCGCCCAGACCGCCATCAGCAGGGCGATGCCACCGAGTGCCAGCAGTTGGCGCCATATACTCGCCAAACTGCCGCCACGGATAAACACGGTGCGCACTGCCTCGACGAAGTAACTCATCGGGTTGACGTAGGTGGTCAGATAAGACCACCAGGGCATCGAGCGCGTAGGGGTGAACAAGCCGCTGAGCAACAACATGATGACCACAAAGAACCACATCACGAAGATGGCTTGTTGCATCGTGTCGCTGTAATTCGAGATCAGCAAGCCGAACGACGAGAAGAACAGTGCCAATAGTATCGCCAGCACAAAGATGAGCCATATCGGTCCTACCGGCGTGATGCCGTACACCGCCCAGGCAAGCAATAGGCACACGGTGATGACAAACAACGCGATAACCCAGTATGGAACAAGTTTGGCGAGGATAAACGCCCACTTCGACACGGGCGTGACATTGATCTGTTCGATGGTGCCCGTCTCCTTCTCGCCTACGATGTTCAGCGCGGGCAGGAATCCGGTCATCAGCATCATCACGATGGCCAGTAGCGCGGGAATCATAAAGAGCTTGAAATTGAGTCGCTTGTTGTAGAGGAACAAGGTAGATACTTTCGACTGGATGGCCGAGGCATCGGGGTTAGCATTGGCAGTCACTATCTGACTCAGGTAGGCCGAACCGATTGCGCCCTTCGTGCCATTCACCGCATTGGCGGCAATCAGCACTTGCGGCTGATGGCCTGTGGCCAGGTCCTTACTGTAATGGCGCGGGATGACGGCCACCACGTCGGCATCGCCATGCTCAATATCCTTCAGCGCCTCGGCATAGGTGCCTCTCTGCCCATGAAAAACAAAATAGTGGTTGGCCTCGATGTCGTGCACGAGGCGCTGCGACTGCACCGAGCGGTCGTTGTCCACAACAGCGACAACGACATTTTTCACCTCCATGTTCATCACCCACGGCATCACACACATCACCATGATAGGAAACACGACAATCAGGCGCGGCAGAAATGCGTTGCGACGAATCTGCGTGAACTCCTTCTGTATGAGGTATTTCAGTGTCATAGGCGTTTCTTAAACTTGGCGAGTGACAAGGCCAACAGGAAAACCAACATACCGGAAAGCACGGCCAATTCTGACAGCACTTCCTTCACACCCACGCCCATAATCATCAACTTACGCATCGCCGATATGTAATAGCGTGGTGGCACAATCGCCGACACCCATTGCAGAATCTTTGGCATCGACTCGATAGGGAATAGCATGCCCGAAAGCATCACGATGGGCAACAGCA
>JAFZAK010000060.1 GCA_017557285.1 Muribaculaceae bacterium
AAATCCGGTGGACGTGACAGCCGAGATGATGTGGAATAACGGGTCGATGGTGACGCTTTGCCAGTCGGTGTAGTTACCATTAACAACAATCGCGGCCACGATGGCGACATAAAATGCCAAGATCATTTTGACATAAGCCCTATAGACATCGTTCTTCCACAACACCAGTTTCCGAGCCTTGAGACAAGAGATAATCAAGCCAAAACTCACTCCACCGATGAACATGAAGGCTGTAAGCACAAACTTGATATATGGAGAGTTGAATGCCGCGATGCTGTCGTTTCGCGTCGAGAATCCGCCTGTGGAGATTGCCGTAAATGATTGGCAGACACTATCGAACAGGCTCATCGGCCCTGCCCAAAGCATCACGATGAGTATAATGGTCAAGACTGTATAAAGCCCCCACAAGCGTTTTGCCGTGCGAGAGATGCGCGCACCCAGTTTGTCATGTGTGATGCCCGTTGCCTCGGTGTGAAACAAGATCAAGCTCCCGCTGTTGTTCAGGGCGGGGATGAATGTGAGCGTGAAGATAATGATACCCAATCCCCCTATCCACTGCGTCAGCGCACGCCATAACAACAGGGCGTAGCTGCAGCTTTCCACATCGCGGATAACTGTCGCGCCAGTTGTCGTGAACCCCGACATTGTCTCGAAGAATGCCTCGCTGGCATTGAGCGGTGTGTCACAGAACAAAAACGGCACCATGCCAAACAGCGAGAACACCACCCAGGCGGTCGCTGCGAGCAATAATCCATCGCGCCGGCACAACACGCGGTTCTTGGGCTTGATCAGATAGTTGAGGGCCAAACCGACCACCACCATGAGTCCAAAGCCAATCGCAAAGGCCTTCCAGTCGTTCTCTTGGCGAAATAGTGCCACCAGCAACGGCATGACCAGGAACGCCGCCTCAACAAGAAGCAACTGCCCCATCAAGCGCAGTATCATCGTCAGGTTCACCACCTTGTGCCCTATTTCACCTAATCTCCTCATGGTCAATTAAAGATTTTTTTGGCTCGGCTCAAAGCTCCAGCCAGACACATCACCAACACCTTGTCGCCCACCTGAAATTGTGTCGCACCGGTCACCAACTGACTCTCGCGGTCGCGCATCAAGCCGACAAAAGTGACCTCCTCGGGAATCTTCAGACCACTCACGCGCGATGCCGTGAGCCGCGAGCCCTGCTTGATTTCAAACACCACGACCTCGGCATCCGGTATGGCCAGTCGCTTGGGCGACGCCGACCCCGCATCAATGAGCAATTGATAGATGGCATTTGCCATGAGCAACTGTTTGTTCAGGACAGTCCCGATGTTGAAACCTTCGGCCATGTTGACAAAGTGATTCAGATTAACCTCGGCAACCGTCTTCTTCACCTTATATTCATTGACCGACAAGCAAGCTAAAATGTTCTGTGAAGCCGAATGGGTCAACGAGACAAACGCATCGGCACGGGCTATGCCTGCCTCCGAGAGTATGCCCGGCTCATTTGCGTCACCATGGATTACCTCACAGTCATGGTGCTGGGCAATCAACTCGTTGCATCGCACCAGGTCGCTCTCGATGACTGTAAATCGGAATTCATCAGCCGCGATGCGCACCATCAGCGCAGCGACATCACTGCCGCCCGAAACGACCACGTCGCGAATCTTCTGAATTTGGCATCCGGTGATTGTGGCGACATCTTCGAGTCGCGCACGGGTTGTCGCCACATAGATCATGTCGCCCGCCTTAAGCATGTGGTCGCCCTTGGGTATTACAGTCATGTGGTTGCGGCGGATAGCGGCAATATGAAAGAATCGGTCTTCAGCAGCCAGTTCTCTCAGACGCTTGCCCACGACGGGTGCCTCTTCGGAGAGTCTCACTCCCAACAACACCATCTCGCCGTGGTTGAACTCATACCAATAGCTCGCCCATGAATGGCGCAACGAGTCGATGCCTCCTTGTGCCACCAGGTAGTCAGGACAAATGACGTTGTCCACCCCCATGCTCTGCACCACTTGCAGATTGTGCGGCAGCAAATAGTCATAGCGGTCGACACGCGCCACAGTGATTTTTGCGCCCATCGACTTGGCCATCGCACATGCCACGAAGTTGCGTTCGGGCACCTCGGTCACCGCAACGAACAGGTCGCACTCGTCCACCTTCGCTTGTCGCAGAATGGCGGGGTCGATCGCATCGCCCGTGACTGCCATCAGGTTATACTCAGCATCAAGCATCTCCAGTTTGGCGGGGTCACGGTCAATGATGTAAATATCGACATGCTCTCCCGAAAGGTATTTTGCCAGATGGGAACCCACCGTTCCCGCTCCCACAATAGTTACAATCATAGCATATTGGTTTTTTGTCTTCAGGCTGGCAAAAGTACGAAATAGTTTTCAGTTATCAGTTATCAGTTGTCAGTTTTTCGGTGTTTTTGTTAGACAAACGATTCAATGCGATTGATTTTTAAAATTTAGACCCTCTTGCACTTGCCGGTGAATGTGGTGATGTCGATGCGGATGATCTCTGTGCGGGAGAATGATGATTGGGCATATTTCATGCCGACTTTGATGTCATTGGGCGAGAATTTTTCTAACAATAGTTGAAGGGCGTGCATCCGCTCTTCGTCGTCGGTGATGATGGTTGCCTCTCCAGTGAGGATAACGCTCTCATACTCGGTGGTGAACTTGCTGGGCAAGAGATTCACCCGTCCGACGATGCAGAACGATACATCTTCTTTGATTTCTAGTATGTCGAGTTTGCGACCCTCTGTGGCGCAGTGAATATAGATGCAGTCGATGTCGAAGACGAAGTTGACGGGGACGCTGTAGGGCTTGCCGTCAAGGTCGACCATGGAGAGCACGCCATATTCGGCGGTGGCAAGGAGTTCTCTTGCTCTGGCTTCGTCGAGTAGGCGGTCCTGGCGCCGCACACGAGAGTTGTCGTAAAACATTTAAGTAGTTAAAGGAGTTAAGGAGCAGCTCTTAATTATCTCCGAGGATGGAGGTGATTTGATGGCCATTCATGCGTTGGTAGCCCGTTGGCTTGGAGTCGTCGATGTTGACCTGGGTGTTCCAAGTGATGTCCTTGAGGTCGAGCGCTAGAGTGAACTTGCTGTTGCCCACTGTGGCGGCAACATCGGCATGGTGCGCGACGGCTCCTGCGAGTGTGAACCGCACGTCACTATAGCGGGCAGTATAGGGTATCTTGGTGCCAGTGGTGGGTGTCACGTTGACGGCAATGACATGGTTGCTGGGGTCGATGGTGAAGCCATAGTTGAATGCCTGTGGCTGGCTTTTTGGCGACAGGCGGTAGTTGGTGCCGTCGGCAGCGAGCTGGACCAGATGACGCGTGGAGGTGTTGACCGTTCCCTTGCCGAGGATGAATGCACGGCCGAGGAAGATGTCCTGCATCTCGTTGACAGTGACTGGCACGCCATTGGTGATGAGGGAGATGGGCTCGGCGAGGTAGCGTTTGTGGTACTTGTCCACAACCAAGACGCTGTCGTTGGTGATGACGATTTTTCCAACCTCGATACCTATGAGTGGTCGCAAGGAGATGTAAATGGCTTTTCCTCGAATCATGCGCATCTGCATGGAGCTGGAAAATGACTTGGCGCCGCCGACTTTGACGTTACCGCCTGTCTGGAGTGTGGTCCATCCCATTTGGCTTGCAGCAAAAGTGTTGAGTCGCGTCTCGAGCGGATTAACTGATGGTGTGACAGTGGTAGTGTCGGTTTTGGGGTAGTCAGTGGTGATGACTTGCTGCTTTGCGCGGCAGCCAGCGACGATGAGCGCCAGGGCGGCGAGGGTGATGAGAAGTGAGTATTTCATTGTGGTCTGTTTTTTCCGAAGCATGAGCTTCGGACTACTTTAACGGCACCGAT
>JAFZAK010000061.1 GCA_017557285.1 Muribaculaceae bacterium
GCCTACGCAGTAGCGCTCCTCAAGAGCTGTTAGAAGATGGTCCCCTAAACCTCTGAACGCCACATTCCGTAAAATGTACACAACAATCCGTAAAAGGGTCACAAACCCTTTTGCGGATTGTTTGTAATTTTGCAACCGAAAACAAAAGTAAAAGAACAAAGAATATGAAAAAGGTAATAGTCATTTCGACGAGTCTTCGTCGTGGTTCTAACAGCGATATGCTCGCTGACAAGTTTGTGGAGGGCGCCAAGAGTGCCGGAAACGAAGTGGAGAAAATAACCCTAGTAGGCAAGGACATCCAGTTCTGCAAGGGCTGCTTAGCTTGCCAAAAGCTGGGCCGCTGCGTCATCAATGACGACGTGAACGACATCATGGCAAAGGTCTTGGAGTCCGATGTCGTGGTGTGGGCGACACCCATCTACTATTATGAAATGAGTGGACAGATGAAGACGCTCATCGATCGCATGAACGCCATGTATCCGCTGGACTATAAGTTCCGTGATGTGTATCTGCTCACCACGGCTGCTGAAGACGAGGAGTTTGTACCCAAGCGTGCCGAGGCGGGGCTGACAGGCTGGATTGACTGCTATGAAAAGAGCCGACTGGCAGGCACTCTCTTCTGCGGTGGCGTGAACGACGCGCGTGAGATTGAAGGCAACGCCAAGTTGCAAGAAGCGTTTGAAATGGGCAAAAACGTCTGAAGATGAAAAAGATATTATTTTTTGCAGTTGTCATGGGCTGTCTGCTCATGTCTTGCACCAACAAGAACAATCAAATAACGAAAGACGATATGAAAGGATTAGAGCTGACACAAGAGTGGGACAAGACGTTCCCCAAGAGTGACAAGGTGAGCCACCGCAAGGTGACATTCGTCAACAACTACGGCATCACACTGGCAGCCGATTTGTATATGCCCGTCAACACCGAGAGTAAACTATCTGCCATCGCCATTAGCGGCCCATTCGGTGCAATCAAGGAGCAATGTTCGGGATTGTACGCACAGACCCTTGCCGAGCGCGGTTTCATCACCATCGCCTTCGACCCGTCGTTCACAGGCGAGAGCAGTGGCGAACCCCGTCGCACCGCCTCGCCCGACATCAACACCGAGGACTTTATGGCTGCGGTTGACTTTCTCTGCACCTTGCCCGAAGTGGATGCCGAGCGCATAGGCATCCTGGGTATCTGCGGATGGGGAGGCATAGCACTGAACGCCGCAGCCACCGACACGCGCATCAAGGCAACTGTGGCTTCGACGATGTACGACATGAGCCGTGTCAGTGGCAACGGCTACTACGACAGCGAGGACAAGGAGGAGTCGCGCCATGCCGCACGCGAGGCGATGAGCCGTCAGCGGCTGACCGACCCTGCAGCAATGGCTGGTGGTGTCATTGATCCGTTGCCCGACGATGCACCTCAGTTTGTCAAGGATTACCATGCTTACTACAAGACTCCACGCGGCTACCACAAGCGCAGCGGCAATAGCAACGACGGCTGGCGCTTGATTGGTACTCAGGCTTATACCAACACCCGCTTCCTCTACTACATCAATGAGATTCGCTCTGCTGTCCTTATCGTGCACGGCGAGAAGGCTCACTCGCGCTACTTCGGCGAGGCGGCTTATCACTACATGGTTGATGGCAAAGCCGAGGGCTACAACTTTGTCGGCAAACCGAATCCGATACCTGAGAACAAAGAGCTGCTCATCGTTCCTAATGCCACTCACTGCGACCTCTATGATGGCGGAGAGAAAGGCTACATTCCATTTGACAAGATTGCCGACTTCTTTAACACCCACTTGAAATGAAACGGATATTCACAATCATCGCCATGCTTTTTGCAGTCATGGCGCAAATCAATGCCGAGGAGATGAAAATCGACGTAACCATAGGTAATAAGGTTTACACTGCAACAATAAGCGACACAGAGACAGGCCACGCGTTTTACAATATGCTGCCCCTTACGCTGAACATGACCGAACTGAACGGCAACGAGAAATACTGCTATCTCGACACCTCGCTGCCCACTGCGACCTACAGCCCTGGTACCATCAATGCCGGTGACATCATGCTCTATGGCTCGTCGTGCGTGGTGCTTTTCTATGAGACCTTCTCCAGCAGTTACAGTTACTCTCGCATCGGTGCCCTCGACAACCCTGCTGGTATTGCACAGGCAGTGGGCAGCGGCAACGTGACTATCAAGTTCGACAAGGCATCATCGGTGGTGACTGGCATTCGTGTCGTGGACGATGATTCAAGGGTTGTTGCTGTTTATGACATCAAGGGCAATGTCGTGTCTAGCACCGACTTGTCTCAATTGCCCCACGGCATCTATATCGTCAAACAGCGCAACGGAAAAACGAAGAAAATCATCAAATAAAAATTGTATAGTCTACGTTATTAAAGTGATGATTTACCGACTCGACAATATTGACCAGTATAACCACGCCTTGGGCATAGAGACCCTTCACCCGCTGGTGACGGTGTGCAACCTCAAGGACATACCGAACCGCACGCTTATTGACAACGAGGTCACTTGGCACTACGGCGTGTACGCCTTGTTCTTGAAGAACACGCGCAGCTGCATGCTGTCGTACGGCCACAAGCAGTATGACTACAGCGACGGCACGGTCACGAGCTTTGCTCCGATGCAGACCGTGACCGCCACGCCCATCAAGGGTATTGACCACGATGTTGTGGCGTTGCTGTTCCATCCCGACTTGATTCGTGGCACCTCGCTAGGGCAGAATATCGGCGACTATCGTTTCTTCCAATACTCGTCAAACGAGGCGCTGCACATGTCGGTGCGTGAGCGTGTAATCTATATCGACTGCATCGACAAGATCAGAACCGAGATAGAACGGCCCATCGACAAGCACAGTCGCAAACTAATCTGTCGCAACATCGAGTTGTTGCTGGATTACTGCATGCGGTTCTACGACCGTCAGTTCATCACTCGCGAGGACGACAACCGCAATGTGATTGCCCAGTTCGAGCAACTGCTGAACGAGTATTTCAGCCACCGCGAGGCGATATTCATGAACGGGCTGCCCTCGGTCAAGATGTTTGCCGACAAGTGCTGTCTGTCACCCAACTACTTTGGTGACCTGGTGAAAAAGGAAACCGGCAAAACGCCTGTTGAGTACATACAAGCCAAAGTCATAGACATAGCCAAAGAGGAACTGCACTCAACCGACGACACCATCACCGAAATCGCCTACCGCCTAGGCTTCCAAAGCAGCCAGCATTTCAACCGCTACTTCAAGCGCATCACAGGCCTTACACCCACCGAGTTCCGCAAGCACAGCCGCTCGGCTTAGGCCCTGACCCCTCACTTCAGTCGCTTGCGGTACTCACTGGGCGAGCAGCCTAAAGTACGCTTGACGTAACGGCTAAGGTACGAGGGCGATGAGAAATTCAACTCGTAGGCGATATCGATGAGCGGTTTTGAGTGGTCACTCAACTGGTGGGCGATTTCCTGGGCAGTGTAGCGATCAATCCAATGACTGGCATTGTGCCCGCTAATAGCCACACAGGCTTCGCTGAGGTATTTGGGGGTAATAAAAAGACGTGAGGCATAGTATTCCACGCTTCTTTCCTTTTTATAGATACCCTCTTGCAGCAATGTCACAAACCGTTGAAGTATGCGCGACGCCTGGCTCACCCCCTCGATGTTCTGGTGGGTCATTCGGGCGTGGATGTCGTAGAAGTCGAGAATCATCGTCTCCACCGCTCGGCGCATCACGTCGGCAAAGAAATTGTGGTAGGGCTGCTCCAACCGGCGGCGGATTTCCTCGAAATTCAGAAGACAACGGTCAAGGCCGGCTTTTTGCATCGGCATCACGGGGTTCTGTGTGGTTGAGAGCGCGCCAATCACATTATAACTGCTCTTCGGAGTGTTGGCATTGAGAAACTTCCACGATATGAGCAAGGCCTTAATACTGAAATCTTTGGAACAATGAATGATGGAGATTGGTTTGCCCGATGACTTGATGATGGCATCACCGCCAATCACATTGAATAAAGTGTCGCCCACGGCAAATCGTGCAGCCCCGCTCAGGCACAGAATGTGAAGGCAGTATTCGGCATACTCCTCTCGGCAACATTCAGCGAAGTCTTCAGTGAAAACGAAGTCGCTTTGGCTTATCTCTTGTCTTTGCATGAGGCAAAATTAGGGCATTATTTCGTATTGGACAAGCAAAAACCGAAAAAAGTGAAAGTTTTACCTCATTTTGGGTTGTTTTCATTTCTAAATTTCGCCATAATTTTGCAGTGTGATTTCAAAAACAAAAATTATAATTCAATGGAATTTACAGTAGTTGACCCCAGACTGACTTCGC
>JAFZAK010000062.1 GCA_017557285.1 Muribaculaceae bacterium
AAAATGAATACTCATTAAACATTAATATTAAATTTTACGACTATGACTGAAATTGGTGAAAGAGTAAAAGCAATTATCGTTGAGAATCTGGGCGTTAGCGAGACCGAAGTAACTCCCGAGGCTACGTTTGCACAGGACCTGGGCGCTGATTCGCTCGACACCGTTGAGCTGATCATGAAGCTCGAAGGTGCCTTTGACATCAAGATCCCCGAGAGCGAGTCGGAGAACATCCAGACCGTTGGCGACGCCATTTCTTACATCGAGAAAGCACTCGAGGCTTAATCACACACTTTACACAGTAGAAACCTTTCCACAATACTCCCTATCATGGAATTAAAGAGAGTAGTGGTAACAGGTCTTGGTGCCATCACACCCATCGGTCTTGATGTCGACACGACATGGAAGAACGCATTGGCAGGTGTGAGTGGCGCTGGACCTATTACACACTTTGATGCATCATTGTTCAAGACGCGCTTCGCCTGCGAGGTGAAGGGGTTTGACGTGGCCAATTACCTGCTCAATCCCGACGACCGACGCGAGCTGAAGGATGTACGCCGTACCGACCTGTATACACAGTATGCCATCGCATCGGCAAAACAGGCCATCGACGACAGCAAGCTGCTCGACGGTGATGTCAACCGCGACGAGATTGGCGTGATTTTCGCGTCGGGTATTGGTGGACTGCACACCTTTGAGGAGCAAGCAGGCTTCTATGCCAAGCATGAGGCTGAAGGACCCAGCTATAGCCCGTTCTTCATCCCCACGATGATTGCCGACATCGCTGCCGGACACATCTCTATGCGTTACGGGCTGAGAGGACCCAACTACGGCATCGTATCGGCTTGCGCCACCTCGACCAACGCCATGATTGACGCGTTCAATTATGTGCGGTTGGGCAAGGCCGACGCCATCGTTACTGGTGGCTCAGAGGCTCCGATCTTCCCCGCCGGCGTGGGCGGCTTCAACGCGATGAAGGCTATCAGCACCCGCAACGACAGTCCCGAGACCGCGTCGCGGCCCTTCAGTGGCTCGCGTGACGGTTTCGTCATGGGCGAGGGTGCCGTCTGCCTCATCTTTGAGGAGCTTGAACACGCACTGGCTCGTGGCGCCAAGATTTATGGCGAAGTAATCGGTGGAGGTATGAGTGCCGACGCTTATCACATCACCGCATCGCACCCCGAAGGCGTGGGAGCATCGCTAGTGATGAAGCGCGCGCTCGACGATGCAGGCATACAGCCCGAGGACATCGACTACATCAATGTCCATGGCACCTCGACGCCCGTGGGCGACCCGGGAGAGGCCAAGGCCATTGCCGATGTCTTCGGCGAACATGCCTACAAGGTGAACATCAGTAGCACCAAGTCAATGACAGGACATATGCTGGGCGCAACCGGCGCCATGGAGGCACTGTTCTGCCTGCTCGCCTGCCGAGACGACATCGTGCCGCCGACCATCAACCACGAGGAAGGCGACGAGGACGAGAACCTGGACTACCGTATGAACTTCACGTTCAACAAGGCGCAGAAGCGCACGGTCAATATCGCACTGTCCAACACCTTCGGGTTCGGAGGACATAACGCCAGTATCATCGTCAAGAAGTACAAAGGATAATCTGGCCGACCGACAGTGAGATGACAAACTTGTCGAATCTCATATCACTCATAAAGCTCCTTTTCGTCAAGGATAAGGAGCTTTATGTATATATTCACGGCATCACTGGCTATTATCCGCGTGACATCGAGCTGTACAAACTCGCCCTGGTGCACCGCAGTAAACCACTGCAGCTTGCCGACGGGCGATGGACCAACAACGAGCGGCTCGAATACCTGGGCGACGCCGTCCTTGACTTGGTCGTCGCCGACTATCTGTATCATCAGTTCCCTCGCAAACACGAGGGTTTTCTTACCGCTACACGCGCCAAGATTGTGCAACGCGAGAGCCTGAACCGCATTGGACACGCCTTCCATCTCGATGCGCATGTCCGCGCGGCGACACACACCACCTCGCACAATAGTTACATCAACGGAAACGCGCTGGAAGCGCTTGTCGGAGCGTTTTATCTTGACCATGGCTACAAGCGCTGCCATCAGTTCATCATCGAACGCCTCATCAGCCAGCACTTCGACATGACCGAACTGGTCAAGACCGACCAAAACTTCAAGTCACGGCTCATCGAGTGGACCCAGAAATACCACCTCACCATCGAGTACGAACTTGTCGATACCATGAATGACAAAGACAACAACCCGGTCTTTAAGACGGCGGTCATCATCGGCGGGCAGTATGCTGCCGACGGCACGGGCTACAGCAAGAAGGAATCGCATCAAAACGCCTCAAAGAAGGCCCTTGAGCGCCTCCGCACCGACACCGCATTCAAACAACAAGTTCTCTCCAGCGAAGGGGACAACCAAGACCAGCACATTTAAAGCGAAACATACGAAACACGCGAAGCAAGAGAAATGCTTCGCGTGTTTTGTGCCGTTATGCAGTCAGCAATCCTTAATCCTTATTTCTCAATCCTTTCTGCCGGCGATGCCAAGCGAAGAAACATGCCATAGCGATGATTACAATGACGAGGGCGGCAGGCCAAGCGATGCGCTGGTCCAGCGCCAATGCCTGCGGCGACACAAGCAGGAAGACCGTACACACGGCAGTCATCACCAAGGCGGGAATGAGAGTTACGACGTAAGGCTTGCCCTGACGGGCGAGATAGATGGTGATCGCCCATAAGGTGAACACGCTCAGGGTCTGGTTGCTCCATCCAAAATACTGCCACAACACATTGAAGCCATTGGGGTTGCTGATTTGCCACATCAACAGGCCGAAGGTGACGGCAAACACGGGCACACATATCATCAAGCGGTTGCGCACTGTACGCTGGTTCAGGTGCAATGCCTCGGCGATAATCAGTCGAGCGCTACGCAAGGCAGTGTCACCACTGGTGATAGGCGCCGCCACCACACCCAGCATCGCCAAAATGCCGCCAAAGATGCCTAGCCAACCCGTACACACGATCTTGACTACTGTGGGCGCGCTAAAGTACTGGATGAGTGTTTTACCATCGTCTGCGGCAAACTGCGACACGAAAGCCTCAACCTGGTCGGCCGGCACCACCTCGCGCCAACCACCATAATAGAAGAAATAGCTCGACACACTAGCCCAGATGAGCGCGACCAAGCCCTCGGTAATCATCGAACCGTAGAAAATTTTGCGGCCCAGGCGCTCGCTCTTCAGGCACCGTGCCATCATGGGCGACTGGGTGGCGTGGAATCCGCTGATGGCGCCACACGCGATGGTGATGAACAGGCAAGGGAAGATGGGGTTCTTCTGCAAGAACGCCAATACACCCAGGGCGTCCTTCCCGCCCACCTGCTGCGACTCGTACCATGGGGTCATGTTGCCCAAGTCCCACAATTCGGGCAGATGCGGCATCTTCACCAGCATCACGCCCAGCAAAGCCACCGCCATGAACAACAACGACACGGCGAACACGGGATAAATCTTGCCGATAATCTTGTCAATAGGCATCATCGCCGCCACCAGGTAATAGACAAAGATAATGACTATCCACATCACCTGGCTGCCGGCAATGCCCTCAAGGATGATGGCGGGACTGTAGACAAACACCGCGCCCACCATGAGCATGAGCAGCACGGTAAAGGCGAGCATCACCTTGCGCGCCACATTGCCCAGATTGTCACCGATGAGCGTGGGCAGGTTCGCGCCGTCATGCCGCATCGAGAGCGTGCCGCTGAGGTAGTCATGCACCGCCCCGGCAAAGATGCATCCAATCACAATCCACAAGAAAGCGGCAGGACCGAACCACATACCCATGATGGCACCAAAGATGGGGCCCGTTCCGGCAATGTTCAGGAACTGGATCATGAACACCTTCCAAGTAGGCATGGCAACATAGTCCACGCCGTCGGCAAGGCGCGTAGCAGGAGTCTCGCGATCATCGGGAGCCACTATACGCTCGATGATGGCACCATAGATAAAGTAGCCCATCACAAGGGCAACGATACTGATGAGGAATGAAATCATATCTTGGTAAAATAGGGAAAGTGCAAAAATACGATTTTTTTCCGAGACGGGGTCTATAATGTCAAGAATTCTTCGTAACTTTGCACAACTAACCATCGTCGCATCGCCATATTGCCGAGCACACTTGATTGTGCATGCATTATGATTGTGCATTGAAATAAATGAGCAACTATATCGTATCGGCTCGGAAATACCGGCCAGCCAGTTTTAGCACAGTCGTCGGCCAGCAGACGCTGACCCATACACTGAAGACTGCCATCGCCAGTGGCCGTCTGGCACATGCCTACCTGTTCTGCGGCCCTCGCGGCGTGGGCAAAACCACCTGCGCCCGCATCTTCGCCAAGACCATCAACTGCGAGCACCCCACCGCCGACGGTGAGGCTTGCAACGAGTGCGCATCGTGCCGCGCGTTCAATGAGCAGTCGTCTTTCAACATCATCGAGATGGACGCCGCCAGCAACAATGGTGTCGACGCCATCCGTGACCTGACCGAACAGGTGCGCATCCCGCCCCAAGCTGGACGTTACAAAGTATATATCATTGACGAGGTACACATGCTCTCGGCGGCGGCGTTCAACGCGTTCCTCAAAACGCTGGAGGAACCACCCGAATATGCCATCTTCGTGTTAGCAACCACCGAGAAGCAGAAGGTAATCCCCACCATTCTGTCACGCTGCCAGATTTATGACTTCGCCCGCATCACCGTGCCCGACATCGTCCAGCAACTGCAGTACATCTGCCAGGAAGAAGGCGTGACTGCCGAGCCCGCCGCACTCAATGTCATTGCACAGAAAGCCGACGGAGCCATGCGCGACGCACTCTCCATCTTCGACCAGGTCACCGCATCGAGCCAGGGCAACATCACCTACCAAAGCGCACTCGACAACCTCAACGTGCTAGACTATGAGTACTACTTCCGCTTGGTTGAGGCGTTCCTGGCGGGTGACGTGCCGCAAGCACTGCTCATATATAAAGAGGTACGCGACAAAGGCTTCGACTCACAGTTCTTTATCAACGGTCTGGCGCAACATCTGCGCGACCTGATGGTGGCGAGTACGCCACAGACCATCGGACTGCTCGAAATGAACGAGGAGGTGGGACAACGCTATGTGTTGCAGGCAGCGAAACTCGGTCCACGCTTTTATTACCAGGCACTGGATTTGTGCAACTCCTGCGACCTGAACTACCGAAACGCCACCAACAAACAACTGCTGGTCGAACTGACGCTCATCAAGCTATGCCAGATTGTTAGCGTCCCCCCTCAGTCACCCCCGAAAGGGGGAGGCATTAAGCCAATTCAAACAACGTCTGCACCCACCACACCCTCCACGCCTCCCCCAGCTCCCCCTAAAGAGGGGGTAGCACCGAGCGAAAGCAAAACTGAACTTCCTCCCATTCAGGGGGAAGTGAAGAGGACGACCGAAGTGAGAAGTGCAAAAAACACCGTCTCCAACCGGCCCCGCATCCTAGTGAATGCTCAACAACAAGCAACACCTTCAGTAGCAGCTGAATCGGCCGAACCCTACACCGCACGCCGCGAAGCCTTCACACCCGAACAACTGCAACAGGCATGGCAGGGCTATATCGACCAAAACCCGCATGAGAAGGTTACCATCTCATCCATGCGCACGGCACAACTGCGGCAGGTCAACGAGACCACCTATGAAGTCGTGGTCGAAGGGCAGGCACAGGCCGAGTCATTTGAGGGCAGTAAGACCAAAATCATGAAGCACCTGCGCGATGCACTGCACAACGACATGATAGCTCTTGACATCAAGGTGTCGGAGAGCCAGGAAGATCACCGCATCTTCACACCCCGTGAGGTGGTCGAGGATATAAAACAGCGCCGGCCCGACTTTGTTCCTTTTATCGAGTCATTCCAACTGGGACTGGCATAAAAACTACCGAGGGTGGAGCTGGAGTTCCACCCTCGGTTTGTTGAAACAAAAAGCATATTGATGCCCCGAAAACCATAGTTTCGTCAATTATTTGAGAAATAATTGATTAAAAATTTTGTGATTTCACAGAAATCACCTATCTTTGTGGTGATTAAAACATTTCACCAGACTATTGACAGTAGTAACACAACAAGAATAGTAATAGTTTTTAATCATCAATGTGAAGCTTGCCCACTGTGTTGTGAAACACGGTGGGCAAGTATTTTTATAGGCTAACAGCCAATGGCTAATAGCTTATTTCACCTGTACGCCAGGATGCACTGGTCCAGTAGGACCGATGACAACCAGACGTCCGTCGGCATCCTCGGCACTGAGAATCATACCCTGGCTCTCGACACCCATCATCTGGCGTGGTGGGAAGTTGGCGATGAAACACACCTCCTTGCCCACCAGTTCTTCGGGCTCATAGTAAAGCGCGATGCCACTGACAATGGTGCGGCCACCCATGCCGTCGTCGATGCGGAACTTGAGCAGTTTCTTGGCTTTCTTTATCTTCTCGCACTCCACGACCTTGCCGACACGGATGTCCAGCTTCATAAAGTCGTCGTAGGTACACTCCGCTGCCACGGGTTCGGGCTGGTAGTTCTTCAGGATGTTCTCCTGCTTGATACGCTCCAGGCGGTCTTTCTGCGCTTGGATGACCTCGTCAGAAATCTTCTCGAACAACAGCTCGGGCTTTTGGATGCTTGCTCCGGCAGCCAGAATGTCAATCTCGCCCAACTTGTCCCAACGCACCTCGCCCAGACCGAGCATGTTGCGCAACTTCAGCGCACTGAACGGCAGGAATGGCTCAAAAGCGATGGCGAGGTTGGCACAGATCTGCAGCGCCACGTGCAGGATAGTCTCCACACGTGCCATATCGGTCTTCGCCAACTTCCATGGCTCGGTGTCGGCAAGATACTTGTTGCCGATACGCGCCAGGTTCATCGCATCTTTCAATGCCTCACGGAAGTGGAAGTTCTCGATGTTCTCTCCCAGCGTCTGCTTCACACCCTTAAACTCGGCCAGCGTGTCAAGGTCGTAATCGTTGAGCGTGCCCAGTGTGGGGATTACACCGTCGAAATACTTGTGCGTCAGCACCATTGCACGGTTGACAAAGTTGCCCAGGATGGCCACCAACTCATTGTTGTTGCGAGCCTGGAAATCGTCCCAGGTAAAGTCATTGTCCTTGGTCTCGGGAGCATTGGCCGTGAGCACATAGCGCAGCACGTCCTGCTTGCCCGGGAAGTCGTTGAGGTATTCATGCAGCCACACCGCCCAGTTGCGGCTTGTCGAGATCTTGTCTCCCTCGAGGTTCAGGAACTCGTTGGCAGGGACGTTCTCGGGCAGCTGGTAAGTACCCTCGGCCATGAGCATGGCGGGGAAGATGAGGCAGTGGAACACGATGTTGTCCTTGCCGATGAAATGGATGATGCGCGTGTCAGGATCTTTCCAGTACTTCTCCCATGTGTCGGGCAGCAGGTCCTTGGTGTTGCTGATATAACCGATGGGGGCGTCAAACCAGACATAGAGCACCTTGCCGTCAGCACCCTCGATGGGCACGGGGATACCCCAGTTCAGGTCGCGCGTTACGGCACGGGGCTGCAACCCGCCGTCGAGCCACGACTTGCACTGACCGTAGACATTGGGCTTCCACTCCTTGTGCTCCTCTAGAATCCACTGGCGCAGGCGAGGTTCCCACTTGTCGAGCGGCATGTACCAGTGCTTGGTCTCTCGCATGACGGGCACATTGCCGGTGATGGCACTGCGCGGGTTAATCAAGTCGGTGGCGTTCAGACTTGACCCGCATTTCTCACACTGGTCACCATAGGCCTCGCTGCCGCACTTGGGGCAGGTGCCCAGGATGTAGCGGTCGGCGAGCCACTGGTCGGCCTCCTCGTCATAGAACTGCATCGAGGTCTTCTCGATGAACTCGCCCGCCTCATAGAGTTTGCGGAAAAACTCGCTGGCGGTCTGGCGGTGCGTTGCGCTGGTCGTGCGGCCATAGACATCAAACGAGATGCCCAATCCTGCCATCGAGTCTTTGATGAGCGTGTGGTAGCGGTCGACGATGTCCTGTGGCGTCACGCCCTCTTTCTGAGCCTTGATGGTGATGGGCACACCATGCTCATCGCTTCCGCCAATCATGACGACATCCTCGCCCTGCAGCCGCAGGTAGCGCGTATAGATATCGGCGGGCACATACACACCTGCCAGATGCCCGATGTGCACCGGTCCGTTGGCGTAGGGCAACGCCGTCGTCA
>JAFZAK010000063.1 GCA_017557285.1 Muribaculaceae bacterium
ACCATTTCATCGATATACTTCCACAAGAACTCCATCATGACGATGAAGAGGCAGATGAGGAAGGTCATCGCGAACTGCGGCAGGAAGGTCTGCAGCATGAATGTGTCTATTCTCTTGATGCGTGGCATGGGTGTTGCTCAAGTCTTAATCCTTAATTGTCAGTTGATTCCCAATGTGCGTTTCAGGCTGTCGACCTGCTGGTCCCAGAGGTCGGTGAGTTCGTCTTGTTCGTCTGTATCGGTTGCAAAGTCAGTGATGGTGAGTGTGGTAACATCGGTGAGCTCGCTCTTGCTGATGCGCATCTCGAAAAAAGCGTGTGGCTCGTCATCCCACCAGCGATATCGCACATACACATCCCGCCTCATTGAGACGAGCGATGCCTGTTGTTGTGCCTCACCCCAATAGAAAGTGTAATCCTTTTCGTCTTGGTCTACCTTGTCGGCAAACCATCCTTCCAAGCCCGTATCAGACTGTAAGTGGTTCCATAGTCGGCTGGGAGAGGTGTGTCCCAGAGCATATTCAATCGAAAATTTCTTCTTTGCCATGCTTGTTTGTTAGAATGCGACCGCTAAATAAATACTATTTTGTGAAACTGACAAATTTTTGCATCAAAAACAACTGATTTTGGCAGTTTTTAGATGAAATCATTATGAATTATACAACTGGATCGCTTCGTTGCGGCCAGCATTGATGAGTTGTGGATAATGGGCGTCACTATTAAAGATGACCGGAGCCTGGTAACGGCGCAGCAGGTCAAAATAACGTTCGTTTGGGAAGAAACGATGATGCTGAGCCCATGCCTTGGTGTTTACCTCGATGATGTAATGATGATCCATGATGGTATCCACCAGGTCGTGTACCAAGGCGTCGTACCAAGGCTCGGTGTCAATGCCCGGGCGGTACATCGACGCATTATGTCCGATCTTGTCAAAGTGTCCCACAATGTCAAACCCGCCACGTTCGACCATCCGCGTCATCTGGCGGAAGAAGGTGCGCACTACCCACTCAATGTCTCCATCGAAGTATTGCGGCACTTTCTCCTTAAAATTCTCAAATCGTCCGTCTATATCTACCCATTCATTCGCGTCATGCACCGACGGGATGAAATGCACCGAGCCAATGCGGAAGTCCAGTGGCAATGACACGAAATAAGGGTCATCAGGACCGAAGCCGTCGATATAGTCTATCTCCAGCCCAGCAAGTATCTCAATCTGCTTGCCGTAAACCTCGCGTAGACGGTTGACTTCGGCGAGGTAAAGCGGCATGGCCTCACGCGTCATGTTGACGGGTGACTCGGCAGTTGTGGGGGCATGTGGGGTAAAGCCATAGTGTGTGAAACCCTCTACAATTGCCTGGCGCACAAAATCTTCCATATCGGCATGGCCGTCGCAGAATTGTGTGTGTCCGTGCAGGTTGTAGCGGTCATTGTCCCTCACAATGGGTATGATATCAAACATGGGTCAAAAGAGTCGAAAGATTTGTTCTGTCGGGATGACACTGATGATGGTGTTCCCGTCGGGGGTGTAATTGGGGTTGCTCGTGCGCAGCAAGTCTGACACGAGTTTGTTCATCTCGTCTTGTGTCAGTCGGCGGCCCAATGCGATGGCAGCCGACTCGGCCACGCGCAGCGCAATGTGTTCCATGACGCGGCGTCGCACAGTCGCCCCACCCTGCTCGACCGACTCGATTACCTGCATGACCACATCGCTGGCATTGACCCCCTCGATGCCCGACGGCACATGGTTCACAGCCCAGTCATCGCCGCTGAGCTGCGAGAGTCCAAATCCTATTTTCTCCAGTTCGGGGAGCAAGGAGACCAGCATCGCGCTCTGTCCGGGCGACAGATGCAGCACTTCGGGGAAAAGCACCGCCTGTGAGGCGATACTGTTCTCCGATAACTGTTGGATATATCGGTCAAAGAGGATGCGAAGGTGGGCACGGTGCTGATCAACGATCATCAGGCCCGATTGCATGGTGGTAACGATGTACCGGCCCTTGAACTGTAGGAAGGTTGCCTGCATATCCTCGTTGCCCAGGGGCAATGATTGCGACTGGGGTGTGGTGGCTCCATCTTGTGCGTCAGTCGGTGTGACCTGCGACTGCAGATCTTCGTCGCTAACCGAATCCATCCCCTGTTGCTTGCGTTTCTCGAAGTTTTTATACAGCTCCTCCCAGTTGCTCGCCATCGCAGTGCGGTGGAACGGTGTGCTGCCACCAGGTTGCTTAAAGGGGTTGTAGCTGGGGTCGACCTCAATTTCGGGATGTTGCACCGTGGGGTGTTGAGAAAATGCGGGAATCTCGGGAGCGTCCTCAGCATCAAAGTCTATAGACGGCACATCGCCAAACCGCCCTACTGCCTCTTTCACGCCTGCCGCGAGGATTTGCCAGATGGGCTGCTCATTCTCAAACTTAATCTCGGTCTTCGTGGGGTGGATATTGACATCGATGGTCTCGGGATCTACGGTGAAACGCAGGAAGTAGTTGGGTTGCTCGTCCTGCGGAATCAGTTGGTCGTAGCATGAGAGGATGGCCCTGTGGAAGTATGGATGCTTCATGAAGCGCTCGTTGACAAACAGGAACTGCTTGTAATTGCGCTTGCGGGCAAACGATGGCTTGGTGACATAGCCGTTGATGCGTACCAACGTGGTGTCGACATTGACGGGAATCAGTTGTGTCTCAAAGGCTTTTCCCATCAATGCTGTAACGCGCTGCAAGAACGTGCCAGGCTGTAGTTTGTACATTAGGTGCCCATTGTTCATCATGGTGAATTCCACGTCGTGGTTCACCATCGCAAGCTTCTCAAACTCCCGCACAATGTTGTTCAGCTCTACCTCGTTGCTCTTTAGGAACTTGCGTCGTGCCGGGACGTTATAGAAGATATTCTTAATCATGAAGTTGCTGCCAGGCGGGCACATATCAGGCTCCTGGCTCTCGCACACCGATCCGTTAATGATGAGTTTGGTTCCCAATTGTGCATCGTGGGTGCGTGTGCGCAGCTCCACCTGCGAAATGGCAGCAATCGATGCCAACGCCTCGCCGCGGAAACCCATGGTGGTGAGCTTGAACAAGTCATCGGCACAGCGAATCTTGGAGGTGCTGTGTCGCTCAAACGCCAGGCGTGCGTCAGTATCGGTCATACCCACGCCGTTGTCGATGATTTGTATCAGTGTCCGTCCGGCATCCTTGAGGATAATCTGGATGTTGTCGGCACGGGCATCAATGGCGTTTTCCACCAGCTCCTTGATGACCGAGGCCGGGCGTTGGATTACCTCACCAGCAGCAATCTGGTTGGCAACCGAATCGGGCAATAATTTAATGACGTCGCTCAAGTTATATTAATTAAGAATTAAGAATTGAGAATTAATACCGTGCTTTGCGCCGGTGTCAGGGGGTGAGGCTGTTGTCTTCAAAAATATCTTCTGGTTTGCGGGGACGGATGTCCTCGTACCACTTGAATTGCGGCAGGTAGTAGTTGGATTTGCGCAGGAGATAGAGCGGTGTCACCTTGCCCGTTACCTCGGGCCACATCGCTAGGCGCTCAATCTCTTGCTTCGCCTTGAGGTTTAGCTTCATGTAGCTTGACTCGGCGTAGACCTGTTTATTGTAGGTCGAGTCGTTCTCTTGTGGATACATGATTGCCATCACATTGCCGTCGACATCCAACTGGCGTACTTCTTTGTTCTCGAAGTAGGCCTTCATCTTCTTGCCGCTAAGCTGGTCGTAGTACTCCTCTCCGACATGCTCAATCATCAGGCCAAAGTTGGGCAGGGTCGCCCAGTCGGCTGTACTGTCGCGCATGTGTATATTGATTTCCTCACCCGAGATTTGGCGCTCGCCATTCCACACCACCGCATTGCGGTAGAGGTTCAGAATCGAGTCGGCTTCGCTGAGCTGCAACGAGTCGCACACGCCCTGCACATCGCTGCGGTAGAAGCGCACGCCTCGGAATGCTTTTAGGACGCGCACCGAGTCGTCGTTCATGATGGTACACAGGGTGTCGGCGTGCATATAGAGCGTGTCACCTTGTGAGAACTCGCGCGCACGGGCACGGCGGGTAACGTAGCTATAGTGCGATGCCTCGTCGTGGTAGCCAAAGTCTCCGTCGAGGATAACACTGTTGACCTCGTCGGTGAGGATGACGTTGCCGTAGGCCTCGCCATAGTTGCGCGTGCGGTCATAGTAGACAGTGTCCCCGACCAGCGTCTTACCGTCGCGCGCGTTGATCTGGGCTCGGTCGTAGAGCGTGGCGTCATCGCGGCTGGTGTTGTACCATCCGTTGCTAGTGTAGATGGTGTTACTGTCGTTGACAATCACGGTCTCGTCGATGATGTTGGCGATGTGCGTCTGCGTATTGTATCGAAGCAAGTTGGTGTTCATCTCATACTGGTCACTAATGAGGTGAACATTGGTGGTAAACTCGGCCTGCTTGGTGTCCAGCTCATAGCGCCCGAACTCAGAGGTTAGCTCAGTGTTGTTCTTGTTGTCGACAATGGTGCCGTGGTTGAAATAGTAGCCCACGTTGCTCGTAATCTCATAGTCCAGACTGTCGGTGAGCAAAGTAGTCGAGCGGTTCTCAAGGCGAACGTTGTGTCGCAGTTGCGCCACTTGGTCCTCACCATAGTAGTGCAACACGTCGGCAAAGACCTGTAGGGTGTCGGCCTGGGTCATGTGTACATGGCCGAAGGCATCGAGCGAACTCGTCTTGTCGTAGTAGTAGGCACTGTCACAAAACATGTACATGTCGCCGCGGCGGAAGCGTACATTGCCGCGCAACACCTGGTACTCGGTGCTGCGGCTCTCGTCGGCGATGAGTTCGTCGGCGTTCTCCAAGAATACCTTGTTGCGCTGATATCGGTCAGCCTTGGGTATCTGCGGGGTGATGCGGCTCACATGTTTGGGCTTTGCCCCAGGCTTGGCTGCACGTGCCGCCTGCGGGTTCTTTGGCCCCGCCGCCCACGCCACGTCACAAAACAAGGCCGCAAGCAGCAACATTGCCAGCAATGCTGGCAGTGCCCTTAGTCCTATGTGGTTCCGTTTCAACTTCTTTCTAATTGAGACTGCGTTATATTACCCGCTTGAGCTTCCCCCTCTTTAGGGGGGGACCGAGGGGGGCCTCTTTATTTCTTAATCCACGGGTAACGGAACTCGCAGTTGCGCCAGTTTTCCTCGATGTAGACGTAGGTGTTTTTCTGTTTCTCTTTTACCCAGTCGTCGATAATCTGCGCCTTCTTGTGATTCTCATACATCGCCTTCATCGTCTGGAAATCATCGGCGAGGTCGGCCTTATGACCCTCGATGCGCTTCTGCAGGCGCACGATTGCTACCTGGTCACGTTGCGTGCGCGGATTCTTCATCACGAACGGCTCGCTCAGGTCGCCTTCCTGCATCTTGTCGATGAGTTTGCCCACCTCGTTAGGCAAGTCGGCCATCTCGAAACGGTTGCTGTGGGTTTTCTCATTGAGCATGATACCGTTGTTGTTGCGCGAGTCCTTATCCTGTGAGATGTAAAGCGCGGCTTGTTCGAAGGTAATCTTGCCATTCTGGATGTCGTTGCGAACCGTATCCAAACGGTTGATTGCATCGGTCAGGTCTTTGTCGCTCACCTTGGGGCGCAGCAGGATGTGACGCGTGTTGATGCGGTCACCGCGCTTCTCAATGAGTTGGATGATATGGTAACCATCATCGGTCTCGACGATGTTTGACACCTTCTTCGGGTCGTTAAGGTTGAATGCTGCGGTGGCATACTCGGGCAGCAGCACCGACTTGCTCTGGAAGCCTGTCTCACCTCCGTAGACCGCCGTGCCTGGATCCTCGCTGTAAAGGATTGCCATCGTCGAGAACTCGCTCTCGCCGTTAGTAATGCGCTGGGCATAGTCGCGCAGACGTGACTTCACCTCGTCAATCTCTTGTTGCGGGATGACGGGGTTGATAGTGATAATCTGCACCTCAACTTGACGCGGGACGTAGGGCAACGAGTCCTGCGGGATGGTTTGGTAATACTTCTGCACTTCCGACGGTGTCGCCTTGACCTTCTTGGTGAGGTCACTTTGCACCTGCTGGATGCTGTATTGGTCGCGGATCATGTCGGCGAGTTTCTCGCGCAGCTGGGCCATGGGCTTGTGGAAGTACTCCTCCACCTTCTCCTTGCTGCCCAGGTTTGCGATGAAATAGTTGATGCGGCTGTCCACCTCATGCATCACCATCGAGTTCTGAATCTCGACCGTGTCGATGCGTGCCTGATGTAGGAACAGTTTGTCAATCGCCATTTGTTCGGGGATTACGCAATAGGGGTTGCCATCGATGTGTTGGCGCTCATACTGCAACTGCAGGTACTGTTCCTCTATATCGCTCTTGAAGATGGGCTCGTCACCTACCACCCAGGCGACCTCCTCGGCCACATTGCTCTGTGCCACAGCACTTAACGCACTCATTGCAAGCATGCAGACCAAGGCAAAAAAGTGAAATTTCTTCATATCTCTAGTTTGTGAATAATCAATTGATTTATTTCAAACTGCAAAAATAGGGAAAAAAATGGAGAATTAAGAATTAAGTATTAAGAATTAAGACATTTTAAATGCGCATGAGCCGTAGCAAGAAGCCATGACAAAGCCCCGGCATGGCAAACAGCTGGTGACAGGCCCAAGCGCCAGCCCGTTCGCTATGCTACGGCTCTGTCGCGGCCATTAATTTCTCAAAAAATCTTGCCCATACCAGTTTTTCCCTTTATCTTTGCCACAAAAAAGAAGCCGATGGACTGGGAAAAATTCAAAGCCAAGAAACAATGGGCTGGTGATGTCAAGCCCTCGATGAAGCGCCGCCGTGTGGGGCATGACTACCAAGGCCGTTGCATCTACATGCTCACTCTTGTCGTCAACCAGCGCCGCAACCTGCTGGGCCACATCACCGGTAACGGCATTGCCGAACCGGCCGTGATGCACCTCAGCCCCATTGGGCAAGTCGTGAATGATGCCGTGCTTGGCATCCCGGACTACTATCCCGTTATCGAGATTCTGGCCCATCAGGTCATGCCCGATCATCTCCACATCGTTCTCTATGTCCACGACCGCCTCCCTGTACACTTGAGTCGCGTCATCGGTGGTTTCAAGGGGGGCTGCAACAAAACTTGCCGCCAGTTAGGACACGTTACTGCCACCCTTTGGGAAGAAGGCTTCAATGACCGCATCCTAGACCGCAACGTGCGGTTGCGGCATCTCATCGACTATGTGCACAATAATCCTCGCCGCTTTGCCATGAAGCGCGCCAATCCCGACCTCTTTCGTGTGCAGCGCAATGTCGTAGTGGGAGAGCACACCTTCTCCGCTCTAGGAAACATCTTCCTGCTCGATGACCCCATGCTCGTGCAAGTGCAATGTTCGCGCAGCATCACCCCCGAGCAACTCGCTGTCCAGCGTGACCAATGCCTCAGACAATGCGAAAACGGGGCCGTTCTCGTCTCTCCCCGCATCAGCGAAGGTGAGAAGGTAATTATGGATACAGCCTTCGACCTTGGTTACCCCACCATCATCTTACGAGAGAACGGCTTCGGACAGTATACCAAGCCCGGTGGCAAATACTTCGATGCCTGCGCACAGGGTCATCTTCTGTTGCTTGCACCATGGGAGCATCATAACCGTGACATCGCCATCAAGCGTGGCCAATGCCTCACCCTCAACAAGATGGCATGGGCCATCTGCAACCGCCGTGACAGCTCTTTCTAGCCATGAAAGAATTCATGGCATAGCCAAACAGCAACCCCGCCCTCATGACACCCAGTCGCCGTCTCCCTTCGGTCTTCCTCTCAGTCTGTCTATGCTGCGGTTTCTACCGCGGCCAGTCATAGTTTCAGTATATAGTAGCCCAAAACACAAGCCGCAGCTCAGAAAGGGCCGCGGCATTTTGTGATGTGAAGTGATGACTTACTTGATCTTGATGTTTTCGAGGGTTGCCTTGGTGTTCTTGACGAGGATGTCGAAGGCCTCGGCTTTGTCCATCTTGCTGGCGCCGTTGAAGATGCGCACAAACATCATGCGGTCGCCATCGATGGGCGTAGCTGCCTCAACAAACTGCTCGTTGTTCTTCTCGTAGGAGTAGACGGTGTAGGTCTTGTCACCGACAGTGATGTCGTCAAGGGCCTTGCCGTTTTTCTCGGCCATTCCTGATTTGAACTCGTCGAGCGTCTTGTAAATTACATTGGGAGCAGCAGTGGTGTAAGGCTCGCCTTTGAATCTAAAGTTGCACGAGCTGTTAACCATGCGGCTGCTGGCCTCAGCGCCCTCGGGGATGGTCAGCACGTAATCCTTGCATTCAAGCGACTTGAGTTCCTTGATGGGGACTTCGGCCTCGACAGCTGCGCTGTCCACGGTTTCCTCGGTAGTGACGTTGTCATCACCACTGGCATTGTTCTCGCTGTTGCCATCACAGGCTGTAAAGCCCAACATAGCAACTGCAGTGATAGCAAAGCTGAAAAGAATCTTCTTCATAGAATTGAGAATTGTGAATTTAATACTATTTGACTTTCTTGAGCACTTTCTTGTTGATGGTGACTGGGTAGCGTGCTTTGAGCTCGTCAACCCAGCGTTTCTCTAGGACATCCTGATAGTCACTGGTAACTTGTCCTTTGACATCAGCTAGTTCTTCGGGTTGATAGATGAGCCCGCCCTTGAGCACCATGGAACAGGGGTATTTGCCACTGGGAACAGGACCGTCGAAGAACAGATAGTCGACTGCCGCGTTCTCACCCTTGGCCATCATCATGCGTTCCATCTTGATGTTGGAGCCATATTTCTTGTGCAACGAGGCGGTGATTGAGTCCATGGGTTGGTCCTTCATTGCGTCGATGTCGGCCTTGACAGCATTGAGCGTGCTGTCGTTGATGGCATTGAGAATGATGCCTTTGAATCGTGGTGAATACCAGTTGTACTTCTCGCGATTGGCGTCATAATAGGCCTGCAGGCCCAGGGTGTCCTTACCAGCTGCCTCCCATACGCGGCGATTGCTTACTTCAAAGAGCAACATGCCGTCGCGGTACTCGTTGTACAGGTTTGCAAAGTCGGGAGTGTCGTTGATAATGTTAGCGGCATAGTAATCCATGATTTCATCCTGGCTCTTGTGCTCGACAAATCCCTTGATGTACTCCACAGCCGACTCGTTGTCCATCTTCATCTTGCGGTTAAGGTGTCTTGCCAGAACAGAGACGGGCACGGTCTTGTTGGCAAAGGTGAAGAGAGGCTCGTTGCTGTTTTTCAGAACGCCATCGACAAAGGTCGAGTCGTACTGTCCATGACGTGCGAGTGCCTCGGTGAGGTATTTGGTCAGATTGGGGTTCTCCTTGTAGTTGTACTGCTGCTTGAGCTGATTGACGCGCTCCAAGCGTGGGGCATCCTTGCGGTAGTCCTGTTGGATACGTGCCTCGATGCTCTTGCGTTGCTCTTCAAGCGAGGGAGTGGCACGCGATTCCAACTTCTTGATAATGTGGTAGCCATAGTTGGTCTCGAAGGGTTCGCTCATCTCCCCTACTCCGAGTTCAAACGCAACCTTGTCAAATTGCGGCACCATGCGTCCATGGCCGAACCAGGGCAGTTCGCCACCGTTCTTTGCTGAACCTGGGTCTTGGCTTGCAGTCTTTGCCAACTCGCTGAAGTCAGCGCCATTCTGCAAAGCCAGATAGACCGAGTCAATCTTCAGCTTAGTGGCCATCTTCATCGAATCGGTCAATACGCGCACGCGGGGGAAGAGTTTGAGAATGTGCTGCACGCGCACCTCACCCTCATCGGGTCGGACAGCGTTCACGCGAATCATGTGGTAGCCATAGTTTGTTTTGAACGGCTTGCTGATTTCGCCCACCGGGGTCTCATAGACCACTTTTTCGAATTCGTAGGGGAACATGCCGGCCATGATGTAACCATAGTGACCCTTATTGTTTTTCACTGAGGGATCGACCGAGTATTTTTGTGCCAAGTCTTCCCAGTTCTCGCCTTTAAGGACGCATTGGCGTATGCTGTCGGCCAACGCCAGCTGTTTCTGGTTGGAGGCATAGTCCTTGCCCAGTGCTAGCATGAAGTGGTCGATATCGACATTCTTTAGTTTATGTTCATAGGCCTCACGCACCAACTTCTCGTGTACGGTTGTGTCCTCGAGGAAAGGCTTGATGATGTCGTTACGATAGCCATTCAGCTCGCTCTGAAACGCGGGGTCGTCACCGATTCCTTGCGCTTCGGCATCAGCCACCTTGAGTTTGTAGGTGACAAAGCGGTCGACATACTGTTCTAGTGTTTCTTTCTCCAGTTGTTGCTGGCTGTTTTTGTGATAGAGATACTCAAACTCCGAGAGTTTGATCTCCTTGCCATTGATCTTCATCAGCACCGGATCTTTGGCTGCCGTTGCGAGCAGTGCCGACCCCAGAACTAATGAGGCGATGAATAGTTTGTGTTTCATTTTTTGAACTATTTTTGCATATAATTATAGTCTAGTAAACTTAATTATAACGCAACCAAGTGAAATAAATTGTATTTTGGTTTTTAGTTTTTTAATCCCCGCGGCTATAGTTTGGTGCCTCGCTTGTGATGGTCACGTCATGGGGATGACTCTCAGCTACGCCAGCACCGGTAATGCGCACAAACTGTGCATGATGCAGGTCATCGATGGTTGCCGCTCCGCAATATCCCATGCCGGCACGCAGTCCGCCCAGCATTTGGTAGACGACCTCATAGAGACTGCCCTTGTAAGGCACGCGTGCGGCAATTCCCTCGGGCACCAATTTCTTGGCATCGGTGACATTGTTTTGGAAATATCGGTCTTTAGAGCCTTTCTCCATTGCCTCGAGTGAGCCCATGCCGCGGTATGCCTTGAACTTACGTCCATTGAAGATGATGGTGTCGCCCGGTGACTCTTCTACGCCAGCAAACATGCCTCCCAGCATCACTGAGTGTGCTCCTGCGGCGAGCGCCTTGACGATGTCGCCCGAGTAACGGATGCCACCGTCGGCAATCAACGGAACGTCAGTATCCTTAAGGGCTTTCGCCACATCGTAGACAGCCGATAGCTGCGGCACTCCGATGCCTGCGATAATTCGTGTCGTGCAGATGGAGCCCGGTCCAATGCCCACTTTGACGGCATCGGCCCCATTGTCGACCAGGTATCGAGCTGCTTCGCCGGTTGCGATGTTGCCTACCACAACATCAATCTGTGGGAATGACTGCTTGACTTGCTGCAGCACGTTGACCACGCCTTTGCTGTGGCCGTGTGCCGTGTCGATGACGATGGCGTCAACACCCGCATTGACCAATGCCTCGGCGCGTTGCATGCTGTCAGCCGTCACGCCGATACCTGCAGCCACGCGCAGTCGTCCCAGGGCGTCCTTGCAGGCATTGGGCTTGTCCTTTGCCTTGGTAATGTCTTTATAAGTTACAAGTCCGATGAGTTTGCCGTCTCGGTCCACCACGGGCAGTTTCTCAATCTTGTAAGTCTGCAAGATTTTCGCTGCCTCTTCGAGGTTGGTCGACTGCGATGTCGTCACCAGGTGTTCGCTGGTCATTACCTCGTCAATCTTTCGGTCGAGGTTTGTCTCAAATCGCAGGTCACGGTTGGTGACGATACCCACAAGTCGTCGGTTGTCATCGACGACGGGAATGCCTCCGATGTGATACTCGCGCATGAGGTTGAGTGCGTCGATGACCTTTGAGCCTCGCTTGATGCTCACCGGGTCGTAAATCATGCCGTTTTCGGCACGCTTGACGGCATGCACTTGTCGTGCCTGCTCTTCAATCGACATGTTCTTGTGTATCACGCCGATACCGCCCTCTCGTGCGATAGCGATAGCCAGTCTAGCCTCGGTAACGGTATCCATCGCCGCCGAGATTAGAGGCACATTGAGTGTGATATTACGTGAGAACTGGGTGGTTAACGACACGTCCTTGGGGAGGACTTCAGAATATCCCGGGATCAGCAACACGTCATCAAACGTGATACCATCCATCTTGACACGGTCGGCAATAAATGACATAAATAGAAGTTTTGTCGGTTAGGAATTTATTGCGCGCAAAATTACACAAATTCATTAGACCGACAAAGGAAATACAGAAAAAAGTTATCAGTTCTCAGTTATCAGCTGGTAGCATGCCTATATGCAAGCTAACCACTGATCACTAAAAACTGATAACTGATAACTGGAAATTATAGGCTTAATTGCCCATATCGCTGAGGAACTGGATGCGTACTAGACGGATTTCCTCTTCGGTATAGTCCTCGCCTAGTTCGTCAATAGCCGTCTGCAAGTCGTCGCTCTCGCTCTCTCGGAAATACTCGTAGATATCATCATGTATGTCATCATCCATGACCATGTCCACATAGTATCCAATATTGATTTTATAGCCACTGTAGACGATACCTTCGAGTTCGTCGAGCAGTTCGTCCATGTCCATGCCCTTGTCCTTAGCGAGTTCGTCAAGTCCAATCTTTCGGTCAGTGCCCGTGATTAGATAAATCTTGACGTTGCTCTTGCTGGCGACAGCGCGCATGCGGAAGTCTTCCGGACGCTCAATCTCGTTCTCTTCGACATGGCGTTTGATGAGTTCAACAAACTTGTCGCCATAGCGTTTTGCCTTGCCCTCTCCCACTCCAGGAATGAGCTTCAGCTCATCGATGGTGATGGGATAGGTTGTTGCCATGGCCTCGAGCGATGGGTCTTGGAAGATGACGTATGGCGGCAGTTTGTTCTGCTGTGCAATCTCTTTACGCAGGTCTTTCAGCATGCTGAAGAGCACTGGGTCGAGAACTGCTGCCGAGCCGCTGTGTTCCTCGCCGTCGTTATCGTCAAACTGCTTATCTTCCACCACCATGAACGGTGTGGGATGGTCAAGGAATTCCTTTCCCTTGTCGGTCGCCTTGAGCACACCATAGTTCTCGATGTCCTTGCGGATGTACCCGGCAAGCACACCTTGACGCACCACCGATGTCAGGAAGTTCTCATCGCGGTTCTCGGCCGAGCCAAAAATCTCGAGCTCGTTGTGCTTGTAGCCTTTCACCTCGTTGGTTGCGTTACCGCCGATGACATCGACGATATACTCGGTCTTGAAGCGTTCCTTGAGGGTAATGATGGCTTCGATGGCTGCACACAGCTCATCGCTTGCCTCGACACGTTTGCGAGGATGCACGCAGTTGTCGCAATTGCCGCAATTCTCCTCAAAGTAAGGCTCGCCGAAATAGTGAAGAAGTGTCTTGCGTCGGCACACCGATGATTCGGCATAATATGCGGTTTCGTTGAGCAACTGCTTGCCAATCTCTTGTTCGGCAATGGGTTTCCCCTGCATGAACTTCTCCAGTTTCTGCAGGTCTTTCTTGGCGTAGAAAGTAATGCACTTGCCCTCGCCGCCATCACGTCCGGCACGTCCTGTCTCCTGATAGTATCCTTCCAGACTCTTGGGGATGTCATAGTGTATGACAAAGCGCACGTCAGGTTTGTCAATGCCCATGCCGAAGGCGATGGTCGCGACAATCACGTCTACCTCCTCGAGCAGGAACTTGTCTTGGTTCTCGCTGCGTGTGGCACTGTCCATGCCGGCATGGTAAGCCAGTGCCTTGATGCCGTTGACGCGCAACAGCTCGGCCAAATCCTCGACGCGCTTGCGGCTCAGGCAATAGATGATGCCCGACTTGCCCTCGTTAGCCTTGATGAATTTGATGATGTCCTTGTCGATGTCCTTGGTCTTGGGCCGCACCTCGTAGTAGAGGTTCGGCCTGTTGAATGACGACTTGAATACGGTGGCGTTGGTCATCGCCAAGTTCTTTTGGATATCGTGTTGCACCTTGGGAGTCGCTGTTGCCGTCAGGGCAATGATGGGTCGACTGCCGATGGCGTTGATGATGGGTCGTATGCGGCGGTACTCAGGTCTAAAGTCATGTCCCCATTCCGAGATACAGTGTGCCTCGTCCACTGCATAGAATGAGATTTTGACCGACTTGAGAAAGTCCACGTTCTCTTCCTTGGTCAATGACTCGGGCGCGACATAGAGCAGTCGCGTTCTGCCATTGATGACATCTTCACGCACTTGTTCGATCTGTTGCTTGTTGAGCGATGAGTTGAGGAAGTGGGCAATGCCATCCTCCTCGCTGTAGTGTCGCATCGCGTCGACCTGATTCTTCATCAGGGCAATCAGAGGAGATATGACAATGGCCGTGCCCTCCATCATGATGGCGGGCAGTTGGTAGCACAACGATTTTCCCCCACCAGTAGGCATGAGCACAAAGGTGTCATGTTCCTGGAGCAGGTTTTTGATGATTGCTTCCTGGTCTCCCTTGAACTTGTCGAACCCGAAGTAGGATTTCAGTTCATCAATCAGTCTTCTTTTGTCAGTCATAATTGTTGAGGCATTACATTATTTACTGTCATATGAATTACTGCATTTGGCTGAGCAACTCGAAGTCAGACTTTTCGAGTTGTTGTGCTGCATAGTCGCGTGTGAGCCGGTAAGTGGTCTCACCGCTAGCTGGCACTTGATACATCACATCAATCATGATGGTTTCAAAGATGGAGCGCAGTCCGCGTGCCCCCAGTTTGAACTCGATGGCCTTGTCGACAACAAAGTCAAGCACCTCGTCGTCGATTGTCAGAGCGACACCGTCCATCTCGAGCAATTTATGGTACTGCTTGACGATGGAGTTCTTGGGCTCGGTGAGAATCCTGCGCAAAGCATCGCGGTCCAGCGGCTCAAGGTTGGTAAGGATGGGCAGACGTCCGATGATTTCGGGAATCAGTCCATAGCTTCTCAAATCCTGTGGCGCGACGAAGTGCAGCAGTTTCTCTCGGTCTAGTTTGCTTACCCGGTTGCCAGCGCCATATCCCACCACATGCGTGTTGAGACGTTGCGCGATTTTCCGCTCGATGCCCTCGAATGCTCCTCCGCAGATGAAGAGGATGTTTTTGGTGTCGATGGCGATCATCCTCTGCTCGGGATGCTTGCGTCCGCCTTGTGGCGGCACGTTGACGACCGATCCTTCGAGCAGTTTTAGTAGTCCTTGCTGCACGCCTTCGCCACTGACGTCACGGGTGATGGACGGATTGTCACCCTTGCGTGCAATCTTGTCAATCTCATCAATAAAGACGATGCCTCGTTGTGCCTCCTCGACATTATAGTCGCATGCTGCGAGCAGTCGTGTGAGCAGGCTTTCGATATCCTCACCCACATATCCGGCCTCGGTGAGCACGGTGGCATCGACGATAGCGAAGGGCACCTTGAGCATTTTGGCTATAGTCTTGGCCAGCAGCGTCTTTCCCGTTCCCGTGGGCCCTACGATGATGATGTTTGACTTCTCGATGTCGATGCCGTCATCATCTCGTTTTTGCGCCAATCGTTTGTAGTGGTTATAGACGGCTACCGAGAGATATTTTTTAGCCTTCTCCTGTCCGATGACATACTGGTCGAGGAAAGCATGGATTTCGCTAGGCTTGGGCAGAGAGTCCATGTCAATCTCTTCGGAGTCAGCATGCTGGAGCTTTTGGAGGTATTCCTTTGCTATCTCGTTGGCCCGCTCTGCGCATTCGTCACAGATACAACCATTTAGGCCGGGCAACAAGAGGCGCACCTCATCGTTGCCTCGCCCGCAGAAGTCACATCTCAGGTTTGTCTCTTTCTTCTTTGCCATGAGATTATTTGCTGCGGACAAGTACCTTGTCAATCATGCCATACTCAAGTGCCTCCTGTGATGTCATCCAGTAGTCACGGTCACTGTCGGCATATACCTTGTCATAGGGCTGGCCACTGTGCTGACTGATGATATTGTAGAGCTCTTGCTTGAGTTTGATGATTTCTCGCGAGGTAATTTCGATGTCGCTGGCTTGTCCTTGGATGCCACCCATGGGTTGGTGAATCATCACGCGAGAGTGCTTGAGGGCAAAGCGTTTGTCTTTCTCTCCAGCAACAAGCAGTACGGCCGCCATCGATGCTGCCATGCCTGTGCAGATGGTCGACACATCGCTCTGGATGAACTGCATGGTGTCGTAGATGCCCAGTCCGGCATAGACCGATCCGCCCGGCGAGTTTATATAGAGTGAGATCTCCTTGCCCGGGTCGGCCGAGTCAAGGTAAAGCAATTGAGCCTGAATCACGTTGGCCGTGTAGTCGTCCACCTGTGTGCCCAGGAAGATGATGCGATCCATCATCAGTCGCGAGAACACATCCATCTGTGTCACATTGAGCTGTCGCTCCTCCATGATGGTGGGCGATATATAGTTGCTGGTAATGTCGCCACTATACTGGTCAAGTGCGAGTCCGTTCATGCCCAGATGATGGACTGCGAAATTGCGAAAGTCGTTTTTCATTTTCAGATAAGTGATAAAAATAATGGTTTCAAAAATTCATTCTTCAAAGTTACTACTTTTTTTTGACCACGACAAAAAAAAGTGCTTTTTTTCAAAAAAAAATGAGCCGAACAGCAAATTCGGCCCACTTTTGGGTGATTTTTACCCTTTCGAGGATTTATTTTGCCTCAAAGAGTTTGTTGAACTCGTCAAGTGAGAGAGTTTTCTCGTCGAGGGTGACAGTTTGTTTGAGCGCAGCGAAGAACTTGTCGTCGAAAGCACGGTTGTTGATATCATCCTGATAACGTTCGTCATCCAACAGCTTTTGTGCATAGTTCTCAACGACGTCATCGGGCAAGTTTGTCATGCCGTATTGTGCAAACTGCTGTGCAGCCATGAGTTTGGCAAGACGCTTGCGGTCACTGTCATCGACCTTGACCTGCAGCGACTGTGCTGCCTTGTCTTTGATGAGTTGCCACTCAAGTTGCTTCTTTGCAGCGGGGAATTCTTTGTCAACCTTTTCGGGGGTGTTCTCCTCGCTGCGTGTGAGCAGGAATCTCTTGAGGAACTCGTCGGGCAACTGAAGCTCACCGACCATGCCTCGGAGCACATCTTCGGCATCGATAGTAAAGCGATAGTTGCTGTCGGCGGTCATTTGGTGCTGGATGCTCTCCTTGAGCTTAACGAAGTACTCTTCCTCGGTGGTTGCCACATCCTTGCCCAGAACATTGTCAAAGAACTCCTGATCCATGTCGGCCTCCTGGTTGACCATGATTTCGTTGATGGTCATCTTGAAGTCGGCGGTAATGGCCTCGGCGCCTTCCTTGTCAACGTTAAGCATCGAAGCAATTTCGCTGGCGTTGCCACCGTTGGCTACATTGGGATTGAACACAATCTCCTGTCCAACCTTGGCGCCGATGAACTTCTGCTTCTGCTCCTCGTCGTGGAGATACTGAGGCATGACAATAGTGCGCTCGGTCTTGATACCCTCGGCCTTTTCCTCGCCATTCTCATCCAATTCAACGAGTGATCCGCGCAACAGCGAGTCGATAGCGGCCTCCTCGCCCGGCACCTGCTTGCCGAAACGCTTGCGATAACCCTCGTTGTGCTTCTGTGCCATCTCATCGGTAACCTCTATATTATAATAAGGTATTGTGATGTTGCTGTCGATGGTCAGGTCAAACTCTGGAGCCATACCGAGGTTGAACTTGAACTCAAAGTCCTTGTCCTTGTCGATATTGATGTTTGAGTCTTCGGCAACCATGGGCTCGCCTAAGATGGCGATGTGGTTGTTGATAATATAATCGGTAACAGCGCGGTTGAGCATGTGGTCTACCACCTCGGCTTTCACCTGTGGACCGTACATTCTCTGGAGCAACGCAGTGGGGACATGTCCCGGGCGGAAACCTTTAATGGGTCGTTGTCCTAACTTGTTCAGTTGCTTTTTGACCTCGTTCTTGTAATCATCCTCGACTAGAGCGACGGTCAACACACCATTCACTTGGTCAGTTTTTTCAAAATTTACGTTCATTTCTGTAGTGCAATCTATGTTAAAATAATTGTTTTCAAAAAATCGAGCTGCAAAATTACACTAATTTCGCGGCCTGCCCAAATTTTGGGTGTTATTTTTTTATTACCTTAACAGTTGTAGCGATTGCGTTTCTTCTTGTTGATGCGGCAGTTGCCGTCTTTGACAAAGACAACTTTGCTTTGTGCCATGCTATGGACAGCCTGTGCCACTTGCTCGCGGAAAGAGATGACGCACTTGTCTATACCAAAGAGCTGTGTTACAAGTTGTGTCAATGCGTCACAACTCATCTCGCCCCGTTGTTCCAACAATTCTATGGCTGCATTCTTGATTTCCACCAATGGTATGTCATCCCAGCCTCGTCCGTTCTTGATTCGATAGTTGCAGTATCCGTTACGATCGTCTAGGTTACTCCAATAATATGGCACTTCTCGGGTGGCGCTGGGGTCAAGTGCGGCAGTTTGCTTAAGCAGCCAGGTGACATACCTTGTGACCCGGTCGTTCAGTTTGCGCACGCTCCAGATGCGGCACATGCGCATACAAGCATAGTGGAAGGTAATGGGTTGCTCGGCTTTCAGTATTTTGCTCATTTGCGACAAGGTCAATGTCGGGCTAGTGATTAATGTAGCAACGCCGCTTTTCTCAACCGGAGTAATTTCGGCCATCACGTAGGGCACTTTTCCCGGATTTGTGGGTAATTCAACTTCTGGCTCGTCATCGAGTTCATCATCCTCGTCCTCAGCGTCAAAGGTGGGTATGACAGATGTGACACTAGCTGGATGCTGGGGTTGTTCATGTTCGACTGACTTGTTATCAGATGTGGTGTCTTGTTCCCCTACTTCATTCTCTAGTGCAGGAATTTCATCTGTAGGACCTTCTTCGGTAGGCGTGTCAGGTACTTCAGGCTTGGCAACAGCTTGCTGAAGCGCATCCATCACATGCTGTATGACGCGCTGGCGATTGAAGTACCAGTCAACAATCCAAATACGCATCAGGTTCCATCCCAGCATCGACAGGACGGCTGGTTGGCACACCTCGCGGTCACGCACCGTTTTGGTGTCACTGTATCCCTTTCCGTCACACAGGATTCCTAATAGGTATTTGTCCGGGTTGTTTGGGTCGATGACCGCCAGGTCAATTTTGAACTTCGACCGTCCCACGTTTGTAGTAACGATGAATCCCTTTTCGTCCAGCAGTTGCGCCAACTGTTGTGCCATGATGTTGGGAGTGACTTCCTGCGTGTTGGTTTGGTAACTAGTCCTGCCATCTCGTGCAAACTCCAGGAATTGCTTTAGTCCTTGCACACCCAGGGACTTCGAGCGGTTCAGGTCGATTTGCTCGGGTTGCAAGGTCGAGAAGACCATCATCTCATACCTGGCACGTGAAACAGCCACATTGAGTCGTCGCTCACCGCCACTGTTGTTCAGGGGTCCGAAATTCATCGACACCTTTCCACGTGAGTCAGGTCCATAGCCAATAGAGAAGAGTATTACATCTCGCTCGTCGCCCTGAACATTCTCCAAGTTCTTGATAAACAGTGGCTCCTCGCAGTTTGTGGCCAACTCTTCGAGCTGCGGGTTTGCCGTGAAAGCGTCCATCAACATATCCTCAATGACATTCTGTTGTGATATGCTGAATGCGACGATGCCCATGCTAAGTTTGCACAATTGTTTGTCACTTAGCCGCCTCAGTACCTCGGCGACAATAGCCTCGGCCTCAGCATGATTGCTGCGCGACCGTCCATAATCGTAGACACCCTGCACGGGGATGAATGTCACCTTGGTATCGCGGTCATCCACACTGGGGAATGTGATGAGTCGTCCATCATAATACTGTGAGTTGCTGAAAGCAATCAAGCTCTCATGTCGACTGCGGTAGTGCCATCTGAGATGTCGCGATGGGAAATCGAGGGCAATGGTGTCGTCCAGCACACTGTCCAGGTCATCAACAACCGCTTCAGAATCATCCACTTGATTGACATTGAAGAAGTTGGTGGGTGGCATTTGTTTCGGGTCACCAACCACGATGAGCGACTTGCCTCGGGCAATGGCTCCGACTGCTTCGCTGGTGGGCATCTGTGACGCCTCGTCGAAGATAACCATGTCGAATGGCGGTTGGTTCAAGTCAAGGTACTGCGCCACCGATATTGGACTCATGAGCATGCATGGGCACAGGTGTGGCAAGGCTGGCGCCAGATGGTCCATGATGTTGCGCACACTCTGTCCGCGTCCGCGGTTAGCGATGTTACGTCGCAGATAGCCAATGAGCCCGTAGACCGACGGGTTGGCCGAATACTCGCGAAGCTTTTGTGCCAGCTGGTTATACAACTGTTTTTTAGTCAGTTGTTGGAACTGAAAGTCAAGCTGCTTGAAGCGTTTGATGGTATCCTCGAAGACAGGCCCCGAGAACGATGCCAACAACTGGTTTTCCGAGAGTGTCTCGGTTATTATTCTGTGATAGACACCCTTTTTCCAAGCATTTGCTACCTGGTCGGCATCTTGTCCATGACTGACTGCATCAAGAACCTCGTATAGTTTAAATGTGCGCAGTTCGACGGCGCGGTCGGTCCACTGTTTCCAGTCTCGTCCCAAAAGCTTGATATGCGGAGCCATCGCTTCGGCCCATTCGCCAATATGCTCATTGTCGGGATCGTCGAACGAGCAGTAACCGTTCATCCTGACCTGCGTCTGCTGTAGCATGGCATAGTCGTTTCGGGTCTTATTCCATAATGCGGCATTGTTGGCGATGATGTGCGGTTGTGCTGAAGTGACTTGCTTGAGTTGAGCGACAATCAAGTCTCTTTGTCCTTTCTTGAAGCCTTCATTAATGCGTTGCATCAGTCGCTCTGCATCGGCATAAAGCCCTTTGAGCTGTTGCCAGTCGGTGGCATCCTTGTCCACATAGTATCCAAGACTGTAATTGAGCATGTTCTGCCAGTTTGCGTCACATCGCGCATC
>JAFZAK010000064.1 GCA_017557285.1 Muribaculaceae bacterium
TACGGCACCGATGGCTGCAATGCCCACACTAACTCCACCGAGACGTTCACCGCCGAGCAGTGGAACGCCATGAGCAAGGTCGAGAAGGAGAACGTGCTGATGAACTACCGCATCGCCTATCGCGGCAACACCATGGTCAACTGGTGTCCCGCACTGGGCACCGTGCTTGCCAACGATGAGGTGAGCGAGGGCGTGAGTGTGCGCGGTGGATATCCCGTGGAGCAGAAGATGATGAGCCAGTGGTGCTTGCGCGTGAGTGCCTACGCACCCCGCCTGCTGCGCGACTTGGACACCATCGAGTGGACCGATAGCATCAAGGAGACCCAACGCAACTGGATAGGCTATAGCGAGGGTGCCGAGATGAACTTTGAGGTCGCCGGAACAGGCAAGAGCCTGCTTATCTTCACCACCCGCGCCGACACCATCTTCGGCGTGACCTTCATGGTGCTCGCACCCGAGAGCGTCTATGTCGACGAGGTGGTTACCCCCGAGCAGCGTCAGGCGGTCGATGACTACCTCGACGAGGTGAAGCACAAGACCGAGCGCGAGCGCATGATTGAGAAGAAAGTGAGCGGTGTGTTCACCGGCTCCTATGCCATCAACCCCGTCACTGGCAAGGAAATCCCCATCTATGTCAGCGACTATGTGTTGGCGGGCTACGGCACGGGTGCCATCATGGCGGTGCCGGCACACGACAGCCGTGACTACGCTTTCGCACGTCACTTCGACCTGCCCATCATTCCGCTGGTCGAGGGTGCCGATGTTACCGAGGAGAGCTTCGACGCCAAGGAGGGCATCATGATGAACTCGAGCAACGACCTGCTGCAACTCAACGGCCTCACCGTCAAGGAAGCCATTGAGAAGACCAAGCAGTTCATCGCCGAGAGTGGCCTGGGCCGCGTGAAGGTGAACTATCGTCTGCGCGACGCCATCTTCAGCCGCCAGCGCTACTGGGGCGAGCCGTTCCCCATCTACTACGATGAGGACGGTCAGCCGCAGCCTCTGTACGAGAGCGAACTGCCGCTATTGCTGCCCGAGGTTGATGCATTCCTGCCCACCGAGACCGGTGAGCCCCCGCTGGGCCGTGCCAAGCATTGGGTAGCCAACAACGGTCGCCCGCTGGAGTTGTGCACCATGCCCGGTTTTGCTGGCTCAAGTGCCTATTACCTGCGCTACATGGACCCGCACAACGACCAGGCACTCGTCTCGCGCGAGGCCGACGGCTACTGGCGCCAGGTTGACCTGTATGTCGGCGGCACTGAGCATGCCACAGGTCACCTCATCTACAGCCGATTCTGGAACAAGTTCCTCTATGACTATGGCTATGTGTGCGAGAGCGAACCGTTCCGCAAGCTCGTCAACCAGGGCATGATCCAGGGCCGTAGCAACTTTGTCTATCGAATCAAGGACACCAACAAGTTTGTCTCTTACAACCTCAAGGACCAGTATGATGTCACGCCCATCCACGTAGATGTGAACATTGTGACCAACGACGCCCTCGACATAGACAAGTTCCGTGAGTGGCGTCCCGAGTTCAAGAACGCCGAGTTTATCCTCGAGAACGGCAAGTATATTTGCGGCTGGGCCATCGAGAAGATGTCCAAGTCGATGTTCAATGTCGTCAACCCCGACTATATCGTGCACCGCTTTGGTGCCGACACGTTGCGCCTCTATGAGATGTTCCTGGGCCCGCTGGAGGCCAGCAAGCCTTGGGACACCAACGGTATCGATGGCGTGCACAACTTCATCAAGAAGCTGTGGAATCTCATCTTCCGTGGCGACGAGGTGCGCTTGACCGACCGTGCTGCCACGCCCGATGAACTGAAGTCGCTGCACAAGCTCATCAAGAAGGTGACCACCGACATCGAGAACTTCTCGTTCAACACCTCCGTGGCGGCGTTCATGATTTGCCGCAACGAGCTGCAGGATCTTAAGTGCGATGCCCGCGAGGTCTTTGAGAAGTTCATCGTGCTGCTGGCTCCGTTCGCGCCTCATGTCGCCGAGGAATTGTGGCACGTGCTGGGACATGACACTACCGTGTGCGACGCACAGTGGCCCGAGTGGAACGAGGACTACCTCAAGGAGTCGACCATCAAGTACACCGTGATGATCAAGGGCCGCCCGCGCTATGACATCTTCGTGCCCGCCGGCACCGATGCCGCCGAGGTCGAGAAGACCGCCCTGGCGCACGAGGGAGCCGCCAAGTGGCTCGAGGGCGCCGCGCCCAAGAAGGTCATCGTCGTGCCCAACAAGCTCGTCAACATCGTTTTATAATGAAAATCCCCCTGGCCCCCTATAGGGAGTTAGGGGGATTCTTATCTTAACTCCAAGACAATGAAACAGATAGTATTTGCGACCAACAATGCCCATAAGTTGGAGGAACTGCGTCAAATCATGGGCGAGCGGTTTGAGGTGCTGAGCCTCGCCGACATCAATTGTCACGAGGACATTCCCGAGGATAAGCCGACCATCGAGGGCAACGCCCGTCAGAAAGCGGAATATATCCGCGAGCACTACGGCTACGACTGCTTCAGCGACGACACGGGCTTGGAGATTGATGCCCTGGGCGGCGAGCCCGGCGTTCACTCGGCACGCTATGGCGGCGTGGCGCACGACAGCGAGCGCAACATCGACAAGGTGCTTCGCCTGATGGCCGACGTGCCCATGGAGCAACGCACAGCGCATTTCCGCACCGCCATCTGCCTGCTCATGGACGGCGAGGAGCATTTGTTCGAGGGTAGGGTAGAGGGGCACATCCTCACCGAGCGCCATGGCTCGGGCGGCTTCGGCTACGACAGCATCTTCCAACCGCTGGAGGGTGATGGCCGCACCTTCGCCCAGATGGCCCCTGAGGAGAAGAATGCCATCAGTCACCGCGGCCGCGCCGTAGCAAAATTGGTCCAGTTCCTGCAAGCTTTATAAGGCGATGGGCGGGCGTGAACGGTTGGTGTGGGTCGACCTGATGAAGGCGGTGTTCATCGTCGTGGTGGTATTGTTCCACTGCGCGCCGCACCGCTTCTACATCATGTCGGTCTACCCCGTTTTTTTTGCCATTGCTGGATTTCTATTTAATTCGCAGAAGTATGACTCGTTTTCCGCCTTCGCCCGTCATCGTTGCCGACAAATTCTTGTACCGTACTTGCTGTTTGGTGTGGTCTTTTATGCCCTATGGCTTGGAATGGCATGGGTGCACGTCCACCGCACGGGAGAGGCGGTGAATTATTGGGGGCCGCTGGTCGAGATGACCACAGGCTATCCCACAACCATCTTGGGGGCTTACTGGTTTGCCAACTGCCTGTTGGTGATGCAGTTGGCCTATTGGGCTTTGCTGCGCTGGGTGCCAGCACAATGGCATCTGCCAATCACATGGGTGCTGGCAGCAGCAAGTTATTACATGTTTTACACCGAGTTCTGGAGTCTGACCTATATGGTGGTGTTCATGCCGTTTTATGTCTTCGGGGTGCAGTGTAAGTCGTTCCTGTCGCGGCAGCACCTGCATAATGGATGGCTACGCTTGATTGCAACCATCATCGCAGTGGCAATCATTTGGCTCCTTGACTATGCCATGAGCCATTGGCACCGCGAGGTTCACAACCTGTTGATGCTGGTGCTGCAATTTGGACTGGTGGCTTATTTCTTCGAGATGGCGCAATGGCTCGGAGACATCATTCGCGGTAGTTGGCTGGCGCGCGCCGCCACTTTCGTGTCGGTCAATGCTTTAGTCTACCTGGCGGCACAGAACGATGTGATTCTTTACCTCAACATGTTTGCCCAACGTGCATTGCACTTGTCTCAAGGCTGGCCACTAACCGTAGCAATTACAGTGACTACCCTGCTCATCTGCGTAGCCCTAGCCTGGGCTTACAACAAACTGGTTCCCAAGAAATAGACTTGAGGACTACAATGGTTGGATGACGAAGGTGAAGTCACGGTCGGCGTAGGGAAGAAGGTAAGGCTTCAGCGGCCAGGCACCCCAGGAATTGACGCAGCCCAGTCCCATCTGGCGTTGCTGGATGTGGAGTTGGGTAGTGCCCGAGGGCACTAGGTCACCGCTGTGATGTCCCCAAGCATGTTCCTTGACGGGACCGTCATCGAGTTGGGCGGTGGTGTAGGGCAGTGCGCTCGCCTCAATGCCGCCATTGCTATAGACTCTTAACCCCTTGCCATTGGCATCAGTCACTTGGAACCATCTCACTTCAGTGTGATTGCCGCTCTCCTGTGGGCGGACATAGTCATAGTACTGGTCTTTTACCTTGCCTTGATAAATGCCGATATGTTGGCTGCTCTGGCGGTCGCTGTAGCACTCGATGGGTCCGCGGCCATAATAGGTCACTCGATCAAATGCGGCGGGCATTTGCAGTTGCATACCATAGCGGAACATTTCGGGCACTTGAGCGCCAGGTGTGGTCGTCATCTGTTGCTCCACCACCACTTCTCCCTTTGAGGTAAGCGTATAGGTCATGGTCAGGCTCGCTTGCTGGTCGGGCATGGCGAAATGTGCCACCACTGTGTTGCCGTCGAGCGTGCACGACTGCAGCTGCATCTTGGGCTCTCGCCAGGTGGCGAACCGTCGTTGTAGGCCAGCTCCATAGTCGTTGTCAGTGGGTGCGCGCCAGAACTCGGGAGTGACGCTCTTGCGGTCGGCCAACAAGGGAGTGCCTTCGCTGTCCAAATAGTCAATCCACCCCGTCTGTTTGCCAATAGTTACCGTTGTGCCGGCGGCTTGCAACTTGAAGTAGGAATTTGCCTGTTCGACCGTCACCTCCTCGCGCGGGGCGACTGTCGCCGGGAAGAGGTAAGGCCGTACAACCACCTGCTCATGCGCCAGCACTTGTCCTTCGTTGACCAGTGGCATGCCCGCACAGGCCAAGAACTCAAAGTCCACCACCACTTCGCTGTTTTCGGTTTGCAGAGCCTTGGTGATGGCATCTCGCAGTGCTTTGCTGTTCACGATGCGCCGTTCTTGTGGCTGGATGCCCTTTATGTTGATATCGGTGACCGCCACATCAACGCTTGTGCCCAAGGCACGAACGTGCGCCACCAGTCGCAGGTCGTCAAGTGTGCGGAAGAAATTCTCATTATAGACCTCAAATCTGCCCTCGTTGATGCCCCTGTCGCGCACCCAGGCATTCTGATAGAAGTATGCCACTTCGTGGGCATGCGGGTTCAGGCGGCGGTCAGGTGCGATGATGCCGTTGCAGTTGAAGTTGTAGTCGCTGGCGGGATAGCGGCCATAGTCGCCGCCGTAGGTAAAGATTTCACGGCCTGTGACGGGGTTCACGTCGCGCAATGCCTGGTCGACGAAGTCCCAGATAAAGCCGCCTTGATACTTGGGGTAGTGTCGGATGAGTTCCCAGTACTCCTTGAGACCGCCCATCGAGTTGCCCATGGCGTGGGCATACTCGCACTGGATGAGCGGGCGTGGATCTTCGCCCTGGACATAACGCGCACAGTCGTCATACCAGTAATACATTGGGCAGAATATATCGGTTTCACGTGCCAATCCGGCGCGCTCATACTGCACCGGTCTCGTGGTGTCCTGTGCCTTAATCCAATCATACACTTTGACGAAATTCGGGCCATGTCCAGCCTCGTTGCCCATCGACCAAATGATGATGCAGGGGTGATTGCGTAAGGTTTTTACGTTGGCCTCGTTGCGCTCCATGTGCATCTGCTCAAAGTCGGTGCGTCGCGCCAGCGTTTTCTCGTCGTAGCCCATGCCGTGACTCTCGAGGTTCGCCTCTGCTACCACATAGAGTCCGTACTCGTCGCACAGTTCATACCACCGCGGGTCATCAGGATAGTGGCTGGTGCGCACGGCATTGATGTTAAGGCGCTTCATGATGGAGATATCTTGAATCATCCGTTCGACCGACACCACATAGCCCCCGTCAGGATCCAGTTCGTGACGATTGACGCCCTTGATGAGGATGGGTTTGCCGTTGACCAGCAGTTGCCCGCCTGCAATCTCGATATGTCGGAATCCCACGCGTTGCCGCACCACCTCGATGATGCGGTCGCCCTGGCGTAGCGTTACTAACAAAGTATATAGATAAGGGGTCTCGGCAGTCCATGCATGGACCTGCGGAATGGTGGCGTGCATGCCGCGAGCTACCTCATTACCCTCGGCATCAAGCAACCGCGCCTCGACATTTGCCTTGCCCACAATGCTAGCCTTTACATCTAGCACGCCATTGCCGTCTACCCAGTCCTGTCCGATGGTCAGGTCGGCGAGATGCGCCTTGGGGCGCGCATAGAGGTACACCTCTCGGGCGATACCTGTCAGGCGCCAAAAGTCCTGGTCCTCGAGGTAGGTGCCGTCGCACCAGCGCATCACCTGCATGGCGATGAGGTTTTTTCCTTTTTTGAGGTATCGTGTGACGTTGAACTCGGCGGCTACCTTTGAGTCCTCGCTGTAGCCCACTTCGCGACCGTTGATCCACACTGTCAGGTTGCTTGTCGCCGAGCCCACATGTAGGTAAACCTCTTGTCCGTTCCAGTCGGCAGGAATGTCAACCATGCGGCGGTAAGAACCTGTGTAATTGTTGATTTGCCCTATATGCGGCGGGTCGGTGTCAAAGGTCGTCGCCCATGCGTAACCGATGTTGCGGTAGATGGGGTCGCCATAGCCGTTGAGTTCCAGCATTCCTGGCACGGGGAAATCAACCCATTGCGAATCATCGTACTTAGGCAGGTAGAAGCCCTCGGGCGCTTGGTTGTGGTTCTTGACGAAAAGGAACCGCCACGTGCCCTCCAAGGACAGATAGCGTTTTGAGGCACTTTTGTTGCCTTGCAATGCCAAGGCCTCATTCTCGTAGGCGAAGAAACTGGTGCGTCGCACCTCGCGGTTCACTTGATTCACATAGGGGTCTTGCCATCGTTCGGTAGCACTAAGTGATATCAACCACGTCACAGCCCACATGGCAATCAGTGCAGAGAGTATTCTTTTCATTGTTCAGATTGTTTGAGACATTCTTGGCTGCAAATATACAACAATATTTCGACTTGTGCAAAATTGCGTATTTGAGATGTATTTGAATGATATTTTGCGGTGTTCAATTGAAAAAAAGGTTTTTTTCTGCTTGACTGTCTTGCAGTTCGGATTTTTTTCCCTATTTTTGCATGCTGGATTTTCCGCACGCAAGTAACTGTATTAGTTGTTCGTTCTTTGGAGTCTCTATAACCAATTAATACTCATTAAATTAAAACATAACAATTATGAAGAAACTCTTTCTAAGTATGCTGGTCATGGTTTGCGCATTCGCAACCGCCAGTTCAGCCATCAAAGTTGGTGACCTTTGGTTTGAACCATATACCCCCGAAGGTCAGTCTCCTACAGCATCTGTGGTTCCTCCTCCTGCAGGTGAGCCTAGTTACCAAAGCACGTTGAGTGGACAAGTTGTCGTTCCCTCTGAAGTTACCTATGTCTTCACCAGCAATGGTCAGTCTACAACTTACAACTGCGCTGTGGTGAACCTGATGGATGCTCCTTTCAGAGACTGTACTAATATCACCGAGGTGGTTCTTCCCAACACCTTGACAACAATGGGAGGTAATTCATTTTGGGGTTGCACGAGCCTGCAAGCTGTCAACATCCCAGCCGGTGTGACTAAAATCTGGGGGAGCATCTTTAGGGGCTGTACAGCATTGGAAACGATTGTTGTTGATGCCAACAACCCCGTTTACGATTCTCGTGACAATTGTAATGCCATCATCGAGACTGCTACCAACACGCTAATCAATGGTTGTAAAGGCTCAACAATCCCAGCTACGGTCACAGAAATCGGCCAAAGTGCGTTTATGGATATTACTGACTTGACTTCGGTCACATTCCCTAATTCTTTGACAAAAATCAACTCTTATGCTTTCGAGAAAACTGGATTGACCGAAATCACCATCCCGGCATCGGTCAACACTATTGTGGATAATCCTTTTGCCGCATGTTCTAATCTCGCAACGATTGTTGTTGATGCCAACAATACAGTTTATGATTCTCGCAACAACTGCAATGCAATTATTGAGACTGGCAGCAACAAATTGATTTCTGGTAGTATAAATGCCGTTATCCCCGACGATGTGACTCAAATTGGAAATAAGGCGTTCCAAAGCATCAAAATTCCGTCTCAATCAGTGGTCATTCCCGAGGGAGTGACGTCTATTGGTAATAGTGCTTTCGGTGGTTGTGATTTGAAATCATTGACCTTGCCTTCTACACTGAAGGCGATTGGCATTACTGCCTTCTCTACTAACATGCACATGGAAGACGTCTATTGCTATGCTCCATCAAATGCTTTTGAATACATGGGTGCTGGTGTGTGGCAACAAACAAACGACTTAAACAGAACGGTCTACTTGCATGTGTATCCCGAAGATGCAGAGTGGTACAGCACTGCCGAGCAGTGGGAAAAATTCGAAGTGGTGGGTGACCTTGTTCATGATGCTGCCCTGTATCTCTATGGCGTAGATGGTGACTGGACTGAGGCAAATGCCAAAGCCTTCACCAAGGATGCTAACGGCAACTGGACTCTCACCCAAGAAATGGGCAAGAATGTTGAGTTCAAGATGGTCGACCAAGATGGTGGATGGCATGGCGCTGTGGCTGACGGAGATTCCTTCATGATTACCAAGGAGATGGTTGCTGATCAAGGCACACAACTCGATTTGGCTACTCCTGGCAAGAACTTCAGGATTCCCGTTGCTGGCACTTGGACTCTCACAGTTGACCCGACCCTCACGAAGCTTACTGTGACTGGCGAGTGGACCGACCACTTGTATCTGATGGGTTCGTACAACCAGTGGAGCGATGGTCGTGACATGGTGCAAGGTGAGGACGGCAAGTGGACCATCACTCAGACCATGCAACAGGGTGACACGTTCAAGTTCATCGACCATTACGGCATTTGGTATGGTGGCGTGAGCGGCAACAACGAGATTACGCAGGATATGGTTGAGAATGGTACAGCACTGGGCATGATTACTGGCACTGATGGCGTTGACTTCCTCAGCCCCGTCTTTGGTGAGTGGACCTTCACGGTCGACCTCGATGCCATGACCTTTACCGTCAGTGGACAATGGCCCCAGCCGGTATACGATCCGCTCTATGTCATCGGTGAGGTGAATGAACTCGACTACGACAAAGTTGACGGTTTGCAAATGGAGACCAATGACGGCGTTGTTTATACTGCCGACGTGAACTTTGACGGCCGTCACGAAGAGGATGGTGCCGAAGTGAACTATTTCGATTTCTCTACCAGCCTAGAGGGCAAGTCATTTGACGATCTTGAGGAGTATCGTATCGGTGCCGTGAGCGAAGGTGATTACTGGTTTGACGACAACCAACTCGGTAACAGAATCGATCTGAACCTGCGCACAAGAGGTGGCCAGTGCATCCGCATCTCGAAGGGCGACTATACTCTGACTGTCGACATGAATGCGATGAACCTCGTCATCACCAAGAAGACCGCTTTGTTGGGCGATGTGAATCTGGACAACAAAGTTGATGTGACCGATGTCAACATCGTGGTAAACATCATTCTGGGCAAAGATAGTGCCGACAATTATGATGGTCGTGCCGATGTCGACAATAGTGATGCTGTCGACGTGAGCGATGTCAACGCAATTGTTAATATCCTCCTCGGAAAGGGCATTAATGAAGAGTAATCAATACACTTGAAATGTATCATTGCAGCCTGGCAATCTACCGCCAGGCTGCAATTATTCGAAGAGCGAATAAGTAGAGAATAAATGAGATGAACGAAAAATTCTTAATTCTAAATTAAAAGTCGTACCTTTGCGCCAATTCTCTAATTACCTCATTAATTCATGCCATTATGAAAAGAACTAAAACATTTTTAGTTTTGCTTGTGTTTGCTTCTATGATGTCGACAATGGGTTTGAGTGCCCAAACACAGACACCGGAAGCGCCCGACTGGAGAAAACTTCATTACCTGTCCGAAGAAGAGATGCTGACCCCCGTGAGGGCCAGCAATTTCACGGAAACACCCCCACCAACCGAAGCACCCCGCTTCGTAGCAGAATTTGAGCCCATGCAGGGCGTGACGATTCGCTATCCGCTGGGCATTCCGGTTAGCTTGGTTAAATCGTTGGCCGAGAACTGCCAGGTTTACTGCATCGTGAGCAGTAGCCAACAGTCATCGGCACGGTCGAGTTTCAGCAATGCGGGGGTAAACTTGAATCGAGTCACCTTTGTGGTTGCGAATTCAGATTCCTATTGGGTGCGCGACTACGGCCCCTGGTATATCTTTGCCGGCAAGAATCCTGCCATCGTAGACAATGTGTATAATCGTCCGCGGCAGAA
>JAFZAK010000065.1 GCA_017557285.1 Muribaculaceae bacterium
AGGGTAAATGTCATATTATCCCAAAGAAATCTTGGCGAATTTTAGGAGGAGGGTCTTGGAGCCGAGGCCGGGGAAGTCGACATGGATTTTGGCGTCGGCACCGGATGTGTCGATGTTGGTGACGACCCCTTGCCCGAAGCGCTGATGCTCGATGGTCATGCCTACGGTGATCTCGTCGGCGGTGTGGGTGGCAAACTTGCTGCCTGGCACCGAGAGGGTGGGACGTGACGGCAGTTGTGACACGGGTTTGAACCCGGGCGGCGGGGCGGTAGGTGCCGGGGTGGGGCGTTTGGTGGGTGTCGTTGGTCTGTCCAGCATGGCACGCCAATCATCAATGACAGTGTCCTCATCGTCGCTATTCCAGCGCCTACGCATAGAACCGAATCCCTCGTTTTGTGGTTGAGATGTCACAGTCATCTGCAGGTATTCGGGGGCGATGTCACGCAAGAAACGCGAGGGCTTGCAACTCATCGTCTGGCCATTGCGGTAGCGCGACTTGGCGTAGGTGATGATGCAGGTCTTCATGGCGCGGGTAATGGCGACATACATCAGCCGACGCTCTTCCTCGATGCCCGCCAATGTGTCTTTGCTCATCGCCGACGGGAACAGGTCTTCCTCAGCGCCGACAATGATGATGTTCTTGTACTCCAGTCCCTTGGCGGCATGTACAGTCATCAGGGTCACGCAGTCGCCATCGTTCTTGTCGGTATCCTGGTCGGTGAGCAACGACACCTCGGCGAGGTAGTCGACCAATAGGTTCTGGTCATTCCCTTCCTCGACGCGTGTCTCGTAGAACTCGTGGATGCCGTTGACCAGCTCAGTAAGATTCTCCTGACGACTGATGTTCTCGGGTGTTTTCTCGCCCATCAAGATAGAGAGGATTTTAGTGCGCTCGATGATGGTCTTGGCTTGCGTGTAAGCATCGGCACCATTCTCGGTCATCTGCATGAATCCGTTGATGAGTGCAGCGAACTCGTCCAGCCGTTTCTGTGTACCACGGTTAACGTTCAGTTCCACTTCGTCGGGATGTGTGATTGCGTGCCACATGCTCACTCCATGCTGCATGGCGCAATGCTGCACCTTGCCTGTGGTGGTGTCACCAATGCCGCGCGCGGGGTAGTTGATGACACGGCGCAATGCCTCGTCATCATTGGGGTTGATTGACAAGCGGAAGTAGGCGATGGCATCCTTAATCTCCTTGCGCTGGTAGAACGACAGCCCGCCATAGACGCGGTAGGGGATGGCGTTGCGCACATTGCCGTGCTTGTCACGCCGTCCGCCATTGCTGAATGCCTCCTCCAGTGCGCGCGACTGCGCGTTGGTGCGATAGAGCACAGCGAAGTCCTGATATCGGTCGCCCTGACGCGCCTTGATGGCAGCAATCTGGTTGGCGACGACGTAGGCCTCTTCATAGTCGCTGTAACATCCGATGACGGGGATTTTCTCGCCCACAGCGTTTTTTGAGAACAGGTGCTTGGCAATCTGGTGTTGGTTCACCTCGATCAATGAGTTGGCGGCATCGATGATGGTCTGTGTCGAACGGTAGTTGCGTTCCAGTTTATGGGTCACCAAGTCTGGGTAAAACTTCTTCAACCCCAGAATGTTGCTGATGTTGGCACCGCGGAATGAGTAGATGCTCTGTGCGTCGTCGCCCACCACACACAGGCGGTTGTGCTGGCGTGTGAGCTGCAACACGATGGCATGCTGGGCAAAGTTGGTGTCCTGATACTCGTCCACGAGAATGTATTGGAACATCTGCTGGTATTTCTCAAGGATGTCGGGGCAGTCACGAAGCAGGATGTTGGTGTTGAACAACAAGTCGTCAAAATCCATCGCTCCCGCAATGCGACAACGCTGCCAGTAGGCTTTATATATAAGGTAAGTGGCGGGACGACCAGCATGCACATCCTCATCACGGAGACCCTGATTGCGCTCATATTCATCAGGGCCAAACAAGGCGTTCTTCAGATTTGAAATGTGTGACTGGATGGTGGCGGGTTTGTAGATTTTGTCGTCCAGCTGCATATCCTTGATGATGAGTTTGATGAGCGAGCGGGAGTCGCTCTGGTCATAGATGGTGAAGTCGTGCTTGTAGCCAATGCGCTCGGCATTGATGCGCAACAGCCGGGCAAAGATAGAGTGGAAGGTCCCCATCCATAGTTGTGACGACACCTCCTCACCAACCAGTGGCGTGATGCGGTCACGCATCTCGCGCGCCGCCTTGTTGGTAAACGTCAATGCCATGATGCGATAGGGCTTCATACCCTGTCGCAACAAGTGTACAATCTTATAAGTCAAGACGCGTGTTTTTCCCGAGCCCGCACCAGCAATCACCAGTTGCGGCCCGTCGCAATACAGCACCGCCTCACGCTGCTGCTCGTTCAGTTGTTCCAGATAGTCTTCCACTATACGAATGATTTAGTCTGCAAATTTAATGCTTTTTTTCTGAAAAACCAAACCCATAAAAAACAACCCCGCCGATCAGGGCGGGGTTGTAGTTGTTAATGTAAATGGATGATTACTGCAGCGTGCCGTTGTTGGCCTGGTTGATCATCTCCTCGTTAGCGCTGATGTAGACCTCAACGCGGCGGTTCTGTGCGCGGCCAGCCTCAGTGTCGTTGCTAGCAACGGGGAACTGATAGTCAAAACCATCGCTTACCATACGGTCCTTAGCGACACCGGCGTTGTTCAGATAGTTCAGCACCGACAGAGCGCGCTCCTTAGACAGGCGCTGGTTCACTGCCAGCGAACCAGTGTTGTCGGTGTGGCCATAAATCTGCACGTTGGTCTGCGGATTGTTCTGCAGCGAAACAGCGAACTGATTCAGAGAGTTCTTGGCTGTAGCGCTCAGGTTGCTCTTACCAGTTGCGAAAAGAATGCCCTGGTCAAAGGTCACCTTGATAGCGGTCAGACCATTCTGGTCGGTCAGCGTGTCGACCTGTGCACCATTGATTTGAGCAAGCTCCTTGGCCTGCTTGTCCATCTTCTTGCCGATGAGCGTACCAGCGACACCACCAGCGACAGCACCTACTGCTGCGCCAATAGCGGCACCCTTGCCCTTGCCGAAGATTGCGCCAATGCCAGCACCAACGGCGGCACCGCCACCGGTACCAATCATGGCACCCTTACCAGTGTTAGTCAACGAACCACAGCCCGAGATACCAAACAAGAGGGCTGCACTCAGAAAAATACACAAAAATTTCTTCATACGACTTTCTATTTAAAAGGTTTATAACTAGTTTCAAATCTATTCGGCTGCAAATATAGGAAAAATATTTCAATTACACGCAATTTTTGTCAAAAAAATAGACAAATGCTCCATTTGTGCCGATGAATACGTACTCGCTGACACATCCCTGCGACTTACACCCCCCTTTAGGGGGGCTTGGGGGGACTTCATTAGGGGGCGATCACAATATTGCTTTGCTCAAGGCCGATTTTGTGGCGGCGGTCGTAGCGCAGAAGCAATACCGAGATGACGATGGCGGCAATGCCGATAGCAGTGAAGATCCACATGGCGGGCGAATAGTTGATGTGTCCTTCGTACGTGTTGCGTTCAAGCACGGCACCGATGAGTACTGGGACAAGCATCAGACCAATATTCTGGATGTAGTAAATCACCGAATAGGCGGTACCTAGCTGCGAGGTGGGCACAATCTTGGGGACGGCTGGCCACAACACACTGGGCAACAACGAGAACGCAATGCCCAAGATAAACATCATCACCACTGCCAACGCGCTGGCATGCAGCGGCAAAGCAAACACCATCAGCACCAGGGTGAGCATCACCGTGCCAATAATCATGATGGTTGCGCCACGGCCTATACGGTCGTACATGCCACCAAACAACGGCGTGAGCACGATGCTCGTAAACGGCAGGATGGCCGGTATCATTCCCGCTAACTCGGGTGTTACGCCATATTTCTCAATCATGAGTTTGGTGGCGAAGTCCAGGAAGGGGTATAGCGCCGAGTAGTAGAGCATACATAATAAGGTGATGAGCCAGAAGCCACCATTGCCCAATGTCGCTTTGAGGTCCTTGAGGTGGAATTGCTCCTCCTCACTGTCAGCCTCATCGGCGATGCCCTCATGTTCGATGCGACGATCCATCGTGCAATAGAACAGGTAGGCAATCAGGCCGATGCCCACCGAGAGCACACCCACAAGGATAGGGGTGGGTAGAGAAAAACGCTGGGCGATGGCGGGACTACCTGCCAACGCCAGCGCGGTTCCAAGTCGTGCCAACGACACCTGAATGCCCATCGCCAGTGCCATTTCCTTGCCGGTGAACCACTTGACGATGACCTTAGAAACGGTGATGCCGCACAGCTCATAGCCGATGCCGAAGAAGGCGAAACCCAGCGACGCGAGCACCACCTGTTGCTTGAGTATGCCCAGGTGGAACACGTTGACGGTGGGTTCGGGCGAGGTGAACGCCACGGCATAGTAGATGGCACCTGAGCCCAGGAGCATCAGCACGCACGACAACACGCCCGCAAAGCGCACGCCCATCTTGTCAAGGATGATGCCCCCGACAAAGAGCATGAGCAGGAACACGTTGAAGAAGCCGCGCGCTCCGGCAAAGATGCCAAACTCACCGCTGGTCCAGCCCATGCCGCCACTGGCGACGGGTGACTCCAGCAGATACTGCAGGGGAGACATCTCCTTCGCCACGACATAGCCCGTCATCATCGTGAAGGCCACAATCATCAACACGGTCCAGCGAGCGGCAGCCGAGTCACGCAAAGTGCGTCGCACGATTTCAGTCATCAGTTTTTAGCTTTAGCCCCCCTCCACCCCCCCCTTTAGGGGGGATAGAGGGGGGCGTTTAATCAGTCTTTAATGTTCGGCTCTTCGAGGCCAAGACCTTTCTTCTTGTCAATCACCTTGAGCAACAGACCCAGCAACAGTGCAGCCACACCCAGGCAAGCTAGCATCACCAGCGGCCAGGTATAATCGAACTTGGTCGGGTCGGTCACATCGGGATTGGTCTTGTCGAGCACCTTACCAATGAGCAACGGGAACAGCCATAGACCGATGTTCTGAATCCAGAAAATCAGTGCGTAGGCCGAACCGATAACCTTAGCATCGACCAGTTTGGGCACGCTGGGCCATAACGAAGCGGGCACCAGCGAGAACGACGAGCCAAGCACTAAGATAGTGATATAGGCTACGGCGATGCCACCCACGGCGTTGCCCTTGAACAATGGCAGGATGAAGGCGAAGGTCAAGTGGCAAGCGATAAGCAGTAACGAGCCCAACACGAGCATCGAGGCAGCCTTGCCCTTGGTGTCGACGTAGTTGCCCAAGATGGGGGTGATAAGCACAGCCAGCAAGGGGAACACAGCAAAAATAGATTCGGCCGACTGGCGCATAAAGCCCATGTAGCAATAGATTATTAGCGCAATAATCGAAATAGCCAGCAGACCATACTTTTTGCTCTTGTTCTTCATGAAGTTACTGGCGAAACCGGCAGCGGCAACCACAAGCATGATGACATACTGCACAATGGTCACTGTAGAACCGGCCCAGAACGAATCAGCAGCGGGCTCTGTAAGTGTCAGGTTGCATTGCAGCATGTTCACGGCATACTTCTGGAAGGGGAAGATGGCTGAATAATAGAGCACGCACAGCAAGGCGACAATCCAGAAACCACTGTCGGAGAGAATCTTGCCAATATCGCTGATTTTGAAGGGGTCGTCCTTTTCCTCAGCCTCGCCAGTCTGAGCGTCGAGCTTCTTGTCCATGAAGAAGTAGACGACAAACATCATCAGAGCGATGCACAGCAATACAACACCGAAGGCAACCGAGCGGCTCACACTAACCTCACCGCCCAACTTGGCAAAGAACGGCGAGAAAATCATACAGGTGGCAACACCCAGACGGGCCAAAGCCATCTCAGAACCCATGGCAAGTGCCATCTCACGGCCCTTGAACCACTTGACGATACCGCGCGAAACAGTAATACCTGCCATCTCGCAACCGCAGCCGAAAATCATGAAGCCCACGGCGGCAAATTTGGCGCTGGCGGGCATGCCCTCGTAGAACGGCGACACGCCCAGCTCATCAAAGACTGGGATATAGTTCAGGTGATTGGTGAACCAAGTATCCAAACCACTGCCAATGAAACTCTCGGTGACGGCATACCACTTGATGATGGCACCTATGAGCATCACAGCACCCGACAGGACGGCGGTAAAGCGCACACCCATCTTGTCGAGGATGATACCGGCAAAGATAAGGAAGAAAACAAACACGTTGAGGAACACCTCACTGCCCTGCATGGTACCAAAGGCGGTAGAGTCCCATCCGCGGGTCTCTTGCATCAAGTCCTTGATAGGCGAAAGGATGTCCATGAAAATGTAGCTGCAGAACATGGCAAGAGCCAGCAGCAGTAGGGCTGTCCAGCGCATGGCAGCCGAGTCACGCAATGTTTTGATTTGTTCAGTCATTGTTATTATGGTTTAATTTATTATCTAGGAATTCTAGAAACCCGGAAAAAAGAATTATGCATTATGCATTGTGCATTGATTAGATTCCCAGGTCGTGGCAGATTTGGTCAATCTTCTTGTCGGCCCACTCGTTCTTGGCATCGTAGTTTTCTGCCTTGTCGAGTTTGTCGTGTACCTCAATGTAGAACTTGATCTTGGGCTCAGTGCCGCTAGGACGGATTGACACCTTGGTGTTGTCCTCGGTGAAGTACTGCAGCACGTTGCTGCGGGCGGGCATGTCGATCGGGGTCACCTGACCGGTGCGTACGTCACGCTGCTCGAGCAGCTGGAAGTCCTTAATCAGCACCACGGGGCTGCCGGCAATCTCCTTCTGCGGGTTTTCGCGGAAGTTGACCATCATGGCTGCAATCTCGTCGGCTCCGCTCTTGCCAGGACGCACAACGCTGATGCCACGCTCCTTCGAATAGCCGTAGGTCATGTACATCTCGATGAGCATGTCGTTCATCGACTGGCCACGCTCCTTGGCCCAGGCGGCAATCTCGCACATCAAGGGGATGGACGACACTGAGTCTTTGTCACGGACGAAGTCCTCGGGCAGGAAGCCATAGCTCTCCTCGCCACCACCCAGATAGCGTGCCGATGTGCCCTCAAGTTCGCGCATCACCGAAGCAATCCACTTGAAGCCCGTGTAGCAGTCATACATCTTGATGCCCTGTGCCTTGGCAATGCGGGCGATGGTCTCGCTGGTCACGATAGTCTTGACAATGTAGTCGTTGTCGCGGTCCAACTTGCCCAACTCGGCGTTGCGGGTGATGAGATAGTAATGGAAGATGAGCTGAATCTGGTTTCCGTTCACCAGGTCATACTCGCCCTTGTTGTTCTTGAACACCACACTGATACGGTCGGCGTCGGGGTCGCTGGCGAGCGCAATGTCGGCCTGCGTTTCTTTGGCTTTCTCGATAGCCATCAACATGGCGCTGCGAGTCTCGGGGTTGGGTTGCTCAACAGTGGGGAAGTCACCGCTCATCACGTCCTGCTCGGGTACATGGATGATGTTGTCAAAGCCCCAGCGCATGATGGAGCGAGGGATGATGTCACGACCCACGCCATGGATGGGCGTATAGACAATCTTCAGGTCGTGGTGCTTCTTGTCAACATCGGGGCTGAGCGAAAGCGTGTGAATTTGCTCGATATACTTGGCATCAATCTCCTCGCCAAGAATCTCGATAAGGGCTGGGTTGCCCTCAAACTTGATTTCGCTCACATCGGCAATGGCGTTGACGTTCTTGATGATGTTCACATCGTGCGGTGAAACCACCTGTGCACCGTCATCCCAATAAGCCTTGTAGCCATTGTACTCCTTGGGGTTGTGTGAGGCGGTGATGTTCACGCCACTTTGGCAGCCCAGCAGACGGATGGCATAGGATACTTCAGGAGTGGGGCGGGGACCCTCAAACAGATACACCTTGAAGCCGTTGGCCGAGAAGATGTTGGCCACGGTCTCGGCAAACAAGCGGCTATTGTTGCGCACATCGTGCCCAACGACCACCTTGATTTGCTCCAAGTCCTTGAAGGCCTCTTTCATGTAGTTGGCCAGACCTTGGGTGGCGGCACCCACTGTGTAGATGTTCATACGGTTGCTGCCGGCACCCATGATGCCACGCAGACCACCCGTTCCAAACTCCAGGTCTTTGTAAAACGACTCGACAAGTTCAGTCTTGTCCTCATTCTCGAGCATAGCACGCACTTGGGCCTGCGTCTCAGGGTCATAACCCTCACGAAGCCACAACTGTGCCTTCTCGCTCACTTGTTTCAATAATTCTTGGTCAAACATAATATTTAGGTTTTAGAGTTATTATTTTGCTTCTATGAGAAGAACTGCTTCATGACCTCAATCATGGCAATGTGGTCGGCGCATGAGGCGGTCTCACGGGCCGAGTGCATGGCGAGTAGGGGGTTGCCCACGTCCACACCCTCGATGTCGATCTGTCCGGTGAGGATGTTGCCCAGGGTCGAGCCGCCCGCCACATCGCTATGGTTGACGAAGTACTGGAACGGTTGACCGGCCTCGATGCACAAGCTCTTGAAGATGGCTGCCGAGTGGGCGTCGCTCATATACTTGCAGTTGGCGTTAATCTTGATGCACGGACCGCCGCCCAGCGCTGGATGATTGGTCGGGTCGTACTTGCCGGCGTAGTTGGGATGGAAAGCGTGGGCATTGTCAGCACTGACCATGAAGGTCTTGGCGATAGCCCGGCTGAAATCGTCGAATGTGCCGCCCTGTGCTTCAACGAGGCGGTACAACAGGTTGCTCAGCACAGGCGATCCAGCACCTTGCTTGGTGCCGCTACCTGTTTCCTCGTTGTCAAAGATGGCGGCGACACAGGTGGCATTCTTGTCCTTTGCCTCGACCAAAGCGGTGATGGCGGCATGAGCCATACTCAAGTCGTCAAGGCGACCGCACGAGATGAACTCGTTGTTCAAGCCGAACGTGCAAGCAGGTTCAGTGACATAGAGCATCAGGTCAAAGTCGAGGATGTCGTCTATGTCAATCTTGAGTTCGCCAGCGACCAATTTCAGAAGCATGTTTTCGGCCTCCAAACGGTCGTTCAGTTTGGCGATGATGGGCAGCATGTCCACTTGCTTGGATAGGGGATTGCCCTCATTGACGGCACGATTGAAGTGAATGGCAAGGTGAGAGATGCTCATCAAGGGGCGGTTGATGCGAACCAAACGGGTCTCAGGATGAAGCGCATCCTCGCCCTTGCAGATGACGCGACCGGCAATCGACAGGGGACGGTCAAACCAGGTGTAGAGAATGGGGCCACCGTAGACCTCGGTGTTCAGGCGCACAATACCGCCGTCGCCAGGAATCTCGGCGTTGGGCTTGATGCGGAAGCAGGGTGAGTCGCTATGTGCGGCAATTAGTTTGAAGCCGGTCTTAACGGGGCTTTTCTTGCCCATCTTTACCGCAAAGATGGCTGAGTCGTTCTTGGTTACGAAGAATTTCTCGCCGGGTTTGGCTTCAATTTTTTCACATAGGCATTTCTCGGTATAGCCTTTTTCGGTCAAGATTTTCTTGATGGTATCCACTGCCCAAAAGTTGCACGGACTGGCATCCATGAAGCGCAGCAGTGAGTCGATGTACTTGTTCATATCGTTTATGTTTAGTGAATAAATACGTGATAAGTCATGTGAAGGGCACGCAACACATTGCACAGGGTCTGGCCCCAGTATGAGCGAAAGTTGTACATGCAGGAGTCGATGAGCAGGACTTGCAACTCGGTGGGGATGTCCTGTACGGCGTGGACCAGGTTGTAGAACTCTTGGTACAGGTCGGCGAGATTCTCGCTCACAGTTGCTGACACGGGCGTGTCGCTGAACTGCATCTCATCTACGTTGGTCTCGAGGTAAGCGTCATCATCGCCCATCACTTGCGACAATCTCTCTCGCACAAGGTCGTAGGTGCTCTCGTCAAGCGAACTCTCAATGAACTCGTCAGTCAGGTTGCCTTTGGTCTCATATAGGTCGGTTGCGACGATATAGATGCGCGGCAACAACTTAAGCATCGAGAGAATGAACGGCAGATTGGACTCCGGACGGTAGGATTCTGGCGGTTCGGCAGTCTCGACGGCATGGCAATATTCGTTGGTCAATGCGATAAATGCCAGTGCATTGGGTGACAGTTCTTGACTCATGCTAGGGTATATAATTGGTGTTTGACAATATACTGTTCCACGTCAGCGGGCACATAGAAGGCGATGCTTTGGCCTTGTGACAAGAGCTCGCGAACGGTGGTTGATGACAACTCGATGATGGGAGCGTTGACCAGATGAACACGGTCCGAGAGTTCGTCGGGGATGTTCACCTCAAAGCCTAGACGAGGGTAAATTAGCAAATGGAACTGCTGCACAATCTCGTCATGGGCGCGCCAGCGGTCCCATACCGCCCAGTTATCGGCTCCGATGACCAGCCAGAACTCGTCATCAGGAAACTTCTCCTGAAGGGCATGCAAGGTGTCAATGGTATAGCTGGGGCGTGGCATCGTGAACTCGAATGCTGAGGTCTCAACACCGTCAATGCGGTGCGACACCATCTCGGTCATACGCAAGCGGTGCAGCTCTCCGGCCATCTCATGCGGCTGCTTCAGCGGGTTCTGGGGCGACACCATCAGCCACAACTGGTCAAGCTCGCCATGCTGCATGATGTAGTTGGCGATGATGGCGTGGCCGTTGTGGATGGGGTTGAATGAACCTCCGAAGATGCCGATGCGCCTCATTCTTCCTCCCAGTTGGGGTTGACAAAGGTGTCAACCAGGTGATGAACTTCGGCAACGGCGGTCTCTAGGTCGTCATTGATGACCATGTGGTCGCACTTGTCGGAATAGCCCAACTCAAACTCCGCCTTGCTGATGCGGCGCTCGATGTCCTCCATCGAGTCGGTGCCTCGTTTGATGAGTCGCTCACGCAACACCTCGATGCTCGGTGGGGCGATGAAGATGGAAAGGGCATGGTCGCCATAGATTTTTTTGACATTCATGCCACCCAGTACATCGATGTCGAGCACTACGTTTTTCCCATCGGCGTTGATGCGAGCGATCTCGCTTTTGAGCGTGCCGTAGAACCGGCCGGGGTAGACCTCTTGGTACTCAGCGAAGTCATCGTTTTCTATGTGTTTCTTGAACTCTTCCTCGGTCAGGTAATAATAGTCCACTCCATGAACCTCCTCACCGCGGCGAGGGCGAGTGGTCGCCGACACCGAGAAAGCCAAACGCAGACGTTCGTCGTTGATGATGCGCCCGATAATAGTCGACTTGCCCGATCCCGACGGCGCACAGATAATAATGAGTTTTCCTTCCAAAATATGCTAATATTACAACTGTAAACTATAAACTTTTAACTATAAACTATTTAAAGTACATTCAGCACCTGCTCCTTGATTTGCTCCAGCTGGTCCTTCATGCGAACCACCACTTGCTGCAGTTCGGCCTGGTTTGCCTTGCTGCCCATAGTGTTGATCTCACGGCCCATCTCCTGAGCGATGAATCCCAACTTTTTGCCCTGTCCGGGCTCGTCGGCGTGCAGCGTTTCAAGGAAATAGTTGATGTGGTTCTGTAGGCGGATTTTTTCCTCAGTGATGTCCAACTTCTCAATGTAGAAAATAAGTTCCTGCTCTAGCCGGTTCTTGTCATATTCCACACTTTCAAACTTCGTGAGGCCTTCTACAATGCGTTCTCTGATGCGCTCGATGCGACTCGACTCATAGGTTTCCACTTCAGCGAAAATTTGTTGGATGGCGGCTATCTTCTCCTCAAAGAACAATTCTAGGCGACGACCTTCTTGGGTGCGGAACTCAAGTAGCTGTGCCAATGCGTCGTCTGAGGCTTGCATTACAACCGCCAACTCATCGTCATCAACCTCGTTGCCATTCTGTTCATTGCACCATACATCGGGCAAACGCAACAGGGTATTGTACCAGTCGGTGGGCTGGGGGAGGTCCAATGCGCACGACATCTGCTCAATCTGCTGCTTATAGAGTCTGAGCTGCTCGATGTTTATATTCATAGGCGTAACGCCATCGGCATTCTCGCTAGTGATGAAAACGTCGACCTTGCCACGCTGCAGTTGTTGTGTTAGACGGCCACGGATATCCAGCTCGACCGAGCGGTAGGGCTGGGGTAACTTGACGATTGCGTCAAGCTGTTTGCTGTTTAACGATTTGACCTCGACCGTTATTTTCTTGTGGTTGAACACCTTCACAGCCTTGCCAAATCCTGTCATGGATAGAATCATTGCTAATAAAAGTCGTTTGTCGGTTTAAAACCTACAAATTTACGAATTTTCCATGGGATAAAGCAACTTTTTAGGCTAAAAAATGAAAAAACGGGCAAAGATGTCTTTCAAAATCATAAAAGAGGTGATATTTGCAGCTCATCCCACAACTTTTTCGTAACTTTGCACGTTTTATTGCAAAGTGTGTACTTAAAATGATTGAGTCAGCTTTGCAATGCTAGTCAAAATGGCGAACATCATCAACATAGAGACTTCGACGCAAGTGTGCTCGGTGGCACTGGCCAGCGAGGGGCAAGTGTTGGAGCATCATGAGAACTATGATGGGCAGACGCACGCCACTTTGCTCAGTGCCTTTGTAAACGATGCTTTGCGCTATGCACGCACTCGAGAGATTAAACTCGATGCCGTGGCGGTGAGCATCGGGCCGGGGTCTTATACCGGACTGCGCATCGGCTTGAGCGAGGCTAAAGGACTGGCTTTTGGACTGGACATCCCTTTGATTGCAGTGAACACCCTGCAACTCCTTACCGTGAGCACTATGTTCAACCATTTCATGGAAGATGACGTGCTTTATGCACCAATGATTGATGCTCGACGCATGGAGGTCTATACCGCCGTCTACGATCCAGCACTGAATGCCGTCGTCGAGCCCCGTCCGCTCATCCTTGATGAGCAGTCGTTTGCCGAAGTGCTCGCCAAGCAGACCGTAGTGTTTATGGGCGACGGTAGTGACAAGGCGCGTCAGGTGATCAAGCACCCCAATGCTCGTTTCATCGAGGGCATCAAGCCGGTCGCCTTAGATATGATTGCACTCTCAGAGAGGGCTTATAGAAATGGTGAATTTGCCGATGTCGCTTACTCAACGCCGCTCTATCTCAAGGAGTTCCAAGCTACTGTGCCGCGCAACAAGGTGCTAAATTTACAATGACTAATCTAACAGAATATGTTACTTTACAATACACAACTCAAGAAAATCATCTTGCCGGAATACGGCCGAAATATCCAACACATGGTGGATTACTGCATGACCATTGAG
>JAFZAK010000066.1 GCA_017557285.1 Muribaculaceae bacterium
AGTCGTATTTCCTTACTTCAGTATTCTCCATAATTCTAGGATTTCACTGCAAAATTACTAATTCTTGCCAAAAGAAACGAATTATTAAGAAAAATTGTTGTATCTTCGCACTCAAATGAAGCTGATTGTCATCACGGGTCCCACAGGTGTGGGCAAGACGGCGACCGCCATTGCCGTTGCCCAAGCCCTGCACTGCGATATCATCAACGCCGACTCGCGGCAGGTGTATCGCGGCATTCCCATCGCCACCGCTGCCCCCACTGCCGAGGAGTTGGCGCAGGTGCCGCACCACTTTGTCGCGTGCAAGGACCTGGACGAGCCGTACAACGCCTGGCAGTATGAGCAAGACGTGCTCTCGCTGCTGCCGTCGCTGTGGTCACGAGGTGACTACGTGGTGCTTTGCGGCGGCTCGATGATGTATGTCGACGCGGTGTGCAACGGCATCGACGACATGCCCGATGTGCTACCCGAGGTCAGGCAAGAAGTGAAACACCAATTGGCAGAGCAGGGGCTAGAGAGTCTTGTGGCAGAGTTGGAGCGTTTAGATCCAGTGTATGCCGCCATTGTTGACCCGAAGAACCCCGCGCGTGTGTGCCATGCTGTGGAGCTGTGCCGTCAGACGGGTGTCCCCTACTCCACCCTGCGCACCGGCCAGCGGAAGCCACGACCCTTCGAGATTATCAAGGTGGGGCTCACACTTGAGCGCGACCAATTGTATGACCGCATTAACCGCCGCGTCGACGCGATGGTGGCAGCCGGGCTTGAAGACGAAGCTCGCAGCGTGTTTCCACTGCGCCATCTCCAGTCGCTCAACACGGTGGGTCTCAAAGAGATGTTCGCCTATCTGGACGGCACCATGGACCGCGCCACCGCCATCGAGCGCATCAAGCGCAACACCCGCGTCTATGCCAAGAAGCAGCTCACCTGGTATCGTCGCGACCCCGCCATCACCTGGCTCGCCCCCAATCAGCCAGAGGAAATTTTGCAACTCGCTTGCCGATAATCCATTTTTTACTATATTTGCAGAGCTAATATACTTTCCATTTATTCATAACCAAAAACAAACTACATGACAAAACTTAAAACAATCTTCTCAGCCGTGTTCGTGCTGTTGTCATCAGTGGCCTGGGGCCTCGATGTCACCCCCGATGCGCGAACAGTAACACAAAACTTTGATGAGATGTGGGATGCAGCCACCGGTACGGCTACCCTCGACATGCCCGTCGACTGGCGCGTGGACCGTCAGATGAACGCTCCTCGCACGTTAGGCTCCTATGCCGATGCGCAGACCACGTTGATGTATGAAGGCGGTATCTCGCTAGCGAGCAACGCCAAGAACGGCACTTGGAATTTCGGATCCAGTGCTACGCCCAGTGACCGTGCCGTTGGTGGCCTATCGACCACGGTGTCAGGTGGAACACGTTGTCTGAGCGTAATGACCCGCTTGAAGAACGCGTCAGATCTCGCTATCGAGAAGCTCACTTTGGGCTATGACATCGAGAAGTATCGTTACGGCTCAAACCCGGAGGGATTTGTTGTGCAGGTGTACTATTCGCCCGACGGCGTGAACTGGACCAATGCCGGAGACGACTTGCGCACCTATTTCTCCCCCGATGCCTCGACCATCGGTGACGAAAATGTACCCATCAGTACCACCACCATTCAAGACAAATCCATCAAGCTCAACGTAGCTGCCGGTAGCGACTTATACTTGGCATGGAACATCAGCGTTGCCGCTGGTTCCAGTCCGAATTTGGCGATGGGCCTCGCGCTGGACAATGTATCCCTGACCGCCACCTTTGCCGGTGAGGAGACCTTGTGCAATGTCTTTGTTGAAGACGTGACCCGTTGGCCTACATTACTACTCACAGTAGGCGATAGCAACCAGTCTCCTGCTGGTACTGCGACTGTCAATGGCGTGACCTACAAATACTTTGAATTGCCTGGTGACGGCTCGACAATCGACCTAGCATTTACCGACGGTGCATCGCATTCGTTGGCAGGTCCCACCATCACAGCCACAGGCGACTATTATTATTGTGTCACCGCCGATGAGGTCACCCCTATTGCAGACCCCGAGAACTATACCGGCTGGGTTGATCCCAATCGCCCGCCGTTCGTAGCTTCAGGCATCTACCTGCGTGGTGAGGTCAATTCCTGGGGGGCTGTGACCGACTGGGAGTTCAGCGATGAGGGTGGTGGCACCTATGTGCTCTATGACAAGTCGCTGAGCGGCGCATTCAAGGTAGCTGACGCCAATTGGAGCAGCGCATGCAACTATGGTTCTAACGGCACCTCCATCCAAATCGACACGCCGTATAGCCTTGTGCTAGGCACCAATGACAACATCTCGTGCGGTGGCAACTCGTTTGTGTGCTCTCGCATCGTGTTAACCATCGTAGATGGCAATGCCACATTGTTGCTTGAGAGCAATGATGACCCCAGTGGTCTGACTACAGTCTATGTGATGGGTGACCACAATGGTTGGAATTATATGGACACCAGCGGTGCACTTGCCTTGACCGACCTGCCCGGTGTGTTCAGCGGGCAGGTGACGATGACTGCAGGTGACGATGACGACAGCCATTGGCGCCTCTACCAGCGCTTGGGCATGGCCGGCGTGTGGGGCAACCCCGGGGGCGAGGATGCTGCCGAGAACACCCTCAGCGGCACACTCGAGAAGGGCAGCAAGGGCACAATGAGCATCGCACCCGGCACCTATCAGGTGACCTTCAACATCAATACGGGAGCCTATGCGTTTGAGCAGCTGTCTTCTCAGCCTGTGAGCATGGAGGTGCGTCCAGCCGAGGTCGTTCTTGTACCCAGCGTACCCGAACAGGTACGTGTGCTCTCGCTCAACAATAGCCTTATCCACTACAACGACCAAGACGCCGTGTTCAATGCCATCGCCCTTGCCATGGGCAAAGATGCCTACTGGACTAAGCACTCACTCCTGGGCAAGCCCTTGAGCGCCCACTGGAACGAAGGCGACGGTCTTGCCGAGGACGGTACGCCTGGTGCCAAGATGCTGGTTCGCAGCCAGCCTTGGAGCCACATCATCCTTCAGGAGCAGAGCAGCCTGCCCCGCACCGACGTGGAGACCTTCCGCGCCAATGTCAAACAGTGGGTTGACTATATCCGCGCATACTGCCCCAATCCCAATGCCGTTATCATCCTGCCCATCAACTGGGCCTATAGTGGCGACTGGGAAAACTACACTCGCTTTAACCAGATTTTCGTTGCCAACTATGTGGATGTGGCACGTGACCTCGGCGTGACCTTGTGTCCTGTGGGCGTTGCCTATCAGGATGTATATGAGCGTGAGGGTACCGACGGCACGCTTACCTGGTTCCAGGATGACCGCCATCCTACCGTCAAGTCGACCTATATGGCTGCCGCGATGGAGTACGGACTGATTTACGGCGTAGACCCCGCCAGCATCACCGACACGCCCGCTGGTCTGAGCGCCGACGAGGCCGATGCGATGCGTGGCTATGCCAGCCGTGCCCTCCAAGGCTTCGAGCAGGTTGTTGACCATCACGCCGGCACAGTACGCTATGAGGTGGTGTTGCGTGACCAGTTTGGCATGGCCATCGCCAGCGACACTCCCATCACTTGCACGCTCAGTGGCGGCGGTGAAATCAATGCCGACTATGTCTACACCAGTGACGGCACGCTGGGTGACTATACATTAACCATGAGCAACGGCACCTTTACCGAACAGGCCCAAATCCATGTTGTGGAGGCCGTGACCGAGATGGCCGAACTTCCTGCCATAGAGATTAACGGCGACCATCTGTCGTTCAGCGAGGACTTTGACTCGATGGGCAGTGAGGAGACAGCGACGTTACCCACAGCTTGGCGCATTGAGCGCATGCTTACCGCTCCTCGCACGTTGGGTCGTTTTGACCAGGCCGTCGAGCAGACGATGTATGCCGGCGGAGTATTACTAGCCAGCAACGCCAAGAACGGCACCTGGAACTTTGGTGCCGACGACGAGAATGACCGCGCTCTGGGTGGCATCTCTACCGGTGTGGCCAACGGAACACGTTGTACCAACATCTATGTTCACCTGTTGAACACTGGCCGCAAGACCATCCAGGACATCCAGCTCAGCTACGATGTGGAGAAGTATCGCATGGGTGCCAACGCAGCAGGCTTTGACGTGCAGCTTTATTACTCAATTGACGGCCGCAATTGGACCAGCGCAGGCGATGCGTTCAAAACCCACTTCAATGCCGACGCTCAGACCGCAGGTTACGCCAGCGTTCCTGGCGAAACGGTCCCGGTGAGTGGCACGCTCCCCACTGTTGCCCAAGCAGGGTGCGACCTGTATTTGGCCTGGAATATCACGGTTGCCTCGGGCAGTGACGCCCAAGCGGCAATGGCACTGGGCATTGACAATATGTCGTTCGCCGGCTCCTTGCCGCCCATCCCCACTGCCAAGCATTATGTCTACGCCTTGGATCAGACCAGTTGGGACGCTCTAGGGTTGTATGCTTGGGGCGACAGCGAGCTCTTCGGAGCCTGGCCTGGTGAGACTTGGATTGATGAGGTCGACATCAACGGTGAAGTCTTCAAGAAGTTCCTCCTAGATGCTGAAGGTGGCAATTACCATCTGATTTTCAACAACTGGAACAATGGTCTTCAGTTGCCCGACTATGACATCGTTGCCGACCGCGACTACTATTTCATCATCGATGACAACCAAGTCATCGAGATTGAGTCCCCGCTGAGCGGTGTTTTGACAATTGACGCCACACCAAGTGTGATGCTGCAAGGTGGTATAGTATATACAACGGGCTCCATCCACGTTTTCGACCTCATGGGTCATCAGGTGGCTACCGGATCCGAGCAGCTCGACATCAATGGTTTGTCTCGGGGCATCTACCTGATTCGTACCGAAAAGGGTTCTTTTAAGGTCCTGCGTTAGTCATCATTTCGCACGGAAACTAGTCCCTCGAAGGTTTGGCTTGCGGGTGGCTTTTGTTGAAGATCCAGGAAAGTTGGCACGGTTTTTGCTTAACAAATATTAAAACGCGAGACAATAAAGGTTAAACGCGCGCCGCTTAACTACTGATTATACACTTTTAATTATATACTCTTTTTATGGGACTATTTGAAATAGGTGTAGTAGCCGCCGCAGTAATTGTGCTACTGTTAGTGATTCTGTTTACTTGTTATGTCAAAGCTCCACCCAGCACCGCCTACGTCATCTCGGGTATCAAGCGCGAGCCGCGCATCCTCATCGGCGCCGGTGGCGTGAAAATTCCCATCTTTGAGCGACTCGACAAGGTCTACCTGGGCCAGCTCACGGTTGACATCCGCACCGAGCGGAGCGTGCCTACCAACGACTTTATCAACGTCAATGTGGACGCCGTCGCCAAGGTGGCAGTCACCCCGACCCCCGAGGGCGTGCGCCTAGCAGCACGTAACTTCCTGAACATGGATGCCAACACCATTTCGGGCCAACTGCAGGACACGCTACAAGGTAACTTGCGTGAGCTCATCGGCAGCCAGGGCTTGAAGGAGCTGAACGTGGACCGCGACGGGTTCTCGAACCAAGTGATGGACAAGGCCGCCCCCGACATGGCGAAACTGGGCATCTCAATCCTGGCGTTCAATGTGCAAAACATTACCGACGAACTGGGACTGATTGAAAACCTGGGTGCCGACAACACCTGGACCATCCGCAAGAACGCCGCCATCACCAAGGCACAGGCCGAGAAAGACATCGCTCAGGCCAAGGCCGAGAACGAGAAACTCGCCAACGACGCCACCGTCGCCTCGCAGACTGCCATCGCTGAGCGCCAGAACGAGCTGACCATCCGCCGTGCCGACCTCAAGCAGGAAGCTGATACGCGCCAGGCTCAGGCCGACGCAGCTTATCGCATCCAGGAGCAGGAACAGCAGAAGGTGCTCAATGAGAAAGAGGTCGAGGCACAGATTGCGCGTACACGCAAGGAGCAGGACCTGACCACCGAGCAGATCAAGATTCGCGAGAACCAGCTACTGGCCGAGGTGAACAAGCAGGCCGACGCCGACCGCTACTCGGTGCAAATCCAGGCCGAGGCAGAGAAATTCCAGGTGCAGAAGACCGCTGAAGCCGACCTGGAGAAACGCAAACGCGAGGCCGAGGCACAACGCTACGAGGCCGAGCAAGAGGCTGAGGCTATCCGTGCCAAGGCTGAGGCTCAGAAGTTCGCCATGATGCAGGAGGCCGAGGGTATCAAGGCCCGTGGTGAGGCAGAGGCTTACGCCATCCAGAAGAAGGGCGAGGCCGAAGCACAGGCCATGGAGAAGAAAGCCGAAGCGTTCAAGAAGTATAACGACGCCGCTGTAGCTCAGATGGTCATCGAGAAGCTGCCCGAAATCACGCACAACATCGCTGAGCAGGTGTCGACCATCCAGGGCGTGAACATCTACAGCACCGGTGGCGACCAAGGCACAGGCATCGGCTCAATCACTGGTACGCTGCCCGTGGTGCTCGCCCAAGTGAACGACACCGTCAAGAGCGCCGTCGGCGTGGACCTGGCCAGCATCGTGCGCAAACACGAGGGCCCGAAGGAAGAACCAGTCCCCCCAACCCCCTAAAGGGGGAGCATTTGGCCTTTAATCACAAGCATAGCGGTGCGCCTCTGGGCGCACCGCTATGCTATTAGTATGGGTTGAACTTAGTCGTTTGCAGCGACCTCATCGAGGATTTTGCGCACCTCGGAGATTTGCAGACGGCCATAGACCTTCTCGCCAATCATGACAACGGGAGCCAGACCACAAGCACCCACGCAACGCAAGCAGTCGAGCGAGAACTTGCCGTCGGGCGTAGTCTCGCCGACCTCGATGTTGAGCACGCGCTTGATCTCATCGAGCAGTCGCTCGGAGCCACGCACATAGCATGCGGTGCCGAGGCAGACCGAGATGGGGTGCTTGCCCTTGGGCGTCATGGTGAAGAAGGAGTAGAACGTGACAACGCCATAGACCTTCTGGGCGGGTATGCCCAACTTGTTGGCGATGATGCGCTGCATCTCCTCGGGGAGGTAGCCGTGCAGTGACTGTGCCTCGTGCAGTATGTTGATGAGCTCGCCGGGGTTGTTGCCATGCTTGTCGCAGATGGCCTCAACCTGCTCAATCACGTTACATGCCAATTTTATTTCTTTTGCCATAGGTTTATTCAAATTAAGAATTAAGAATTAAGTATTAAGAACCTTAGACTTTAGACCTTAGACTTTAGCATCTTGATTCTTGCTTCTTGCAACTCGTTTCTGAAAATTAATGAATTGATTTGTCGTGATAGCTGGTGTGCAACAGGTGGTGGGCTTTCTCGCTCATGGGCTTGCCCAGGAACTCGGCATACAACTTCTGAATGTCGGGGTTCTCGTGGCTCTTGCGCAGCTTCTTGCCCTCGTCCTCTTGGTAGACGGCACGCTGGCGGGCCTTGAGAATCTCGATATTGCCATGGTGGTAGGGCTGACCGGCACCGCCGATACAGCCACCAGGACATGCCATCACCTCGACCACATGGTAGTCGAGTTTACCAGCACGCAGACGGTCCATAATCTTGCGGGCGTTGCTCAACGTGTGAGCGACACACACCTTCAGCTCGAAGCCGTTGAGGTCGATGGTGGCCTCACGGATGCCTTCCTCGAGGCCGCGCACCTGCTCAAAGTTGATGTGCGGCAGGGTCTTGCCCGTGTGCACCTCATAAACCGTACGCAGTGCTGCCTCCATCACGCCACCCGAAGCGGCAAAGATGGCACCGGCACCCGTCGACTCGCCGAGCGGTGAGTCAAAGTCGCTGTCAGGCAATTGCTCAAACCTGATGTTGGCACGCTTGATGAGTCGTGCGAGCTCGCGGGTCGAGATGCTGTAGTCCACATCGGGATTGCCATCAACCTTGAACTCGTCGCGAGCGCACTCAAACTTCTTCGCCAAGCACGGCATGATGGAAACGACCACCAGCTTCTCGCGGGGGATACCCATCTTCTCGGCCCAATAGGTCTTGGCGATGGCACCAAACATCTGGCCGGGCGACTTAGCGCTCGAGGGATAGTCGAGCAAATCGGGGAACTCGTGCTCATAGAAGTTGACCCATGCGGGGCAGCACGAGGTCATGATGGGCAGCTTCACCGTCTTGTCGCCGTCGAGATGACGCTGCAGGCGGCTCAAGATTTCGGCACCCTCCTCCATGATGGTGAGGTCGGCACCAAAGTCGGTGTCAAAGACATAGTCGAATCCCAGGTCGCGCAGCGCGGTGGCAAGTTTGCCGGTCACTACGGTACCAGGCTCCATGCCGAACTCCTCGCCCAGCGCATAGCGGATGGCGGGAGCGGGCTGAGCAACGACGACCTTGTCGGGGTCGGTGATGTCGCGCATCAGCTGGTCGGTGTAGTCACGCTCGGTGAGCGCGCCCACGGGGCAAACGGCGACACACTGTCCGCAATAGGTACAGTTGGTGTCGGTGAACATCTTGTCGAATGTCGGCGCGATGGTGGTGTTGAAACCACGGCGCACAGCACCCAGCACACCCACGCTCTGGACATTGTTACAAATGCTCTCGCAACGGCGACAGTAGATGCACTTGTCCATGTTTCGCTTGATAGCGACGGTGAGCTCGTTCTTGCGCACGCTCTGCTCTCCACCGTTGAACGGCATCTCGCGGATGTTCAGTCGCATGACCAGGCGCTGCAACTCGCAGTTGCTGCACTTGGGGCAAGTGAGACAGTCATTGGGATGGTCGCTCAAGATGAGTTCGGCAATGGTTTTACGGGCGCGGATGACGCGAGCCGAGTTGGTATAGACAACCATGCCCGGTGTGCACTTGGTGGCGCAGGCCGGAGCCAGGTTGCGGCGTCCCTCCACCTCGACGACACACAGTCGGCACGAGGCGGGCTTGTTCTGAACGCAAGTGCCCTTGAGGTCAATGTGGCACAGCGTCGGAATCTCGATGCCGATGGTCTTCGCGGCTTCGAGAAGTGTCATATCAGGATTGACCTCGACCACATGGCGGTCAATGGTCAGTTGAATCTTTTTCTCTTCCATGATGTGTCAGTGGTTACGGGGTTAGAAAACTTGAATTGCATCGAACTTGCAGCGCGACTTGCACATGCCGCAGCGGATGCACTTGTAAGGATTGATCACGTGAGGCTTGCGCACGTCGCCCATAATGGCATCGGACGGGCAGTTCTTCTTACATGCACCGCAGCCCTTGCACTTCTCGGGCGAGATGGTGTAGGTCAGCAAGGCCTTGCACTGTCCGGCTCGGCAGATGTGCTTCTTCACATGCTCCACATATTCATCATAGAAGTTGTTGAGCGACGACAGGACGGGGTTGGGAGAAGTCTGGCCCAGTCCGCACAAGGCGGTGTCCTTGATGGTCTCTCCCAGCGACTTCAGCGTCTCCAGGTCTTCCATTGTGCCTTTGCCCTCGGTGATGCGGGTCAAGATCTCGAGCAGTCGCTTGTTGCCGATGCGGCAGGGTGTACACTTGCCACAAGACTCCTCGCAGGTAAACTCAAGGTAGAACTTTGCCACCGAGACCATACAGTCGTCCTCATCCATGACAATCATACCACCCGAACCCATCATCGAACCAGCAGCCGTCAGGCTCTCATAGTCGATGGGAGTGTCGAGATGCTTCTCGGTCAACAGACCGCCCGAAGGGCCACCAGTCTGGACAGCCTTGAACTTCTTGCCGTTCTTCACGCCGCCACCGATGTCGTAGATAATCTCGCGTAGGGTCGTTCCCATGGGCACCTCAATCAGACCCACGTTGTTGATCTTGCCTGCCAATGCGAACACCTTGGTACCCTTAGATTTCTCAGTGCCAATTGACGAGAACCAGTCGGCGCCCTTGGTGAGGATGATGGGCACGTTGGCAAGCGTCTCGACGTTGTTCACGTTGGTGGGATATCCCATGTAACCACTCTCGGCGGGGAACGGTGGCTTGAGCGTTGGCTCACCGCGCTTGCCCTCCATCGAGTGAATCAATGCAGTCTCCTCGCCGCAGACGAAGGCACCTGCACCGTAACGAATCTCGATGTCGAAGCTGAAGTCAGTGCCAAAGATGTTGCTTCCCAGCAATCCCAGCTCGCGTGCCTGCTTGATGGCTACACGCAGACGGTGCACAGCCAGCGGGTACTCGGCGCGGATGTAAATCAGACCGTTGTTCGAGCCGATGCAGTATCCGCAAATCATCATGGCCTCAATCACCGAATGGGGGTCACCCTCCATGATCGAGCGGTCCATGAACGCTCCGGGGTCGCCCTCGTCAGCGTTGCACACGACATACTTCTTCTCGGCTTGGTAGGTGCGTGCAAAGCCCCACTTCATGCCTGTTGGGAATCCAGCGCCACCACGGCCGCGCAGACCCGACTTCTTCATGATGTCAATCACCTCTTCGGGTGTCTGCTTGGTCAAGGCATTGGCAAGTGCCATGTAACCATCACGAGCGATGTAGTCCTCAATGTTCTCGGGATCAATCAGACCGCAGTTGCGCAATGCGATGCGCAGTTGCTTGCGGTAGAAGTCCATGTGCTTGGAGTCGCTGACGTGCTTGTCGGTCTTGGGGTCGACATAGAGCAGACGCTCGACGCGCTTGCCGCCGATGATGTGCGACTTGACAATCTCCTCGGCATCCTCGGGTGTGACTTGCGTGTAGAAGGTGTTGTCGGGAATCACCTTGACGATGGGGCCCTTCTCGCAAAAACCGAAGCAACCTGTGGTCACCACCTCCACCTTGTCGGCGATGCCATTGTCTTCAATGACCTTCTGCAGGTTCTCCACAATCTTGTGGCTGTTCGAGGCCTTACAGCCCGTACCGCCACAGCACAACAGTTGCAAGTGTGGAGTCCCGCATGCCAAGCCACAGCTCTCGTCGGAGTTGTCCGAATCACTTTGCTCTCTGAGCAAAAGAGCCGCCTGGGCACTTTTACGAATCTTCTCCAGATCTTCGATGTACAGTGTCTTCACTTGTTCTAAGATTAATTAGTTATTGTTGAAATTATAGTAGTTATCAAAAAGTTTGTAAAAGTACTGCTTTTTTCCCACACCCACAACCTAAATACCGAAAAAAGTGGTTTTTTTGACTTTTTGACACGTTTTACATGCTCTATGAGCGATACATCCCATAAAAACAAAAAAAACGGGCACTCATTATTTTGTCGAGACAAAAGGCGGCAAGAACCAAAAAAAATCACTAACTTTGTAGACTTTTTAGAACAATTCATGCGAATAGATATCCTTACCGTCATGCCCGAGGCGCTTGAGTCGCCCTTGCACTGCTCCATCCTGCAACGCGCACAGGACAAGGGGCTGGTGGAGTTCCACATACACAACCTGCGCGACTGGTCGCTGCGCAAGCACCGCAAAGTCGACGACTACCCCTTCAGTGGCGAGGCAGGCATGGTCATGCAGATTGAGCCCATCTACCGCTGCATTGAGCAGCTGAAGAGCGAGCGCGAGTATGACGAGGTCATCTTCACCTCGCCCGACGGCGACATCCTGGACCAGCCCATGGCAAACGCCCTGTCGCTATGCGAGAACCTCATCATCCTGTGCGGGCACTACAAGGGCGTGGACTTTCGCGTACGCGAGCACCTGGTCACGTGTGAGATATCGATTGGAAACTATGTCCTCACCGGAGGAGAACTGCCAGCGGCGGTCATTGCCGACAGTATCGTTAGGCTCATACCCGGTGCCATCGGTGACGAACAGAGCGCACTCAACGACTCGTTCCAGGACAACCTGCTCGAGGCGCCCGTCTACACCCGCCCTGCCGAGTTCAATGGCTGGAAAGTACCCGAGGTGCTACTCAGCGGCAACGACGCCAAGATTGCCGAGTGGAAGATGGAGCAAGCACTCGAACGTACCCGTCGTCTACGGCCAGAGCTGCTGAAGTCCCCCTAACCCCCTAAAGGGGGAACACTACTTAACTCCCTTTAACTACTTTAACTACTTAAATATGACTCAGTTTCAACGTCCCAAATGGATTCCGCGATGGCTCAACCTGCCATTCGTCATCTTTGTCGTTTTCATTCTCATGTTGCTGTTTTTCGGTGAGAACAACTACATGCGCATCAATAGCTACAAGCAGCAGATTAACGACCTGAAAGCCGAGATTCAGAACAACGAGGACTCGGCACACATCTACGAGGCAAAGCTCCAGGAGCTGCACACCGACCGCGAAACCCTAGAGAAAATCGCCCGCGAGCAGTATGGTATGAAGCGTACCAACGAGGAAGTCTTTATCACTGATATTCCTTGAAATAGACCGCGCTTTGCGCTGGTAGACCATTTTATTGGTAGACCGTCCTTCGGACTGGTAGACCGCTGCGCTGGTAGGAACATGGCCCCAGCCACTCCGCATCAGGAGATTGTACCGACCTCTCTACTAGATTGCTAATTGCTAATTGCTTACAGCTTATTGCTTATGAAGTTACTCAATATCATACTCATGATGGGGTTGCTCATCATCACGGCGATGGCGTTGCTGCCGCTGCTCAACATTGATGGCCCGTGGATGCGTTGGCTATTTGCCGCCGGCGCCTTGATGGTACTGGTGGTGCGTGTTCTGGAACGCTACGATGGCGACAACCTGCGCATCAAGCGGCTCTACCGCATCAACATCATCAGCGCTTTGCTGTTCTGCGCCTCGGCGGTGATGTTCTGGAACAAAGGCGAGACCCAGTGGAGCACCAACTGGGTGGCATTCCTCATGGCTGGAGCTGCCCTGCTGATGTATGTCAGCTTTGCCATTGACCACGAGCAGCGCCGCATCGCCCGGAAAGGAGGCAACGACTGAGATGGGTCTTATTCGCCGCTACCGCACCGCGCTGGCGCGGCATCACCGCAGCCGTGGCTTCGGCATCCACTCGCCGTCGGCCTATCGCTTCGTCACCGAAGTGCTGCGCGAACCGTGCCATTATTATGCCTATGACCAACTGCGTACATGGCGCAAGCGCCTTCTAGCCGATGGCGTGCGCCCCATGATGAGCAACCACGAGGCACAACTGCTGTTCCGCGTCGCCAACCACTTCGCTCCGCAGAACGTCTGGCAGGTCGGTCACGGCGGCATCCTGCCCCTCGTCACCCTATTGCTCACCTCAAGCAAGACCCAAGTATACATTTACGACCCACTTTACCAACCCTTAGAGACGCGGCAGATGCTGGGCGAGCACTTTGACACAGAGCGAATCCATCTCATGAGCGACCTCACGCCCCCCTTTAAGGGGGCTGGGGGAAACTTTATCTTGGTCAATTCTTCACCCGACGGCGAGGATGACCAAGAACTGCTGGGCAACATGCTGGGCAAATGTCTCGTCGAGAACGAGACCATCGTGATTCTGCGCAACCTACACCGCAACCCGGCGATGAAACGGCTGTGGCGCAAAACCAAAGCGATGATGACCTACGGGCAAACTTTCACGAACGAGAAGACCGCCATTCTCGTCGCCCGTCCCGGCATCCCTCGCGAGGACTTCACCCTGTGGCTATAATCAATGCATAATGCACAATGATTTAACAAAATTCGTATGTCAAAAGACAACAACATAACGCCGATGATGCGGCAGTTCCTGGAGATGAAGGCGAAGCACCCTGACGCGGTGCTGCTGTTTCGTTGCGGTGACTTCTATGAGACCTATATGCAGGACGCGGTCATCGCCTCGGAAATCCTGGGCATCACGCTGACGCGCCGCAGCAATGGTGCCAGTGGTGACACCGAGATGGCAGGCTTCCCGCATCATGCGCTGGACACTTACCTGCCCAAGCTGGTGCGCGCAGGCAAACGGGTCGCCATCTGCGACCAACTCGAGGACCCGAAGTTGGCCAAGAAGTTGGTCAAGCGTGGCATTACCGAGTTGGTCACACCGGGTGTGGTGCTGGGCGGTAACATTCTGGACAACAAGGAGAACAACTTCCTAGCGGCGGTACACTTCGGGAAGGTGGCTATGGGCGTGGCATTCCTAGACATCAGCACGGGCGAGTTCCTTGCCGCACAGGGTACCATCGACTATGTGGACAAACTCTTGGGCAACTTCCAACCCAAGGAGGTGCTTATCGAGCACAGCCACCGCAAGGACTTCGTCGAGGCCACCACAGCACGTTACTTGACGCAAGAGATGGACGACTGGGTGTTTAATTACTCGTCGGCACGCGACCGCTTGCTCAAGCACTTTGAGACGCAGTCGCTGAAGGGATTTGGCGTCGACGCGATGGACTGCGCGATTGTCGCTGCAGGGGCAATCCTACACTACCTAGACATCACACAGCACACGCAGTTGGGGCACATCACCACGCTGTCGCGCATCGAGGCAGAGCGCTATGTGCGCCTGGACAAGTTTACCGTGCGCAACCTGGAATTGGTGGCACCGATGAGCGGCGAAGGGAAGAGTCTGCTTGACGTGATTGACGACACGCTCTCGCCCATGGGCGGACGACTGATGCACCGTTGGCTGCAGTTTCCGCTGAAGGAGGTAAAGGCCATCGACCGCCGACTGAGCGTGGTGGAGCATTTTATGCGCGATGTGGAGGGAAGAGAGGTGCTGAAGTCACAGCTGGAGCTGATTGGTGACTTGGAGCGCCTGACCTCACGCGTGGCAACGGGACGCATCACGCCGCGCGAACTGGTGCAGCTGAAATGCGCACTCCAGGCCATTGAGCCTATCAAGCGCATATGCCAAGAGGCCGACAACGAACTGCTGAGGTCGTTTGGCGACCGCCTGAACCCCTGCCCAATCCTCACCGAGCGCATCGCGCATGAGATAAACCCCGACGCACCGAACCAGGTGGGGCGCGGCAGCGTCATCCGCAACGGTGTGGACCCGCAACTGGACGAACTACGCGACATCTCGCACTCGAGCAAAGACTACCTCATGCGTCTGCAACAGAGCGAGAGCGAACGCACAGGCATACCGAGTCTGAAGATTGGCTACAACAATGTGTTTGGCTACTACATCGAGGTGCGCAACACCCACAAGGACAAGGTGCCACCTGAGTGGATCCGCAAGCAGACGCTCGTGCAAGCCGAGCGATACATTACCCAGGAACTCAAGCAATATGAGGAGAAAATCCTGGGTGCCGAGGAGAAAATCCTGATGATTGAGACGGAGCTGTTCAACCGGCTTGTGCAGGACACCGCCGAATATATCCCCGCCATCCAGACCGACTGCGGCATCATCGCGCAGCTGGACTGCCTCGCGGCGTTCACACGGGTGTCGTTGGCAAACCATTACAACCGCCCTGTCATCGACGACTCGCTGGATATTGACATCGTGGCGGGCCGTCACCCGGTCATCGAGCAGCAATTGCCGGTGGGTGAGCAGTATGTGCCCAACGATGTGCGGCTGGGCAACGATGACCAGCAGGTGATGGTCATCACGGGTCCTAATATGGCTGGTAAGAGTGCCTTGCTGCGACAGACGGCACTCATTGTCATCATGGCACAGATGGGATGCTTCGTGCCAGCCGAGCGGGCGCGTATCGGCGTGATTGACAAGGTGTTCACGCGTGTGGGCGCCAGCGACAACATCTCGCTGGGCGAGAGTACGTTCATGGTCGAGATGACCGAAGCGGCGAGCATCCTGAACAACTTGAGCGAGCGGTCACTGATTCTCTTCGATGAGTTGGGTCGCGGCACGAGCACTTACGACGGCATATCGATCGCCTGGGCCATCGTCGAACACATCCACGAGCACCCGACCAAGCCTAAGACACTGTTTGCCACACATTATCATGAGTTAAACGAGATGGAACGCACCTTCAAGCGCATCGTCAACTACAATGTTACCGTGCGGGAGGTGCAGGGCAAAGTGGTGTTCCTGCGTAAACTCGTCAAGGGTGGCTCGGAACACAGTTTTGGTATCCATGTGGCGAAACTTGCTGGCATGCCTCCGAGCATCGTGAACCGCGCCAACGAGGTGCTGAAGCAGCTGGAGCAAGCCAACCGCAACAGCGACCAGTTAGTGGCGCGCAATCTAGGCGAGGTGGCTACCAACCGAAGTGGATATCAACTGAGCATCTTCCAACTTGATGACCCAGTACTGGAGCAGATTCGCGACGAGATCTTGCACATTGACATCAACAACCTCACGCCCATGCAGGCGTTGACCAAACTCCACGACATCAAAACTATCCTTACAGGGAAGCAGAGCCAGTGAGGGGTCAGGGGTGAGAGGTCAGGGCGCTATCGCGCTTTCAGGGGTCAGAAATCAGGGCGCTGGCGCGCTTTCAGGGGTCAAGATTCTTTCTATAGTCGCCGCGGCCCCAGTCGATGTGGTAGCCGATGGTGGCGAGCTGGGTGGCCAGTTGGCGCAGTCCTTCGGCGGCCTCGCTGCTAGTGTGCGCCTTTCCGTCGTAGAGGGCATATTGCTCGCGATAGTCGGCGGGCGAAAGGTTGGGCATCGCCACATTTGCCCCGGCCAGGATGCCTTGCAAGCGCCCTTCGGGGGACAGCGTGGCCAGTGCCGTGGTCGACGGGATGAGCGCATTGGGCAACATCAAGCGTACCAAACTATAGAGGCGAGTGGTCATATCAATGGTGCCGTTGGGATAATGTCCCAGCGGAGTGTCGTGTTGGGCGATGAAGGGTCCCAACCCCACCATTTCGGGTCGGAATTCCCTGATAAACTGCAAATCGTCAATGAGATGGTCGACCGTCTGCCCCGGGCTGCCCACCATGATGCCCGTACCCGTCTGGTAGCCTAGTTCTTTGAGCCATGCCAAGCACTGCAGACGTCGGTCGCGGCTCATCTCGGCAGGATGCAGCGCAGCGTAGTGCTCGGCATTGTGTGTCTCATGGCGTAAAAGGTAGCGGTCGGCACCACATTCACGCCACAGGGCATAAACCTCGCGGCTATGCTCACCCAGCGACAGGGTGATGGCGCAGTCGGGCCAGCGGCTACGCATCTCGCGGATGATGCCAGCAATCCAGTCGGCACGCTCATCGCCCCACTCACCACCTTGCAGCACAAAGGTGCGAAATCCCAGCGCATAGCCACTTTCACAGCAAGCCAGCACCTGGTCGGCTGTGAGCGTGTAGCGCGCCACGTGGCGGTTGCTGCGGCGGATACCGCAGTACAGGCAGTCGTTGCGGCATACATTGGTCAACTCGATGAGTCCGCGCACAAAGATTCCCGTTCCATATCGTGCCTGTGCCACCGCCCTAGCCCGCTCATGCAGGTAGTCCACCACTTCTGCATCAGTAGTGGTGAGCAACGCCCGCAACTGGTCATCATCCAAGCGGTTCGAGGTCTCTATGAGGTCAACAAGCGATTTCATGGCACAAAGATACGACTTTTAAATTAAGAATTAAGAATTAAGAATGAAGAATCTTTCTGCTTCGCTACATTCAGAATTTTTTTTTTGAAAAAATGTACGCCTGGGGCGGTTTGCCCCAGGCGAACACCTTATTTAATAATCAAACTATATGGATTTGATTATTGCGAAGTCCAACGCGGAGTAGCCATAGCCACACCACTACCGTCGCGTACGCCGATGGCAAACATCAGGTATGCACGGCCCACATAGTAGGTCCAATAGTCCTCAAACACCTTGTTGGCGGTGCCATAAGTGAGAACGCCCTCATCGTTGCCGTTGGCATCGATGACGTGGAACTGATAGTAAGCACGGTCATAAGCACTGCTGTTGTACACCGACTTAACCAGAGGAATGGTGACCCACTCACTAGCCTCGCCGAAGCCGAAGGGTTTGCCAACCTTGGTCTCAACGTTGTAGTTGGCACGCACATTGGCGGTACCCTCAACGCGGGTGTACAGATAAACCTGGAGCTTCTTGGAGAAGGGCACGCCCTCGCTCTCATAGAGGAAGTTGTAGAACTTGCCATTGCAACCAGCGCCAATGATGTCGGTGACATCGTCAAATTGCTGCTGTACCTCGGCCAGTGCAGGAATCGGCTCCATCTCAACAGCGATAGGATCCTTGGCCAGGTCGTAGATAAACACATGATAGCGCTTACCGGCCTGCAGATTGGCGTTGCCCTCATAGTAGGGATCCTCGACGATGCGCTCGAGTGCGTTCTGGTCCTTGTCGCGGACAATCTTGCCCTCGATGTTCTCACCGTTGAAAACAAGTTCCTTCTTGACCACAGCGCCGTTTGCGACGACACCATCACCCTCGACGAAGTAGAGCATGTCGCCGTTATTGACGCGCACGATCTGTTTCAGATAGGTCTTGTAGAAATATCCGTTACCATCTTTCTCGTATCTGACGGTCTCCTTCTTGTGCAGCTTGATGTTGAGATTACCAGCATCAACGGTGAAGAAAAGGTTCGTACCACCGCTGGGGATACCGTTACGTGTCTGCAAAACAGCTGCACAGTCGTTCTGATATTCATAGCCATTGATATCCACGCGATATGCATAGTTGGCTGCGCCATTGGTAATAGGAGCCATGTTGAAGATCTGCACATACGCCTGGTTCGAATCGTTGGCCTGAGTCATGTCGTAGGTCACATCCTTGTCGCTACAAGCGGCAAACAGCCCCACGAGCAGAACCATAGTGATATATTTGATATATTTCATCGTAGTTCAAATTTTAAGATGATTAAAATTACTTGGGCTGGTCGCCAGGATAAGCGA
>JAFZAK010000067.1 GCA_017557285.1 Muribaculaceae bacterium
AACCGCGGCAAGAAGCAGTTGAACATCTCGAGCATACGCATGGCGGGTGAGGGCAACGGACACTTCTACCTGAATGTTGACGGCCAGAAAGGAACTGAATTTCATAACATTGAAGTGCGTGGCGGCGACAGTATCTTTGTGTTTGTCGAGAGTTACCTTGACGAAACCACGCAAGACGAGCCATTGGAAATGAAAGACCGCATCCTGTTTGAGACCAACGGCGTGACGCAGCACGTGACTGTGACCGCTTGGGGTCAGGATGTGGTTCGGATAAAGGGCGATACCCTGTGGACCGACACCCACTTCACCGCCAAAAAACCCTACTTGATCTACGACACCCTGCTCGTGGCACCAGGCGCTCGATTGACGATGGATGCCGGCACTACCCTACTCTTCCACAAAGGAGCCGCATTGCGGTGCTACGGAACCATCAAAGCCAACGGCACGCTTGAGAAACATATCACGCTGCGTGGTGACCGTCTGGACCATGTGGTGGGCGAAATCGGGTTTGACATCATGTCGGGCCAGTGGGGCGGTGTCATTTTCGGCCCAGGCAGTGTGGGCAACGAGTTGACCTTTGTCGACATGCGCGGCAGTGAGATTGGTATGCACGTGAGCAGCGAGAACACCAACAAACTAGCCCTGCGACTGACCAACTGCCTGCTGCACAACAGCAGTAGTTCGGTCCTTACGACCTACAACGCATGGATAGAGGCCGAGGGTACCGAATTCAGCGATGCCGCCAGCGGTGTGGTCAACTTTATCGGTGGCAAACTGCGGCTGGTTAACTGCACGTTTACCAACTATTATCTGTTTGCCGCTCCAACCGACCCCATCGTGAACTTCTTCTATGAGGAGGGCGGCGTTCCCTTCCCCATAGGTTATGTGGACAACTGCATCCTCTATGGCATGGCACAAGAAATCAACATCGGCGACTTGACCGATACTGACCTTTACTTGCGCAACTGCCTGATGAAACTGCCGGGCACCGACGATGACCACTTTATAAATATGGTGTGGGAAGCTGACCCCAAGTTTATGGTACAGCGCGACGACTATATCTTCGACTACCGGTTGAAGAATGAGAGCGACGCCATCGCCCGCGGCAATAGCAGTTATTGCTCCACCCGGGCGCGCTATGACCGCTACGGCACCGACCGCCTTGCCCGTGAAGGCATTGACATCGGCGCATATGCCTGGGTTCCCGCTCCCGAGTCGGCCCGCCGATGATACAATGCACAATGCACAATGCACAATGCACACTGCAGCCTGGCAGAAAATTGCCAGGCTGCATTGTGATTTTAAAGTAAAAATTAGTCGCGGCGGAAGATGTCGCGGGTGTAGACGCGGTCGCGGACATCGTCGAGGACGGGGTCGTAGCGATTGGCTATGATGGCCTGAGAGCGACGCTTGAACTCGTCAAGGTCATTGACCACATGACTGCCGAAGAAGGTACTACCATCGGCCAAGGTGGGCTCGTAGATGATGACGGTAGCTCCCTTTGCCTTGATGCGCTTCATCACGCCCTGGATGCTTGACTGGCGGAAGTTGTCGCTGCCAGTTTTCATCGTCAAGCGGTAAACACCAATAACGCACTCATGCTCCTTGCCCGGGTCAAAGTCGCCACGGTTGTAATAGTCGTAATAACCCGCCAAGTTAAGCACGCGGTCAGCAATAAAGTCCTTGCGGGTGCGGTTGCTCTCGACGATGGCCTGAATGAGATTCTCAGGCACATCGGCATAGTTGGCGAGCAATTGCTTGGTGTCCTTGGGCAGACAGTAACCACCATAGCCGAACGACGGGTTGTTGTAGTGGCTACCGATGCGCGGATCGAGGCACACGCCCTGAATGATGGCCTGTGTATCCAGTCCCTTAACCTCGGCATAGGTGTCAAGTTCGTTAAAGTAGCTCACACGTAACGCCAGATAGGTGTTGGCAAACAATTTAACAGCCTCGGCCTCGGTGGTACCCATAATAAGCGTGGGCACGTCTTGGTCAATGGCCCCCTCTTGCAGCAAACTTGCAAAAGTGTTCGCAGCCTTCACCAATTCTGGGTCATCGAGGTCGGTGCCAACGATGATGCGGCTGGGATGCAGGTTGTCATAAAGCGCCCGACTCTCGCGCAAGAACTCGGGTGAAAACAGGATGCGTTTGCAGCCCGTTCTCTCACGCAAGCCCTGGGTATAACCCACGGGGATGGTGCTCTTGATGACCATGATTGCGTTGGGGTTACACTGTCTGACCAAGTCGACCACAGCCTCGACCGCCGTTGTGTCGAAGAAATTGCGCTGCGGGTCGTAATTAGTGGGTGCAGCGATGACCACCAGATCGGCTTGACTATAAGCCGCTTGAGCGTCGAGCGTGGCATGAATGTCCAAATCATGCTCGGCCAGATATTGCTCTATCTCGGCATCGGCAATGGGCGAGACACGACGATTAATCATGTCAACCTTTTCGGCGACAATATCCACGGCCTCGACATGATGGTTCTGCCCCAGCAGACACGCAATGCTCAGCCCCACATATCCCGTTCCTGCAACTGCGATAGTCATTTTTAGACTTTAGACATTAGACGTTAGACTTTAGCTTTTTTCTTGAGTCCGAGTCGTTCGAGCCATGACTTCTTCTCAGGCTCATCGTCACTATGGTAACCATAACCGTAACCATAGCCGTAGCCGTAACCATAGCCGTAGCCGTAACCATAACCATATCCATATCCATAACCATAACTGCCATAGCCATAGTGCTTGTTGTCAATCTTGATGTCGTTGACCAATATGGTAGCGTTGTGGATTTTTCCGTCACTAATCATCTTGTCCAAGTCTTCTAGGTAGCGCTTGTCAACCTTTCCGTCACGGATGACATAGATGGTCATGTCGGTCTCGCGGTTAATAAGGGCCGCATCGGCGATGATGCTAAACGGCACCGTGTCAAGGAAGATATAATCATAACGCTGCTTAAGCTCTGCAATAAGCTTCTTGAAGTTCTGGCTCATGAGCAGATTAGTGGGATTGGGCGGGATGGCACCGACACAAATAAAGTCGAGATTATCGTGGAAACTACCATGATGGATGACATCATCAATTCGTTCGGTCTTTCCTGAGAGGAATGTGCTCACACCGATGTTGCTGTCCTGAAGTCCCACGTACTCCGAGAAACGTCCCTTGCGCAAGTCAAGGTCGACAGCCACTACTCGTTTTCCCGAATGTGCAAATGAGAGCGCCAAGTTAACGGCGACAAAGCTCTTTCCTTCACCCGACATAGTTGATGTGAACTGAATGACCAGTCCCTCGCCAGGCTTGGGTGTGGCGATATAGTCGATGTTTGAGCGTATGATGCGGCATGCCTCGGAAATGCGATCATGACCGTTCTCTGTAACGACGATCTCCTGGTCGGCTAAGTGCTGTTTCTTGGCGGGCAGTTCACCGATGATGGGCACATCCATGACATCCTCAATATCATGACGTGTATGTACCTTGGTATCGAGCGAGTAGTACCAATAAACAGCATAGAGCAAGAGTGCCGGAATGAGAAGTCCCAGCAAGAGACCCGTCATCATGATGCGTGACGGTATGGGCGAGACCGGACCTGTACCTGTTGCTGCCTCAATGACCTTGGCGTTAGGCTCGGTGATAGCCAACTGCAAAGCGTTCTCCTCGCGCTTGTTGAGCAGGTAAAGGTAGAGTTGCTCCTTGATCTTCTGCTGGCGAGACACCTCGGTGATGGCCTTCTCCTGCGATGGCACGGCGATGATTGAGCCCGTAGCCATTGACTGCTGCGACTGAGCTTGGCTCTGACGGGTACGCAGCGAGGCGATGTAGTTGTTCAAGCCTTGCATGATATTCGCCTTGAGCGTACTTAACGAACGCTCCAATTCAATCATCACTGGGTTCTCGCTTGATGATGTTGTGGCTATCTTCTGGTACTTGAGCATGGCCTCATTGTACTGCTGAATTTGTCCCTCGACACCCGTGCTTGCGATACCTGTATTCGATGGGATCAATTCATTGCCAGCCATGCCACTGATGTAATTGGCTATGTTGCTGGCCAGAGCAATCTGCATGTCGACATCGGCCGTCTTGTCGGCGTATCGCAGTCCGGTGCTTGCATCAGCATAGATGGCACGATTGGCTGCGCTGGTCTTGAGGGCGGCGACTTGACTGTCCACACCACTCAGGTCTTTGGATAGAGCCTCGACACGCTCGGCAATAAACGCCTCGGTCGAGCGCGCCACCACATTCTTGTCATTGATGGCCTCCTGGTTGTAGGATGCAATCAGTGCATTGAGGATGTCGATGGCTTCGTCCTTGTTGTCCCAAACCAATGACAGACGCAACACATCGCTGACCTTATCTGCATGTTCGGCAGTCAGCGAGCCAACAATTCTATTGGCCAGTTGGGTTGGCGTGCTCACCTTGACAATCACATTGAAGTCCTTGTGATTCTCAGTATAGTTCTTTGTCTTAGTAATGGCAATAGGACCATACTTTGTGGCAACCTTATTTCCAAAGTGCGCTTTTTTCCATCCACCATCGCCTTCAACCTTAAACTCCAGGTCATTGCCGCCTTTGGGTACGACAACCATGGAGAATGGCTGATTGATGTTGCGCAAGGGCGTTATATTGACGGGAGTTGACCGATAGATATTCACATCACGCAGATACACATGGCCATAATACTGGACATTGATGCCCAGGTTCTTGACCACTAGTTCCATGAGGTCGGGCGACTTGATTTTGTAAATCTCGTTAGGCATGAATGTACTGGCAGATGTCATGCCCAAGTCGCTAAAGGCCTTGGACTGCGCTCCAACATCCGTGTCCTTGCTCTTCAGCAGTATCAGTGCCTTGGATTGGTATAGCAAGGGCTGCGACTTACCATAAAGGTAAGCAATGCACCCACATACGATGATTGAAAGCACAAACCAGTACCAGTTGTGCAGACAAGCCATGAAGAAAGCCCTAATGGGGATTGATGACGAGCTTTTCTTCTTGCCCGCCTTTGTAGTCGAATGTTGAGTCCCTTCGTTTGGTTGCATAGTAGTGACATATTATGTGCCGTACAGAACCCACTCTGCCGGCTCAGTTTCACATTATTTTTATCGTCGCACGACCTGTCAGTACACACGACGGTGCAAAGTTACGAAATAATTGAGAATTTAGAATTGAGAAAAGAGAAATATTTTTGCCACTAATACAAAAAAGTGCCGTTCCCATGACAGAAGCGGCACTTTGCTATGATTTTTTCTGTATTAATCGATTTCCTCGTCGGCCTCGTAGCCAGCCATCTCGCGAATAGCATTCTTGAGCATGGTGTACTGCTGGTAGAGGTTGTTGACGGGCTCTTCACCTACGGTATAGTCGTGCATCGGGCTCTTGAGGAAGAAGCTGAGGAAGCGCTGCGTACCATAGCGTCCGGCGCGACGTGCCAGGTCGATGAGCAATACCAGGTCGAGGCAGAGCGGTGCTGCCAAGATTGAGTCGCGGCACAAGAAGTTAATCTTGATTTGCATGGGATATCCCATCCATCCGAAGATGTCGATATTGTCCCATCCCTCCTTGTTGTCGTTGCGGGGAGGATAATAGTTGATACGTACCTTGTGGAAATAATCGGTGTAGAGATCAGGCTGGCACTCGGGCTTGAGGATGGTCTCAAGGGTCGAGAGCTTGCTCACCTCCTTGGTGCGGAAGTTGGCGGGCTCATCGAGCACGAGTCCGTCACGGTTGCCCAGGATGTTGGTCGAGAACCATCCAGCGAGACCCAAGTTACGCACACCGATGATGGGTGCGAAACCGCTCTTGACGAGTGTTTGGCCAGTCTTGAAGTCCTTTCCAGCGATAGGCATTTGGGTCTTCTCGGCGAGTTCCCACATAGCGGGAATGTCGACGGTGGTATTGGGAGCGCCCATGACGAAGGGTGCGCCTTCGGTCAAAGCTGCGTAAGCGTAGCACATCGAGGGAGCGATGTGATCGGTATCATTAGCCTTCATGGCTGCCTCAAGAGCCTCGATGGTGCCATGATACTTCATGTCGGGAGCGACATAAATCTCGGTCGAAGCGGCCCAGAGGACGACGACGCGGTCCACTCCAGTCTCGGCCTTGAAGTTACGAATGTCCTCGCGGATTTGGTTGGTCAT
>JAFZAK010000068.1 GCA_017557285.1 Muribaculaceae bacterium
CGCTTCGGGCAAGGGGTCGTCACCAACATCGACACATCCGGTGCCGACGCCAAAATCCATGTCGACTTCCCCGGCCTCGGCTCCAAGACCCTCCTCCTAAAATTCGCCAAGATTTCTTTGGGATAATATGACATTTACCCTTTGAGAACAAACTAGTTGGCTTGACGGAGAATGCCTCATATGTGAGAATACCAAGTTAGGCGTTTTTCTTGACAAAATGCCCTGGCAGAGCAAAATTGTGGGAAACTTATAGCATTATTATCTTCATTATGAAATCAACGCCTTTTTCTAGACACATTTTTTGATGAAGTTTTTTTAGATGATTTTTGGGCATAACTCTTACGAATGGCTTTTACCTTTCTCTCGTGAAGCTCTTTATCAAGTCCTGTGCCAAAAGGGTTTACTTGCCGAGGATACTGTACTTGTATCTGTTTTGGATTTGGAGTAATAAACATTGCAAAATGTATACCCGATTGTTCTGAGAGTTCTAAATCAATCTGGGAATTCGGCCAAGTTCGGCGAACAAAGTCAACAGCATTCTGTTGATCTTGTAGGCTGAACGGTAATCCCCATATTGGTTGTTGATTACCATCAAACGGATTCACAATGGCAACTGCAACAGCGGCGTTCTTGCCTTCCTGATTTTGCAATGGGATTATATGCCTTGGTAGATGCGAAGTTTGGCAATTGATGCATTTGACGTTGAGACAAATGTTCACACTGTCGGGATTATGCAACTTTTTCTCTAGGTCATTGAGGTCTTCAACCGAATAAAAGCAAAGACGTACTACTGTGATATTCTTATCTTCATATATGTTCAATGCTCTCAGTTCGACATCATGTTTGTAGACGATCTCTATTGCGACGATTTCATCGCCATGCTCATTGAGTAATGCCACATCGCTGCGAGCGGAATCCACTACATTTTCCATTTTAACATCGGAGACCCCATTTAGAAGGTTGCCGTCATATTGATGTCTACAATTTGGGCAAGTCCATAAGATAGGAAACGACTGGCCATTTTCCAGGTATGAATGAAGGATTCGGTAGATGCCTTCTTTTGCCGTCTTGTGGATGTAAGACTCAGTTTCATGCGGAGTATAGTAGCCCACGCAGTTCGTATCGGCCTTATGCTTGAAATGATTCCGACGAGCATGAGGACCAGTTCCGCTCTTGCAGTAGGATAAAGGCTCACCGCATTTTGGGCAAAAATATGATTGTCCTTTTTGAGCATGCTCGATGCTTATGTTTTTGCCGTTTTGGTCTATTGCCCAAGGAATCAAAAGTTTACTTTCCATGAAATAACAAATTAATTATATTATATCGGCAAAATTATTATTAGCATATGCAAAAATTAGGCACATTAATGCTAAATAGAATTAAAGGCTTGTTTTTGATTCTGACTACCCCTATTTATGTTTGATGCGGACGTGCCAAGGCGCGTCCCTACTCTTTCCCATCAGCGGCAGTTCGTCGGAATTTCCGACATACTGCATCTTTCTGTAACACACCCTAGTTGAATATATTCTGAAAATGCGACCTATAGGTCTGCATTTCTTGCGAGAACAAAACATTACCAGCAAAAAATAATAATCTTTTATCCGTATGTCTGATGCGGACGTGCCAAGGCGCGTCCCTACTGTATAATGGTTTTGCTTGTTGAAAATTACAGAAGGGTGTTATTCTTCTATTTCGAGGATGAGTTGATCGTGGGCGAGGTGGGTGTTTGGGGGGAGAGTTGGGTCGGTGGTGGCGTGGAGGCCGATGCGGTGGCTCATGTGGGTGAGGTAGGCCTGGCGGGGCGCGATGCGGCGGATGACGTCGAGAGTGGCGTCAAGATGCATGTGGGAGTGATGGGGCGTGTGACGGAGGGCGTTGATGACGAGCACAGGGATGCCGTGCAGACGCTCTATCTGGTCGTCAGCGATTTCTTTGCAGTCGGTAATGTAAGCCAAGGGACCGATGCGGAAGCCTAGGATGGGCATCTTGCCATGCATGATGGGGATGGGCTGCACCTCGATGCCCTGAACCATGAAGGGGTCGGTGTCGTTGATGGGTGTGCAGTCGAGCAAGGGTACGCCAGGATAAGGGTTCTCGGCGAAGCAGTATGGCAGCCGCTCGCGCAGGCGGTCGATGACATCCTGACGGGCATAGACGGGGAAATGGCGGTCGAAGCAATAAGCACGGAGGTCGTCGATGCCGCCGACATGGTCGTAGTGTATGTGTGTCAACAGGAGGGCATCGATATGGTCGTCGGTGGCACGGAGCATCTGTTGGCGGAAGTCGGGGCTGCAGTCGATGAGGATGCTTTTGCCGCGATAACGCACGATGGCCGAGGCGCGCAAGCGATTGTCGCGCGGATCAGCCGAGCGACATACCTCGCAATCGCAGCGTAACGACGGTACGCCGGTGCTTGTGCCAGTGCCTAGGAATTCGAGGAGCATCTTTGTCAAATTTGAGCGCGCTGCGCGCTGGTAGAACATTTCATTGGTAGACCGCCTTCGGCTGGTAGATCGCGCTGCGCGCTAGTAGAACTTCTAGTGATATCACACACTCTTCATTCGCGGAGCGACACCTTCCCTAATGATTCGCCCCCCTCAGTCCCCCCTAAAGAGGGGGAAGTCCAGTGAGGCTGTTATGAATTATGAATTGTGCATTGTGCATTGTGCATTATTTAAACTGGGTGAGGAGGCCGTCTACAAAGTAGAGGTAGGAGCCGCCGTCGTAGTACCAGTACTCGCGCAGTCCTGCCTGGTCGGGGATGCGGCTGATGTTCTTGGGCGAGCCCACCGCGAGTCGGCATTCCTCCTTGGTCATACCCTCTGCTAGTTCGCCACGGATGATTCGCTGCCAGGTTGCATCGGTGATATCGGGATAGTTCTCGTGCATGTCGCGCAGCGAGAAGAGCGAGTCGAAGTCGCGGTTATGCATGGTGGCGTTGGGGTCGGACATCCATACGAAGGCCTGCTCGCCTTTGTCGAGCGCAGTGAAACACACACGCAACGGCAAGACCTTGTTACCCGGCTCGACGGCATCGATGCGCACCTTGATGAACTGTCGTGCCCGCCTGAGCGACTCTTCATTGAGGTCATACCACAGGGGCGTCTTGATGTAGACTTCCTTACCCCGCAACTGGCGGTCAACATCGTGCACCATGTCCATGTCAATGAGTAACGGGACGATGAAATTGGCAGTAAACTGCTCACGTGTTTTTCCCGTGCGATAGACGTAGGTTTTGCCTGAGGGTGCCGTGAACTTGAGATTGAATGCCTCAGTGTTGTCTAGCACACTACCCGCCTCGTAGCCGTCGTATCGCAGGATTTGTCCTGCCAATGCAGTGGTGTCGTCATCGGCTCCTTGCACGATGAGGCGAAGTTGGTTGTCGGTAACGAAGAACTCCTTGCCAATGCGCCATGCTGGCACCGAGTCGCGGAACGGCTGCACGGTCATCGTGGGCTGCCGTCGCTCGAGTTCGCCGATGGTCTTCGCGACCTCTTTGTCGGTGACCTGTTTTGTGCTCTCGACGCCAGTGAACATGCATCCAGTCAAGGTGAAGAGCAACAGACCTATAAGCCCCCCCCAGCCCCCCCTAAAGAGGGGGGAGTTCCGTTTTGCTGCCAACCTATGGGGGGATTCATAATTCATATGTCTGACTCTTACTTGGTAAGGCTCATTTGGACTGAGAGGCCATAGTTGCTGTTCGTAGTGGGATATGCCGAGTTGGAGACGAGCGGGGTGTTGGACTGGTGGTCGAAGTATGCCCCGATGGTCACTCGCTTGCTCACGACATAATTTGCCTTGAAATTGATGCTCATCGTCCTGGCTCCGCTGGTAGCCTGTGCGGTGTTGGCATCAATCTTTCGGATGAGCGCAGTATTGCTGTTGAACTGTACGTTCAGGTTCATCGTCAAGTCGTTGTTCACGCCTTTCTGCTGTCCCTTGATCTTGAGAATCTTGTTGAAATTGGCAATCTTGTACCCTACTCCCAAGACGAAGGAACGCGTGTAAGCCTCAACGAGCTGGCCTGCTGCCGAGTTCAGTGTCAGTGTACGGCTGTCGCGGTAGTCGGCATTCAATGTCATGCCATTGTTCAGTGTGGCATTGACGCCCAGCAGCGGCGCAAACTTCTCGGTCACGGTGATAGACGAGATGTTGTAGGGCGATGACGGAATGGCATTGCCTGAAAGTGCGTCTTGGGTGAATCCCATGCCGTTGCCGATGTCAATCCAGTCGGTGAACGAGTTGAACGAGCCCACCTGGTAGGTACACTGGTAGGTGTGCGTGAGCGTGAAGCTCTTGAACCACTTCTTGAAGAACGGTATCTTGATGAGTCCATCGTAAGTCACACGCCAGTTGGGCAGGATGCTCTTGAGACCCGGGAACGGGTTCAGTTCGTAAGAGCGCGCGTTCTTACCCGAGTATGCCGCCATGAAGGCAGGTATGAGCACATCGCTACTCATGGTATTGACACCCGCCAGCTCGGGATTGAACGGATGTCCGGCATACTCCTTGCCTCGAATAAATCCACGCTCGGGATAGTTGATGCCATTATACCGATCTTGCAGTCTCTGCGCGACGACGGGTATGTTGCTCAAGAACTGATCGAACACATCGCTCTGGTATCCATTACTATCGCTTACACCACGCAATGCTGTTGCCAATGCCATGTGTGTGCGAGTGTAGCTACCCGCATAGATGGTGGTCATGTCGTCGTACATGAACTGCACCTGACTCGTGCGGTTGTCGGTTCTGTTACCCGTGAGTGTAATCTTGAGTCCACGGATGGGCTCCAGCTGAATCTCAGCATTGAACTCCTGTGTACGGCTGGACAGTGCCGGCGAAGTCTGCGTCTGGTCACCTAGGAGCCATCCCCGTTCTTTTGCCCGGTCGATGTAACTCTCATCGGTAAAGCCAAAGGCAAAGTCCAGACCTGGTGCCATGACATCGTAGTGTGTCGTCTGTCCAAAAATATCGCCAATCTCAGGCACAAACTGTGGCAACGACAGTTGGCGTGTATTGCGGAACTTGACACTGACGTTTCGCACGCTCATGAGCAGTCGCGACGAGTATTGTCCGAGCTCCCATAAGAAGCCACTATGCGACTTCTGCACCTCGTTGACGGTGAATTTAAGGTTCTCCTCGCCCAGAGTCAGGATCTCCACATTGTTGGCGTCCTTGACCTTGAACTGAATGGGGAACGGCTTGTCGTCGGTCGTCGTTGCAGTCACCTTGACACTCTTGGTGTTCATGTTGTGCTTGATAACGATCGCTGTGTCGGGTGATAACTTGAAGGTCCTATTAAACTTCTTCGGTTTAGGCTTCTTCGTGTCTTTCTTACCCGTGGAGCCTTCTTGTCCTCCGAATCGTTTGTTCACCTCCTTCAGATATGGAATCTTGTTGTAGAGCTGCTCCATTGCCAGTCGTCCATCGACGCTGAACGAAGACTGGTTGGCGATGGTGTTACCGCTGCTGATGCCTTCTACAACGGTACCTCGGTTCCAGTTGTAGGTAGCATTATAGCTGGCATTGGCTGAGATAAAGCTCAGGATTGGGATGGCGCTGAACGGAGCCTTGTAGGAAACATTGAATGTCTGGTTGTATGCCCATGGCGTACCCAGTCCCTTGATGCTCTGCCAAACGGAGTCTTTCCAGAGTGTGTACTCGTCGGCCAGGAGTTTTTTGTTCACTTGTCCGATGGGTTCGAGGATGTGCGCTGTTGTGGCGCTGTTGAACGACGCATTGAGCGACTTGATGAGATTCCATGAGATGGCGAACTGGCGGTCCCAGAGGAAGTTCTTGCTTACCGCAACAGGCAGTTCGACATCAATACCCGTCTCGTTACGTGTCTGCTGCTCGTAGTAGAAACGCGACATGTTGGTATTGAACGCGATGTTGGTGGGCAGCCAGCGAATCTCGTAGTCGCGGAAGAACTTCATGTTCTTGTTCTTCTCGCTAATCATGCGCGCGAACGGCTTGAGCGGCTTGATGTAGGGCGTCCAGCTATACTGGAAGCTGCCGCGATAGTCGTTGGTGTTCTCGTAGACGTTGTTCGGGTCGTTGAGATGCTGCTTATTGGACGAGTAGCTGAACGTGAAGTTTGCTGGATCCCAGGGCATGGGATTCTTGCCAAACTTATAGTCGAACTTGAGTCCCGATATGCTGAAACTCTTGACCGTGCGCAGTGTGACCGCATAGTCATTAATCGAGTCCTTTTGGTGCTTTGTCTCGCAAGCATCAACGGCATCCTTGAGTTCCACGTCCTGGTCTAGCGGGTTGTACTTGGGCGTAGTCTTCTCGTTGCTGTAACTATAATAAACAGGAGCCCTGAGTTTGACCTTTTCAGGCAGGAAACGACCGGCGTCACCTTGCACGGCGATATTATACTGGTTGTAGTCGTCAAGTCGGCGCTGGGTGAGGCTCTGGTTGACGGCGCCGAAACCATGTGTCTCGCGGTGCCATCCCACGTTGACCGTCGCCACGTCGCTCATGTTCAGGGTCATGTTAGCCTTTGCTGCCCAGCCGCCCTCGTTGTCAAAGTCGGTGACACGCAACTCGTCGGCCCAGACTACGCAGTCCTTGGTCGAGTTAGCGTTGTTTCGCACACCAATCATGATTACGCGCACATCGCTCAGCGAGGGGTTACCCTGCACAGTAACGCAGTGATTGGGATGGTCGGGATCCTGTTGTGTGAACCGTTTGGCATATCCAACATCCGGGTCACCTGCCATCTTGGCGGCATTTCTCGCCTTCTTGACATCGGTCAGCACATCGAGGTCGACATCGAGCATGTTGTTCTCGGGCCAGACCTTCAGTCGGTCGGCCGTGCTATTGGTATTGTAGTGTCCGTGCGGTGTGAGATCCAGTGGAATCTCATACTCATAGTAGTTATTCTTGATGTCCGATCCCAAGCGGATGAATGCCGACACGTCACCATTAGAGAGGTTTGTGGGGTTGTCAACAGTCGCCTCGGCGTGGAGGAACATCTGCAATCGTTGGTAGATGCGCAGATCCAGGGTGGTATTGCGGTAGATACCACGTGCGTCACCTGGTTGGAGTCCCTCGACACCCACCTGCATTGACTGCTCGTTGAGCTGCGTAATCTGCGACTGTCCCGAGTCGATGATACGGGTCACACCCGGAGGCAAGACGTAGTTGACCGGCTCGCGCGCGCCGTTCTCCTCAATGTTGACGGTGTTGACGTTGACTGTACCTGATGCAGGGGCATCGCCACGCATGTTCAGGTTATAGTCATAGTTGCGCCACTCACCGCGCATCAGTTCAAGTGTTGCGAAGCGCAAGTGTGTCGTCTCCTTGAAGCCGGTCATGAACATTCGCATGAATCGGATGGTAGAGAAATCGGTGATGTTGCCCACCTTTTTCTCGTATCGACGCAATGGAATGCTGAACTGATACCAAGTGGTGTGTTGCTTCTCGCCGTTGCGGGTGTAAGCTGTTGCCTCCTGCTTGTCGATGATATAGTTCTTGCCCACTTGCATCGAGTCGGGGTGAATGGCAACGCGGTACTGGAAGTATCGCTCGTACTCGTTGAGCGTATTGTCTTGGTTGATATCCTCAACGTCAGGCACACTACGGGCGCTTTGGTAGAGCGGGTCGCTGGCATCCTCGGCGCTGAGCGAGTTACCCTCGGTGCCATTGTAGTGCTTGTAACGCTCCAGGATGTTGAGTCGCTTCTCGTCGTAGTCGTAGCCGCGGTAGAAGTGATAATTATCGCCACCTGGGTCGTTCAGCGGTGAGTATGGGTCTTCTTCCATGCGCGCGATGGCATCGGGCGACAGACGCTGACGTAACTTAGTGACATATTCACGATAGGATGGGAACATGCGCTCCTCATCGGTCGACAGGCCGTTGAGACCGACGTCCTGCACCACACGCGACCCCTGAGCGTTGTCAAAAGCGTAGGTCATCGATGTCTGCGTTGACACCTTGCCCCAACTGGTTGTTTTGATGTATGTAGAGTCAACGTTGGTTCCAAGACCGTTCTCGTAACTCTTCAGTCCGTCCTTGAGAATGTCTTCGCTCACCTCACCCAAGTTGAAGTAGAGGTATCCACCATCGCGGTTGTCCAGTTCCTCGTCCATGAACGGGTCCATCATCCAGAACTGGATATACTCGATGTTTGACTGCTCAAAGTTGGTGTTATCCAGTTTACGCATGATACCACCCCAACGCTGCTCGGGATTGAGCAAGTTGCCCTCGTCATCGATGTTGTCGGCATCAAGGTTATAAGGGCCGCGCTCCTTTGGATAGAATGACATGTTGAATGTCTGAACGGTTGACGACTCACCATAGTTCAGCTCTCGGCCCGGGAACACTTCACTGTAGGGCACCTCACGTATGTAAGGATAAGAGAGCTGGTCGAGGTCGTTCTTGATGTAACCAGGCACGTAACTGCTGTTGCGCTGTGTAAACAGACGGTCGATATAGTTCCAAGCCAGCAAGGCACGGTTCTTTCCGTATGCCACATCGTTGCTAAGCGCCGCCTCGGGGAATAGTGACCCTGCGGTGCCATCGTAAGGTGTTGACGCGAGGAACCAGGAGTAAGGCGAACGCAGGTCAATACCGCTCTGCGTTGTCTCAAAGTCGTCGATATAACTGCTACCCTTATTTGAACCCGTCTTAGCCTGGTGCGGCAACAGTTGGGCAAACTCACCCTTGAATGTGATCGACGATGGTGCTGTCGCATTGACTGTGGGAATCTTATTGAGCAAGTTTGTGAGCCACATGAACTTGGTATTATAGTTCATGTTCAAGCCCCAAATGGTGTTGTTGACAAGCTCATCACCGATGGCCACCTTCTCGGTTATGCTCTTTTCGCCATAGTGCATGATGGTACCACCGATGTTGAAATTCTTGTTGAACTGGTAGTTCAGGTCCAGTCCCAACAACGTCTTGCGTTGCATACTGAATGTGGACTGGTTCTCAAGCGAGACACTGATGTTTGTACCGGCGTCAATGATACTTTGGTTGGTAATGGTAACCGTACCCATGTTGTAGTCGACGGTATAGTCGCTGTTCTCGGTCAGTGTCACGCCACCTGCAGTGACAACGACCGAGCCTCGTGGCACGTTCATGGCATTGAGTCGAATGACATTGCCCGAAGATGCCTGATACTCACCAGCGAGGACAAACTTGTTCTTGTCCTGGTATTGTCGCGCCACGACGAGTGTTGAGTCATATAGTTCCTCGTAGACATACTTGTCGGCGATGGCATCGTTTCCAATCTGCTTGCGCAAATGTGCACCAAATGGCTCGACGACGGGGAATATGATTTTGCCGTTGCTACTATTGACGGTATATCCCTCAATGTAGTCAAAACGTCCGTCAATATTGGTTTCTTGGTTGGCATCCAGTCGGTCCAAGTTCATCACTTGCAGCAACGGCTTGCCGTTGATATTTCCGTCGGGGATGTAGGTGAGTTCTGTACCCGTTGTGTCGCTCAGGTACTTGATGTTAAGTTTGAAGTGCTGCTTGGCGACCGAGTATGCTCCCAGTGCGTAGATGTTCTTCATCATCAGGTCCCAGTTCGGCATCTGCGGCGAAACGGTAGTACCTTTGATCATCTTAACGTAGAGCGACTGGTCGGTGGCGGTGATGTCACCCGAGAACTCACCCACTTGGTAGGTCTGTCCGCGGTAGGTATACTGGTATGCAACCGCTATAGCCTCGTCAGCATTAAGGGCAGTTTTGAGCTGAATGTATCCCAGGCTGGAGTTGAGTGAGTATTCCGACGATGTAAGCAGTCGTGCACTCTCAATCTTCTCATAGTCTTGACCTCCTTCAAATCCGTAGGCTTTCAGTGGCTCCAATGCTGTGGCCACCTGACTAATATAGCGAGCGTCGGGGTATTGTTGCTTGATTTCATCGAGCATCGAGTTGCTCTGGTTGCTGGGATTGTCGGCACTAAGGTCGGGCGTCCAATGGCTGCACGCCAAGTGCTTGTTCTCGCCCAGGTCCATGAATGCCATGATGTTGCGTGCTTCGTTGAATGTGCTACGCTTGTTTGTAATCCACACCTCCAAGCGAGTGATGTTGACACCGCTTGACACCAATGGCAGACGCTTGCACCACTCGTCATAGTTATCACGGAAGAAATGCGACAAGAAGAAGTTTCGGTTCTGGTCATACTTGTCGGCAGTAATATAGAACGAGGTTGTCTGCGCTCCACCCTTGGTGTTGACGGTCTGTGACTCGCTGTTCTGCTGCGACACGAGCGCCGTAGCGGTAAGTTTGCCAAACTGCAGTTTGGTCTTGACACCGAATAGTGCCGAACTACCACGAATGAGCGATGACCCGGTGGTCATGCTCACGTTACCTGCCTCGATGTTCTTGATGATTTCATCCTCCTTACCGTCGTATGCAAGCTTGAGGTTCTTGTTGTCAAATTCAAACGTGGCGTTAGTGTTGTACGTCATGTTGAACTTCATCTTGTCGCCCACCGATGCCTGTACAGTAGCCTGGATTTGCTGGTCGAAGTCGAAATAAGTTTTTCTTCTCGATTGGACCGACATGGCCGGGTTGTCGGTCTTGTTGCTCTTGACGCCCATGTTGAGCGTGACCGAGCCTTGTGTTTTAAGTTGAACGCCACCAGGTCCGAATACTTTTTCTAACGGACCTAGGCCAAACTGCATGTCAAGAAAGTTGAAGGGATTCTTCTCCTTTTCCTCGGCTGTCTCAGAGTATTTTTGACGGTAATATTCCTGCATCGACTGACGCAAATAAACATTGTTGTATTCGTCGGCCGAGAGTATGAATGGGGTGACGATATCGTTGTCACCTAGTCTAGTATGTATGATGTAGCACCCTGTCTCGGGGTCATATTCAGCATCGGTTGTAATGTTAGAGGGGGACTTGAGGTCGAGCGAATACTCGTCGCTTCCTTGAATGTCGCCATATGTACCAGGTACCGTGGGATGCACGTTAAACTGGACATTCACGGTGTCCAGCGGGTTGCGTGTGTTGCCACGCTGCTGAGTGGTGACTTGCTGCGTGGGTGGTGGTGGCGGTGGCGCAAGTTTACTGGTCACATATTGCGCCAATGCCGTGTCGTTGCCGGCCCACAGTCCGATGAGTGTGCCGACACCGAGAAATATAGACTTTTTAATTAATGCATAATTCATAATGCACAATGCATAATTGCTGCCCCAGGACTTCCCCTTCCCCTATTCAGGGAGCTTGGGGTGAGGCCGGGCGCTACCTTACATCATTTTCAGTGCCTGCCTGATAGCTTGCTCAACATTTATATCGGGCTGTTGCTCAAAGAGTTTCTTGAGCGCCTTTTGAGACATCTGTTGAGTAAACCCAAGCATGACCAGTGCGGCTAGTGCCTCGTCATAGACTTGGCTGGCAGCCGCGCCTGTTACACTATTAAACGTAGCGTCTACCCCTTTTATTTTATCTTTGAGGTCAACAATGATGCGTTGTGCGGTTTTTGCGCCAATTCCCTTGACACTCTTGAGCATGGCGACGTTGCCTTGTGCGATGGCTGACTCGACTTGTTCGGTGGGTCCAGCACCGAGAATCATGCGTGCCGAGTTCACCCCCACACCACTGACAGTGATGAGCAATAAAAACAGTTCTCGCTCACGCTTGGTGGCGAAACCGAACAGCAGATGGGCATCCTCACGGATGGCCTCGTAGACATAGAGTTTGCATAGATTCTTGTCACCCCGACTAAGTTGGTCATAGGTGGTGAGCGATATGTTGATCATGTAGCCGATGCCTTGGTTGTCGAGCACGGCAAACGCGGGATTCAACTCCGCAATGGATCCTGAGATATAGTCGTACACAAGATTAGACTTTAGACCTTAGACTTTAGATTTTGGTGGTGTTAACGGATTCGTTCGCTGTCGCTGAG
>JAFZAK010000069.1 GCA_017557285.1 Muribaculaceae bacterium
CCCCGAGGGCATCATCGTTGGTACGGTTGAGGGTCGCGCGCGCAACCTGAGCGACAGTTTTGTGTCGCTGAAAGTACGGTTAACCACCAATTTCAGCCAGTTAAGCACGGTGCGTGTCATCACCAACGACATGGCCGAGGAACTGAGGATGCTCGAAGTGAATCCTAACGACACCATCCAGAGAAAGGAGGACAAGAAATGAACAAGACCGTTCTCCAAATCGCCGCATTGTTCATTGTGCTGGTGCTGGTGCAGGTGATGTGCTACAAAATCCTGCTCTTTGGTGTCGCCACTCCGTTAGTTTTCATCTACCTGATTCTGCGTTTGCCAGTAACATGGCACATGAACATCACGCTAACCATCGCCTTTGTGATGGGGCTGATAGTCGACGTGTTCAACAACACGCCCGGCATGAATGCGCTTTGTTGCACGCTGCTGGCGACCTTCCGCGAGCCGATATTCGCGTTGTATGTTCCTCGTGAGAACGAGATGAGTAACCCTGTCCCCTGTGTCGACACGCTAGGCTTCGGCGCCTACCTGAAATACATGTCTACTCTGGTGCTTGTCTTCAGCACCCTCTTGTTCCTGGTACAAGCCTTTACGCTCCACAACTGGCCGTTGACCCTGATGCGCATCGGTGCCAGTAGCCTGCTGACCATCATCCTGTTGCTAGCTTTGGACAGTTTAGTAAGCACCCGTCGTGAGAAAAGACTATAATCTCGAGAAACGCAAGTTTGTCATTGCCGGTTTCATCATTGTGTTGGTGTGCATTTACATCGTGCGCCTGTTTGTGTTGCAGGTGGGCGACAGCACCTACAAAGAGAATGCCGACAGCAATGCCTTTATCGAGCGCGTGATTTATCCGTCACGCGGTCTCATTTACGACCGAAACGATAGTCTGATTGTGTATAATCAGCCCGCTTACGACTTGGTGATGATTCCCAAGGACGTGCAGCCATTTGACACACTAGACCTTTGCAACACGCTGCAGATTACTCGCGAGGTTTTTGAGAAACGGTTGGCCGACATGAAGAAGGGGCGCAACTACTCGGGCTACACGCAACAGATTGTGATGAACCACCTGTCGGCCCAGGACTATGGCCGTCTACAAGAAAAACTCTACCGTTTCCCGGGATTCTACATCGTGCAGCGCATCTTGCGGCAGTATAACTACAGTGCTGGCGCCAATGTGCTGGGTGACATCCGCGAGGTGAACCAGCGCGACATCGACAACGACTCGTACTACCGTTCGGGCGACTATACAGGCGACCTAGGCGTGGAGAAGAGCTACGAGCGATGGCTGCGCGGCCGCAAGGGCAGCGAGATTCTTATCCGCGATGCATTGGGCAAGATCAAGGGCCGCTATAACGATGGTGCCAACGACGTGGCTCCAGAGGCAGGCAACGACCTGCACCTGAGCATTGACATCAAACTGCAAGAGTTGGGCGAGCGGATGATGCGCGGCAAGGTGGGTGCCATCGTGTGCATCGAGCCCAAGACGGGCGAGATTCTGGCTCTGGTTTCCAGTCCCAGCTACGACCCGGCATTGCTCATCGGTAAGGAGCGCGGCAAGAATTACAACATGCTTCTCAATGACCCCAGGATGCCGCTGTTTGACCGCGCCATCATGGCAGCCTATCCCCCTGGCTCGACTTTTAAACCCACGCAGGGCCTCATCTTCCTTCACGAGGGCGTGATTAACCTGAGCACCGCCTATCCTTGCCACCGCGGATTCATCAGCGGCGGCATGCGTGTGGGCTGCCACGGTCATGGTTCTCCTCTCCCACTGAAGCCCGCCATCCAAACCTCTTGCAATGCCTTTTTCTGTTGGGGTTTGAAACACATGCTCGAGAACAAGCGCAAGTATGGTTCGGTAGGCAACGCTTTCGAGGTGTGGAAGAAGCACATGGTGTCGATGGGCTATGGTTATAAGACTGGCGTGGATCTGCCTGGCGAGAGTCGTGGATTCATCCCCAACAAGGCCTACTACGACAAGAACTTGGGCGAGGGCAAGTGGACCGCCTACAGCATCATCAGCGACGCCATTGGTCAGGGCGAAATCCTAGCCACACCGCTGCAAATTGCCAACCTGGCCGCGACAATCGCCAACCGCGGCTACTACATCACGCCGCACGTGGTGCGCCGCATCGATGGTGTGGGTGTGCTCAAGAAGTGTATTGAGCGCCATGAGACCACCATCGACAAGAGTTACTACCCCTCAATCGTTGAGGGCATGCGCATGGCAGTGACTGGAGGTACCTGCCGTGGTGCCAATATCCCCGGATGGGAAGTGTGCGGCAAGACAGGTACTGCCCAGAACCCGCATGGCCGCGACCACTCGGCATTCATGGGCTTTGCCCCGATGAGCGATCCTAAGATTGCCGTCGCCGTCTATGTCGAGAACGCCGGCTTTGGTGCCACCTTTGGTGTGCCTATCGGAGCTGTGATGATTGAGCAATACCTCAACGGCAAACTCTCGCCGGCACGCGAGGCAGTTGCAAGCCGCATGGCAAGTACCAGCCTGTTCAGTGCCAAGGTCTATGGCGGCAAGAAGAAAGAGAAAACCGAAGTGAAACCCCAAACGAAGACCACCGATGGAACTACGCACCAATGACAGCGAGAACCGGACGTTGCTCAAGTCAATTGACTGGGTGACCATCGTGCTTTATGCCATCCTGATTGTGGCAGGTGCGGTGAGCATCTATGCCGCGACCTACAACTTTGACAAGGCGAGCATGTTTGACTTTTCGGGGTTCTCGGGCAAGCAGTTCATGTGGGCTGGTTTGTCGTTTATTCTGGGCCTGTCACTGTTGCTGATTGACCGCCGCCTATATGAGGCGTACGCCTACCCCATCTATGGGGTCATGATTTTATTGCTGATTGTCACCATCTTTATCGCACCCGACATCAAGGGCTCACGTTCGTGGCTGGTATTTGGCCCCGTGAGCCTGCAGCCTGCCGAGTTTGCCAAGTTTGCCACTGCATTGGCGTTGGCGAAACTGTTCAGCACCTATGGTTTCGCGCTGAACACCTGGCGTAACTATGCTATTGCTGGCGGCATCATCGTCCTGCCCATTCTGTGCATCATCCTGGAGAAGGAGACCGGCTCGGCGCTGGTCTACACCTCGCTCATCTTTGTGCTCTACCGTGAGGGTATGAGCGGGTTTGTTCTATTTGCCGCGTTGTGCGCCATCACCTATTTTGTGGTAGTTCTGAAGTTTGCAACGGTGATGCTGATGGGCATCCCGATGGGCACGTTTATCGCATTTGTCATCGTGATGGTGCTCACGGTGGGGATGCTGTTTTTCTATTGCCGCTCGTTCTTCCTGGGGCGTAATGTGCTGCTGGCCTACTTGGGAGGCAGCTTGCTCGTGTGGGGTTTATCCTATCTGGGCGTGGATGTCAACGGGTATCTGTTTTTCGGTCTGATGGTGGGTGGCACGGTCATTTACCTAATATATAGTATGCTTCACGAGAGTGTTCAACGCCTGCTGGTGACCATTGGGTTCATCGTCGCCTCGGTGGTGTTTATGTTCACGGTTGACTTTGCGTTTAACCATGTGCTGCAGGAGCACCAGCAAAAGCGAATCACCGTGGTGCTGGGCATCGCTGATGACCCGCGTGGCGTGGGTTATAACGTGAACCAGAGCAAGATTGCCATCGGCAGTGGCGGCATTCTAGGCAAGGGCTTCTTGAACGGCACCCAGACAAAACTGAAATATGTGCCTGAACAACACACCGACTTTATCTTCTGCACCATCGGCGAGGAGGAAGGCTTCGTGGGTTCGACGGCAGTGTTGCTGGTTTTCCTGGCGCTGATTCTGCGCATCATCACCATCGCCGAGCGTCAACATACCACATTTGGGCGCGTCTACTGCTATTGTGTGGCGTCCTACCTTATCTTCCACCTGAGCATCAACATCGGTATGGTGCTGGGACTGTGCCCAGTCATCGGCATCCCCCTTCCCTTCTTTAGTTACGGCGGCTCGTCGCTATGGGGATTTACATTCCTGTTGTTTATCATGCTTCGCATCGACGCTGACCGCGCCAGCTATGGGGTGTGGTGAGATTAAGAATTAAGAATTTAGAATTTAGAATTAAGAATTTAGGGTTAAGGGCTAAAGGTTAAGGGCTAAAGGCTAAAGGCTAAGGGCTAAAGGCTAATGATTAAGGGTTTTCGACGTGAATCGTTGAACAGTTACGCACTGGCTATCAATCATTAAAATTTGTTAAATAATTGTTCGTTTCCATTGCTGGCATGGAATTTGTTTATATCTTTGTGGTATCAAATTGATATCATAACGAAAAATACTCACTCATTTAACTTATAGCTTATGGAAACGAAAGAATTTGAATTTAAGGGATTGACGCTGAATGGTTTTCTGATGCTGTTCGTAGTCCTGATTCTTCCCTTTATCATGGTGTGGTGCATTTACAAGAGCATCGTTTTGTTTGACCAACCGGGTATGAACGGTCTCGCCACTACCCTGCTCATCCTCGCTATTGTGCTTTCTATCGTCGAATTGCTGAGCCTTTGCGGCTTCTTGAAGTTGGAGCCCAACACGGCCCGCGTGACCACCTGGTTTGGCAAGTACAGCGGCACGTTCACCAAGACGGGCTACTATTGGATTAACCCCTTCTACAGCACGACCAAGGTGTCGTTGCGCGCACGCAACCTCGATGCCGAGCCCATCAAGGTCAATGACAAGGTGGGTAACCCGGTGATGATCGGCCTGGTGCTGGTGTGGAAACTGCAAGACACCTACAAGGCCCTGTTCGAGGTCGACTCGCAGACGATGGCTTCGGTCGAGGGTGCCAGCACGGGCAGCAACACCAAGAGCCTGATGCACGCCCTGGAGAACTTCGTGAGCGTTCAGAGCTATGCCGCCCTTCGACAAGTTGCCGGACAATATGCCTACGACGACAACGACGAGAACACCCATGAGTTGACACTTCGCTCGGGTGGCGACGAGATTAATGAGCAACTCGAGGCAAAACTGAACGAGCGCCTTTCAATGGCCGGTATCGAGGTGGTCGAGGCCCGCATCAACTACCTGGCTTATGCTCCCGAGATTGCTGCCGTGATGCTCCGCCGCCAACAGGCCAGCGCCATCATCACAGCCCGCGAGAAGATTGTCGAGGGTGCTGTGAGCATGGTCAAGATGGCTTTGGACAAACTCTCGACCGACGGCATTGTTGAACTTGACGAGGACAAGAAGGCTGCCATGGTGAGCAACCTGCTCGTGGTGCTCTGCGCCGACGAGTCGGCCCAGCCCGTGGTGAACACCGGCACGCTGAATCAGTAGGCCCCGAGGGTGAGTTATAACCGCGAATTTCGCGAAATTTAGGTCATCTAGTAGACGATGGCAAAGAAAGAGACAAAGAATTTCATCCTTCGCGTCGACAGTGACATCATGAGCGCGATCGAGAAGTGGGCAGCCGATGAGTTCCGCTCGACCAACGGCCAGTTGCAGTGGATCATCACCGAGGCGCTGCGCAAGGCCAGACGTCTGCCCAAAAAGAAACGCGAAGCCGAGCCTCCTGAGCCGGCAAGCGAACAGTAATATAGCAACGGGCGGTATCTTTTCGGTACCGCCCGTTGCTGTTATTAAACCGTAGGAACTACAAGTCCACCGCTGGCCAGCCGTAGTCCTGATAGCACTTGACGGGGAGGGCGTTTTCCTTGACGTATTCAGCGATGGCGTCATGGCGGGCTTTCTCACGATACGTCTCGTCGCTGTTGACGGCTTGGTAAGCATCATAGTTGTCGCCGAAGATTTTGCGTGCGCTGGCCTCATTGCCCGCTCCATCCGCGACTTGCTCGAAGGCGAAGACTTCATAGGTGTCGCCCACCTTGCGCATATGCATCAATCCAGAATGGTCGCCGCCCGAGACGCACTTGAGCGTGTCGCCCACGACGTTGTAGTTGAACACCCAGAAGCTGCCCCACACCTTGACATCGGTCGAATCGGTGCCGTCGACACAGGTCATGGGGATGATGGGGATACAGTGCTCGCCAGGGGTATAGCTGGGGGCAATGGAGTCGGCCAGATAGCGCTCGGCAGCCACCAGGATGGGCGGCTTATCGTTGGCGATGGTGTCGGCCTGAACAGCAACTTCATTGTTGTTCTCATTGCCTCCGTTGCAAGAGGTCATCATGATGCCGCACAATGCGATGGCGGCAACGATAATCAAGTGTTTCATTATTTTCAAGAATTACACGAATTTAAGAATTTTGTTCAAGAAAATTGCCTGATGCTGCCAGCAGTTGCATGACGGCTGCATTGAAGTCGGCTGAGGGCATGTCGTAGGGCAGCCAGTGGATGGGAGTGCCACGACGCTCCATGCCGCGGAACCAGGTCATCTGGCGCTTGGCGAACTGGTGGATGGCAATCTCGAGTTGGTCGTGCATCTCTTGCCAAGTGAGTTCGCCGATGACATGGCGGGTGATGAACTTGTACTCCAGACCGTAGTAGATGAGATCCTCGGGGTCTACCCCACCCTCGATGAGTCGCCTGACCTCGTCGACCATGCCAGCCTGCAGGCGTGCGTCCAGTCGCTGACTGATGCGCTGACGGCGCGCCTCGCGGTCGATGCTCACGCCGATGACAACGGCATCGGTGAGCGGGTGCGGCTCCGTGGCTAGCTTGAGGTCGGGGTGCTTGTGGTAGTAGGTGCAGATCTCGATGGCGCGGATAGCACGTTTGGGGGTGTCGATGTCGCTGTTGTTGCGCAGGGTCTTCATCGTGCGTAGGATGGCGGTGAGTTCGTCGAGCGACTTGTCGGCCAGCTCGGCCCGCAAAGCGTCGTTCTGGGGCACGGGAGGCAGCTGTATGCCTTTGAGCACGGTCTCGACATACATGCCAGTGCCGCCGCACAAGATGGCTTGTTTGCCGCGGGCGGTGATGTCGTCATAGGCTGTTTGGTAGTCGCGCAAGTACTCAAACAGGCTGTACTTGTAGCCCGCAGGGCAGATGTCAATGAGGTGGTAAGGCACATCGCCATACTCATCTAGGTCCTTGCCCGTACCCAGGTCCATGCCGCGATAGACCTGGCGCGAGTCGCCACTGATAATCTCGGCATCGAGCAGCCGCGCCAGTTCCACGGCGCGTCCCGTCTTTCCCGAAGCAGTGGGACCAGTTATGACGATGAGAGGGTGATGCATTGATAATCAGTAAGGATATACCACTGTTTGAGTACTGTCACATAATTGATTGTCACGGAACATTCCCTCAAAACTCAAGTCCTCGTCCAATGATGGCCAATGAATGCCAAAGTAGGACAGATAAAAATCACGTCTTTGCTCGTCGGTTGCATCCGCCAAGCGCTTCCATTGAGAGAATGCATACTTGGCGCAGGTTCCATCCTCAGATTCGGCAAAAACAAAATCCGAATCAACCCATACCTTTTTGATAATCAAACGTTCCATAACTCAAGATTTTTTGAAAAAAGCATTCCATCTCTCAATTATCACCTCTGTATTTTCTTCAATCACCGACTCAATAATAACCAGTTCCTGCTTCTTAAAGCCATGATTATATTCTAATGTCAGAGGCGTAACATTGAACTTTGCTTCACATCCATCTTTAAAAACATGGATATGAACTGGTTCATGATCATTAGAATAAAACATGAACCTGAAACCGAAAAATATGAATACTGTGGGCATTTTGTAGTAATATTTGATTTTACTTGTGCAAAGTTCGTCTTTTTTTCGTTATCTGCCAAAATTGTTTCAAAAAAACTGACAACTGATGGCTGAAAACTGAAAACATTTCCTTACCTTTGCAACCAAGTCGGCGAAAAGGGACGAGTTCTTCACGCAACTCACCGAGAACATCTACTTGCTCTGCCGCAACTGAATTCGCAGGTAGGAAACGAGATAAAAAGAAATATTATTAACAAATGTAATAAATATGAAAAAAGTTTTTGTTAGCATCGTGATAATTATCCTATCACTATTTCTGTTTTCTTGCGGAAACGATGAACCGGATTCAAATTATTATGTAAAGTACGAAGTGCAAGCTTACTCTACACAAGTGATATCTGAAATGGAGGTGGAAATTACCACAGAGAATGGTGTTGAAGTAAAACATGTGCCAGCAACGTGGGATGGTACTTTCGGTCCAATTAGCAAATCAACACCAATCATTTTAAAAGTATCGTACCCTGGCCAGTATTATCTTATGAATATGAGATTTTCAGGAAGAATCTTGATAAGTAAAGACAATACACCTTTTGTGCTGAAGGCTGAACAGCATACTACAAATGGCGAAGCAATTTCTTTAATTTATAATATTGATTTTTAGAATTTAATTGATTTTGCTTATGATAATGACAAAATCATTATCTTATACGTCAATGCTGTCATCAACATCATGCTAGGGAAGGAGTAAAGTTGATTATAGTTAATAGATTACAGATTATAAATAAGAGATAATGGCTCAGTGCGGCAGGGAATGAACTCTCTGCCGCACTGATTTTGTTATTGTCCTTGTTGTCAATGGTGTCTAATATTTTATGCCATCTCCATTCCTGATCTTTATGTTTGGCGAATAAGGTCACATTTTCGTGGTTATCTGAGAAAAATGTGGATTTCCACAAAAAAATCAGATTGAGAATGCGAATTCCACCAATCGAGTTAGGGAATTATATATCAGTAGTCCCTTGGGTTAGTTATGTCGCTGAAAGCGACTGATACGAGTAACCGAGGGTGGAGCTTGCGACACCCTCGGATAGAAAGCAAACTATCATCCTCGCTGAAAGCGAGCATTCAGTTGTTGCAGCAAGGTGCTCGCTTTCAGCGAGTTATTTGGTGTCGCCTCATACCGAAGGTGTCGCTAACGCTCCACCCCCGGTTACTCAAATTGTCACCTTCGGTGACGTTGGAATGATCCTTTGCCAAAAATAAAGTAGCACTTTATATTTGTCAACATAACATTTATCACTATGTATAACAGGATATTAGAACAAGAATTATTAGTAGTGTTTCCTGGACAAGATTTGCTATTCAAAGTGGTCGACCATGATGTTGCCGTTCTCTTTGCGTTGGCGATCGAGCAGATTGTCATGGTCGTTGATGACGTAAATCTTTGCTCGCAACTTGCCTTCTTTCCAATCGGCATAAACCACAGTGTGGGACTCCTGGAAGTACGCATCCAGAATCTCGAATTCTTGGATAATGGTATGCTTGCCCTTGCCTTTGTTGAAGACACCTTCGGGTTTTTCTTCGAACAGGATGAAGCATGCCGAGTCATGGAGCATGATGCCCCAAGCCGACTTGTTCATGACCAAATTCTTCAGTTCGTTCTCCCCTATCACACCCACTTCCAACAAGCCTTCGTCGGTCGTGTGGAACTTCAACACATACACATTGTGCCAGGAGTCCTCGTTGCGCACGTCGGCGACCAGTTCGCCGATGGCTTTGGCAAGTGGTGAGTCGGTGAGCGTGTAACATTGCAGCTTGAGTTCGATGGTCTTGTCGGGTATCTCGCCACGCTGCGCCTCGCAGATGGGCTTGACGAGGATACTCGTGTTCTTGTCGGCCTGTGCTGTGGCGCAAGCCAGGACGGTGAGCAGGAGAATAGCTAATTTACGCATAGTTTTCAGTTTTTATCCGAGACTGCGTCTCGGAGTACTTAGACATGCTTTTCAGCAGATGGTTTAACTACTTCAGCTTTCGGTCGAAATAGTTGAGCACGCGCTGGTAGAGGGGCTCGCGCACGCCGCAGCCGTTGATGCTGTGGTTCATGTTGGGATAGAGCATCATGTCGAACTGGCGCTTCTGACCGTGAAGTTTGGCGATGTACTGCATCGAGTTGATGATATGCACATTGTCATCAGCGCTGCCGAACATGATGAGCAGGTCGCCCTTGAGGTCCTTGACCTTGTCGAGCGGCGCGCCATTGGCATAGCCGTCGGGATTCTCCTGCGGGGTACGCATGAAGCGCTCGGCATAGATGGTGTCGTAAAAGCGCCAACTGGTCACCGGGGCGATGGATACACCAGCAGCATAGTGGCTGTCGGGGTGCGACATCGCCATGAGCACCTCATAGCCGCCGAAGCTCCATCCCCAGATGCCTATGCGGTCGGCATCAACCCAAGGCTGGCTTGCCATATATTCGGCCGCCGCCACCTGGTCGATGGTCTCGTAGTAGCCCAGGTTCTGGTAGATGAGCGACTCGAACGCCTTGCCACGCGCGCCCGTGCCACGCCCGTCGAAGCAGGCGATGATGTAGCCCTGGGTTGCGAAGTACTCCTCCCAGTCGAGCTTCCAGTTATTGCGCACTTGCTGCGAGCCCGGTCCGCTGTACTGCGACATGATGACGGGGTATTTCTTCGACGGGTCGAAGTCGACGGGCTTGATGATGAAGCCGTTGAGAATGTAGCCATCGTTCTCGAAGGTCACGAACTCGCGGCGCGGCACCTCGGGGACCATGTACTTGGCACAATACTCCTCGTTGAGCTGCAGGTCACGCACACTGCCCTTTTTACCCACTTGCTTGATGCGATACTGCGTGGGCGTGTCGACATTGCTGAATGTGTGGATATAATAGGTGAAGTCGCTGTTGAAGCGAGCCGAATTGGTGCCCTTGGCAACTTCCACATCCTGCATGCGCCCCTTGCCGTCTACGCGCTTGACCACACGGTTGAGCGGGCCGTCGGTGCATTGATAGTAGAACTGGCGGTTCTTCTTGTCGTAGCCGTAGTAATCGGTGACGGGCTCCTGGCCGGTGGTGAGCTGGCGCAGTAGGTGACCGTCGAGGTCATACTGGTAGAGCTGGCAATAGCCCGAAGTCTCGTTGGGAATGACGAAGAAGTCGTCATAGTAAGCGACATTGCGTGACATCTCACTGTCAATCCAACTGGTCGAGGTCTCGTGGTAAATGTCACGTGCTGCGCCCGTGGCGGGGTTCACACGATAGATGTGCATGTCGTTCTGGGTTCGGTTGAGCGTCATCACCATCAATGCGTCGGCGGGGCCAGCATAACCGATGTGCGGGATATAGTCCTCGTCGCTGATGGGCAGGTTCATCTTGCTCAACTTGCCCTGGAGCACGTCGTAACTGTGGACACTGACGACTGAGTTCTTCTCGCCCGCGACGGGGTACTTGAAGTCATATCGACCGGGATAGAGGGCATAATCCTCGTTGGGCTTGCAGTCGCCCTCATACATCATCATCGACGCCATGGGCACCTCGCTCTCGTCCCACCGAATGAACGAGATGGTGCGGCTGTCGCTGGACCATGCAAACGAGTTGAGCATGGCAAACTCCTCCTCATAAACCCAGTCGGGGACAGCATTGATGACATGGTTTTTCAGTCCGTCGGTTGTGACCTGAGCGATGGTGCCATCGGTCAGGTGCTGGACATAGACATTGTTGTCTTTGACATAGGCCACCCGAGTGCCGTCGGGCGATGGCGTGGCAATCTGCACCGCATCGCCACCAGCAACAGTCGCCAAAGTGCCCTTGTGGGTGTCGTAGACAAAGAAGCGCGCGGTGAACGAGTGGCGGTAGATGGGCTCACTGTCGGCCCAGAGCAAGATGGTGCTCTCGCTTTGGCTCATCTCGTAGCCCTCCCAGCGACTTACCTGCGCGTTGGCCATGACAGTCGAATCGAGCAGCGTTGCCTCACGATTGCCAGTCTTGTAGGCAAAGCGCGCGATGGTCTTGCCGCCATCGGTGAGTTGGTAATAGTACTTGCCGTCCATGGCCGGTGTGACGGCTCCGATGCCGCGTGGACGGGCACCGCCTAAAACAAAGTCCTTGATATCGAGCGCGCTAGCGCTCAAGCCCACTGCCAATGCAGCGAGAATTATAAGAGTTTTTTTCATAGTCATTAAACTGGGAATGCTGGGAACTAAATCATTCTGGGGTAAGAGTGATGAATGAAGGCTTCGGCATAGTTGCAACGGCATTCAATGCCACGGAATCGCTCCATGGGCCCGTGCCAGCCTTCCATGAGATCGTCCATGCCCTGGCTCACGTGGCAGTTGCATGCACGGTGCTTCTGCTCGAGTACGCTCTCGATGTCAACCCAGTCGGTGGGGTGAAACATCTGTGACTGCGTGCCACTCATCGCCTCCATATAATAGAGGTCAAACGTGCGCCCCACCCTGCGCCAAGCGTCCAGCACGAGTAATCCGCATATCGCATGATCGCGGTGTCCGTCGATGGGCCAATGCGTAAGCACCACATCGGGGCGCTCACGCTCTAGCAACTCGCGCATCTCACGATAGCGGTCTAGATTAATCTCGGTATTGCCATCCACCTGGTTCATGAAGATATGCCTTGTTCCCGTCACAGCATTGGCTGCCTCGCACTCGGCAACACGAATGGCCGCCGCCTCGGCAGCGCTCTTGCCAGCGATACCCGCCTCGCCCCGGGTAAGGTAGACACACACGACCTCATGACC
>JAFZAK010000007.1 GCA_017557285.1 Muribaculaceae bacterium
ATAGGAGTTTGGGGTTTTGATGTGCAAAGTTAATGGGTGAGAGAGAAATAACCAAATAAAAATAGTGGTTGAATGAGAAAAAAGCAGTAATTTAGCAAAAAATTTTGTGACTATGGACTTGTTCAAGCAACGCATCGACGAGTTGCGCCAGCAACTCAACCAGCACAACCATAACTACTATGTGCTCAACCAGCCCACCATCAGCGACCAAGAATTTGACCAACTGCTGCGTGAGCTTCAGGACCTGGAGGAGACCTACCCTCAATATGCCGACCCGTTGTCTCCGACGCAGCGCGTGGGCAGCGACCTGAGCAAAGGTTTCGAACAGGTCGAGCACACTCGCCCGATGATGTCGCTTGCCAATAGCTACAATATCGACGAGGTGCAGGACTTCTTGCGCCGTGCACAAGACGGCTTGGGCGGCGAGCCTTGCGAGATTGTGGGCGAGATGAAATATGACGGCACGAGCATCTCGGTGACCTATGAGCACGGCCGGCTGGTGCGCGCCGTCACACGCGGCGACGGTGTGCGTGGCGACGATGTGACAAGCAATGTCATCACCATCCGCAGCGTGCCGTTGCAATTAGCCGAGGGATTGGATTGGCCTGACAGTTTTGAGGTGCGCGGCGAGATTTTGCTGCCCTGGGAGAGCTTCGACCGCCTGAACCTTGAGCGCCAGCAAAATGAAGAGCCGCTGTTCGCCAACCCGCGCAACGCGGCAGCGGGCACTCTCAAGCTGCAAAACAGCGCCGAGGTGGCACGGCGCGGCCTAGATGCCTACTTCTACTTCCTGCTAGGCGACAACCTGCCCTTCGCCACGCATAGCGAGAGCCTTGAGGCACTGCGACGCTGGGGATTCAAGACGGGCGAGCACACCATTCTGCCTTCGATTGATGCTGTGAGCGAGTTCATCGCTCATTGGGACATTGAGCGCAAGCACTTGCCCGTAGCGACCGACGGATTGGTGTTCAAGGTCAACTCGCGACGACAGCAGCTCAACCTAGGCGCCACCGCCAAGTCGCCCCGCTGGGCCATCGCCTATAAATTCGCTCCCGAACGCGAATGCACCCGGCTGCAGTCAGTATCGTTCGAGGTAGGCCGTGGCGGCACCATCACACCCGTCGCCAACCTCGACCCTGTGCTGCTGAGCGGCACCGTTGTCAAGCGCGCATCGCTGCACAACGAGGACATCATCCGTACGCTCGACATCCACGACGGCGACATGGTGTATGTCGAAAAGGGCGGCGAAATCATTCCGAAGATTGTGGGTGTGGACACCAAGCAACGCCAACCCGGCGCACAGCCACTGCAGTTTGTCACGCACTGCCCAGTGTGCGGCACGCCCCTGCAACGCATCGAGGGTGAGGCAGCATGGTTCTGCCCGAACAAGTGGGGCTGTCCGCCACAAATCACCGGCCGCATCGAGCACTTCGTGGGACGTCACATGATGAATATTGACGGCATCGGCGAAGAGGTGGCGGTCACACTGCACGAAGCCGGCCTGGTGAACAATGTTGCCGACCTCTATGACCTAACTGAAGAAAAACTCGTGGCACTTGACCGCTTCCAAAGTCGCAGCGCCCAGCGCATCTTGCGGGGCATCGAGGACTCGAAGCAGGTGCCCTTTGCCCGCGTGATTTTTGCCCTGTCCATCCCCTATGTGGGCGAGACGACCGCCAAGGTGCTGGCGCGCAACGTGCACGACATCGACACCCTGATGACGATGCCCGCCGAGCAGTTGGCCGGCATCCCCGAGATTGGTCCGAAGATTGCCGAGAGCATCGTCGAGTTCTTTGCCCGCGAGGAGAACCGTGAGATAGTTGAGCGTCTGCGTGCCGCAGGGTTGCAGATGTCGCTCAGCGAGGATGAGTTGGCGAGCCGCAGCGACCGCTTGGCCGGCAAGAAGATTGTCATCAGCGGCGTATTTGCCCAGCACTCGCGCGAGGAGTACAAGGCGATGATTGAGCAAAATGGTGGCAAGAACGTCAGCAGCATCAGCAAAGCCACCGACTTTGTCTTCGCCGGCGAGAACATGGGCCCCGCCAAGCTCGAGAAAGCCCGTTCATTGGGTATCCCCATTATCAATGAGGAAGAATTCCTCGCGATGATTCAGGGGAGTTAAAGTTGATTCATTTCGACGGCTTAATGCCGGGGGCGGATATAGGGCACCAAGCGGCCCGAGAGGGTCATTCGCGGCCCGCTGAAGGTGGGTTGGACAAGAGCCTCGGCATAGTCAGTCCCAGCGAAGACAGTGACCGTGACCTGGGCGTTTATGTCAGTGCTCATGATGGAGTAACTATAGATGATGTTTCCCTTCTTGTCGGTGCGCATCTTCACGCCATTGATCTTGCCTTCGAGCGTCATGCCTCCTAGGCCGTTCATGCTGGGACGGCCGTCATTGAAAGCAAACTGCACCATTCCCTCCTGTGCCTGCTGAAAAACGAAGTTGGTGTTCCCATTGAGTCCACTAACGGTATATCCCGTGTAGCCCACATTGATGCGGTCGGCGACAATGACCCAGTAGCCACGCTCGAGCGCAGCAGCAGCCTTGGCGTGTCCCAATGAATCGATACGCTGCTTCATCTGCTTCTGATGCTCCTTCTGGGCTTTCTTGCTCGCCTTATCCTGCTGGGCAGGAGTGACAATCGTTAAATCAACCTGATCGCCGTAGATATCATCCACAACCTGAGCCTGTGCCAGCATAGCGCCGAACAGCACAAATATAACTATCAAATTTCTCATATCTTTTTGTTTTAAAGGATGGAACTGCAAAAATAGTGCTAATTCGTTCATACGCCAAACAAATGTGTCCGAAAATTGCCGAACCACGACATTTTTCACATTCTGTCACAAAAAAGTTACCTCGGGGTCATTTACCTTTCGGCAACTTTTTGTACATTTGCAACTTTGTCAACCCAACGCTTAAGTTGTGGCTTTCATGAGCAACGAGAAGTTCAAAATACTGTTTGTCTGTTTAGGTAACATCTGCCGGTCGCCGGCCGCCCAAGCGGTGATGCAACGGCTGGTGGATGAGCATGGGCTGACCGACCAATTCGCCATTGACTCGGCAGGCATCAGCGGCTATCATTGCGGCGACCTGCCTGACCGACGCATGCGGGTCCATGCCCGCCCGCGCGGGTATGAATTGACGCACCGCAGCCGCCCCGTCGAACGGGCAGACTTCGAAGAGTTTGACCTCATCATCGCCATGGACGCGTCCAATGCCAGTGACCTGCGCGAACTGGCCGCCACCCCCGACGAGGTGTTGAAAATTGAGCTGATTGGCCCGTACATTCACCATCCTCACTACGACTATGTCCCTGACCCCTACTACGAGGGCAGCGAGGGTTTTGAGCTCGTCCTTGACCTCCTCGAGGAAGCCTGTAACAACTTACTGGACAAACTGATTGAGAAAACAAATAAAACGAAATAAGATGAAACAGAAAAAATCACTCATTATCTTGATTTGCCTTATGGCAATGCAAGCGGTGGCGCAATCGCCTGTCGCAGTGCGGTGGGAGATGGGCCAGAACGAGGCCGAAAAGGGCTATTACAGTTCGCGCTTCATCATCAAGAATGTATCAAACAGCAAGTTAGCCGCTAACTGGCAATTGTACTTCAACCAGTTCTCACGCTCGCTGAAGCTGCCCGAGACATCACCCGTCGACATCAAAGAGGTGTCAACGACCTATTACCAAATTACGCCCAATGTGCGCTACAAGGAGATGAACCCCGGCGACTCGCTGGTGATTGACATGCTCATGCGTGGCACGATGGTCAACATTAGTTACCGTCCCGCCGGTACCCACCTAGTGCTGGACGGCGACACGCGGCACCCCATTCCCGTTAATCTGGAGTACAACCTGCTGGAGAAGCCCGGCCAGTGGGTCAGCCATGCCGCCTACCCCGACGGAAACTACAGCTATGCCTACAACCTGGCGGTCAACAACATAGGCGACGCCTACACGGGCAATGACTATGACATCTTCCCGATGCCCAAGCAGGTCGAGATTCACGACGGCTACACCCCCATTGGCAACATGGTCACCGTCAAGGGCGGCCACTTCTGGCAGAAGAAACTCAAAGCCCCTGTCAAACTCCTGAAGCAGCAACTACAGCAGCGTGGCATCTACGGTCTATCGGGACAGAAGACCACCATCGCTGTTAAGGTCAACAGCAAGTTGAGCGACAACCCCGAGTACTACACCCTAGATGTGGCACAAGGCAAGGTTACCATCATCGGTGCCGGCGAGGCAGGTGCCATCAACGGCGTGAAGACGTTTATTGCCGCGCTGGACCACAGCAAGGGACACAACTTGCAGAACGCCCATATCGTGGACTACCCCGACCTGCACTACCGCGGGTTCATGCTCGACATCGCCCGCAATTTCATCCGCATGGACGACATCAAGCGCTATATCGACATCCTTGCCTACTACAAGATGAACCGTTTCCAGTTCCACTTCACCGATGACGAGGCTTGGCGCGTGGAGATTCCGGGTCTGCCCGAGCTCACCGAAGTGGCTTCGCGCCGTGGCTGCACACTGGACGAAAAGGGCTACCTGGCGCAGATTTTTGATGGCAACGGCAATCCCGATGACCTCACGCAGAGCGCCAATGGCTATCTCACCCGCGCACAGTTCATCGAGTTGCTGAAATATGCTGACCTGCGTGGTGTGAAGGTGATTCCCGAGATTGAGACCCCTGGGCACGCGCGTGCCGCCATCATCGCCATGCGCAACCGCTATGACAAGTATGCAGCGACCGACCGCACCCTCGCCGAGCAGTACAAGCTGTGGGACGACCACAACGCTTCGGTCTTCACTTCGGCACAAAACTACCACGACAATGTGCTCAACGTCGCCAGCGATGGCGTGTACAACTTCGTCTTCAAGGTGGTGGATGAACTGAAGAAGATGTACAAGGAGGCTGGTCTGAAACTTGACATCGTGCATCTGGGCGGCGACGAGGTGGCCAGCGGGGCCTGGGACCAGTCGCCCGATGTTCAGGCATTGATGCAGCGCGAGGGACTGAAGAACAACCATGAGGTCAATGGCTATTACCTGCGCCGCATCACCGACGTCCTGTACAAGCAAGGCATCCGCATCGAGGGCTGGCAAGAGGTAGCGCAGAACCACAACGCAGAGTTCAACAAAGTAATGGCGCCCCGCTTTGCAGGTGTCAATGCCTGGAGTACTGTGGGTAGTCGCGACATTGTGCCCTACAGCATCGCCAATGACGGTTATCCCGTCATCCTGTCGAATGTGACTAATTTCTATATGGACATGGGTTACACCTGGCATCCCTACGAGCAAGGACTTCACTGGGGCGGCAAGGTCGACGAGTTTGACGCTTGGAGCGCACTGCCGTGGAATGTCTATGCCAGTGCCCGCACCGCTTACGACGGAAAGCCCATTGACGTGGCGACCAACCATCAAGGCAAGGTGGCATTGACGCAGCGCCAAAACATCATCGGTGTGCAGGCGCAGCTGTGGGGCGAGACCATCCGCAACTTCGACCAGGTGCAGTACATGTGGTTCCCAAAGGTCTTCGGCGTGGCCGAGCGTGGCTGGAATGCTACCCCCGACTGGAGTCTGGACCTTGCCAACACTGTACCTTATGACAGCGCACGCCACCAGTACAACCTCAAGATTGGCACGCGCGAGTTGCCATTGCTGCACCGCATGGGTTATAACTTCCGCATCGGACAGCCAGGACTCAAAATTGAAAACGGCATGCTGCTTGCCAACACCCTCTATCCCGGCATGACCATCCATTACACCCTAGACGGCAACGAGCCCACGATGATGTCACCCGAGTGGACGGCCCCCGTCAAGCTCACGACGATCCCGCCCGTCATCAAGGCGCGCGCCTACTATCTGGGCAAAGAGTCGGTCACGACCCTGCTGTGGCCTTAATTACCCATTATTAATCGATTACTCGAGCATTCGAATATTCGAACAATCGAAAATTCGTAAAAATAATCGTGATGGTAACATTTCCTAATGCAAAAATAAACCTGGGGCTGAACGTGGTAGAGCGTCGCCCTGACGGGTACCACAACATTGAGACCGTGTTCTACCCTATCCCGCTGACCGACATCCTTGAGATTGTGCCAGCACAGGGATCTGAAACCACGCTCACCACGCATGGCAACCCCGTGGACTGCCCGCCCGAGAAAAACCTGGTGATGAAGGCCTACCGTCTGCTCGCCGAGCAGTTTGCTCTGCCACCTGTGGAGATTCACTTGTACAAGCACATTCCCGACGGGGCGGGACTGGGTGGCGGATCGAGCGATGCCGCCCATACCCTGACGATGCTGCGGCAGATGTTCGAGCTGGACATCCCCGACGAGGCATTGGCAACACTGGCGGCCCGCCTGGGTGCCGACTGCGCTTTCTTTGTCTACAACCGCCCCATGGCCGCAACAGGTATCGGCGACGTTCTCTCCCCCATCGAGGTCAACCTGGCAGGGAAGGCCTTGCTACTGATCAAACCCGCCGTGGCTGTATCGACTGCGCAGGCTTATTCGCGTGTCACCCCCGCCACGCCACCGCAGTGGGCACGCGATGTGGTGACCTGGCCCATCGAGCAGTGGGACGGAGCGCTGGTCAACGATTTTGAGCCCAGCGTGTTTGCCCTGTACCCACAACTGTGGAACATCAAGATTGCATTGCTACAAGCCGGCGCGCACTATGCCGCGATGTCAGGCTCAGGGTCTACAATCTTCGGCATCTTTGATGATGCCAAAGTGGCAGAGCAGGTAAGTGCCAAATTTGCAGATTGCGCCACATTCGTCCTCTCCTTATAAATAGGCAAGGTTTTTGCAGAAGACATTTAGAGGCACTGGACCGTCTAGAAACGCTAGAACGGCGACTGCCTCTAGGTGTAAAATTGTCACGATTATGAGCAAGAAAAACAAGAATAACAAGAAGGCCGAAAAGCCACTAGAAGAACCACAAGTAGAGCAGGAGCTCGAACAGGAACAGACCGAAGCACAGGAGACCCCGCAAGAGGAAGCACCCGCCGAGGTGACCGTCGAGCAGCTGCAACAAAAACTCGAGTCACAGCAGAAGGAGTACCTCCTGCTCATGGCAGAGTTTGACAACTTCCGTCGCCGTACCCTCAAGGAGAAACAGGACCTCATCAAGACCGCCTCGGAAAAGGCGATGCTCGAACTGTTGCCTGTAGTCGACGACTTTGAGCGCGCCCTCAACGCAATGAGCAAGAGCGGCGACGTGGACGCCCTTGCCGAGGGTGTGAACCTGATTTACACCAAGATGGTCAAGTATCTGGAGCAACAGGGTGTGAAGCCCATCGAGTCGACGGGCAAGGACTTTGACCCCGACCTATTCGATGCCATCACCACCTTCCCCGCTCCCGACGAGAGCATGCGGGGCAAAGTGGTTGACACAACTACCAAGGGATATACGATTAACGATAAGGTTCTGCGCCACGCACAAGTAGTGGTGGGGCAATAAGTTTATAGTTTAAGGGTTAGGGGTTAGGGTTTCTACCTTAATTCTCAATTAGATAGCTATGGCAAATAAGAGAGATTATTACGAGGTGTTGGGCGTTCAGAAGAACGCCACGGCCGAAGATCTGAAGAAAGCTTACCGCAAGTTGGCCGTGAAGTATCACCCCGACCGTCAACAGGGCAAAAGCGAGCAGGAGAAGAAGGATGCCGAGGAGAAATTCAAGGAGGCAGCCGAGGCCTATGGTGTGCTCAGCGACCCTGAAAAGCGCAAGCGCTACGACCAGTTCGGCTTCGCTGCCGAAGAGATGGGTGGTGGTGCCGGTGGTTTCGGCGGTTTCGACATCAACGATATATTGAACTCGGTGTTTGGTGCCGGGTTTGACTTCGGTGGCTTTGGCGGTTTCAGCGGATTCGGCGGTGGTGGCGGACGTACGCGTCAGCGCGTGAACCGCGGCACCGACCTGCGTGTACGCGTCAAGGTAACCTTGAAAGAAGTGGCGCGAGGCTGCGAGAAGAAGCTGAAAATCCCACGCATGGTATCTTGCCAAGCTTGTCATGGCACGGGTTCGAAGAACGGCACATCACATACCGAATGTCCTACTTGCCACGGCAGTGGTGTTGAAACTGTCATACAGAGCATGGGCTTCATGCGCATGCAGTCACAGCAAGTGTGCCACACTTGTGGCGGACAGGGCAAGGTTATCAAGGAGAAATGCCCAGTCTGTGGTGGCCAGGGCCTGACGCGCAAGGAAGAGGTGGTATCAATCAACATCCCTGCCGGCGTGGCTCAGGGCATGCAGCTGAAGATGTCGGGTCGTGGCAACGACGCACCTGGTGGTGGCGTTCCGGGCGACCTGCTTATCGTTATCGAGGAGATTGCCGACAGCCAGCTTGTGCGCGATGGCAACGACTTGATTTACAACTTGATGCTTGACTTCCCCACCGCCGTGTTTGGTGGGAAGGTCGAAGTGCCCACCGTCGACGGCAAAGCGCTTCTAGCCATCAAAGCGGGCACCCAACCCGGTTCAGTGCTGCGCATGCGTGGCAAGGGTCTGCCCGACCCCAACCGTTACGGCACAGGCGACATGCTAGTCAATGTGATGGTATATGTTCCCGAGACACTATCCGCCGACGAGCGCAAGGCCATCGAGAGCTTGCGTGGCTCGAGCAACCTCAAGCCCTCGGAGTCGATCAAGAACCGCATCTTCAGCCGCTTGAGGCATATCTTTGATTAAGGAGCCCCCCTCACTCCTCCCTGAAGAGGGGGAAGCTTGATTCTCTATTCTTAATTCTAAATTCTTAATTCGTTTTGAGTCGAAGCCACAACCACAATGTGCCGCGTGCTGAGCGGCAATCGACAGTGTTCCAAGTGCGCGAGCAGATGGGACTGCTCGACTTTGTCATGAAGGCATTGGACGGCATCAGCCGCAACAAGGCCAAGTCCATCCTGAGCCACGGCGGCGTGACCGTCGACGGCCGCACACAGACGCACTTCGACTTTCAGGTGCAGCCCGACAGTGTGGTCGAGATCTCGCGCCAGCCGCGCACGCCCGCCGAAACGAGCAAACACTACAACATTGTCTACGAGGACCAGTGGCTCGTCGTTGTCGACAAGGAGCCGGGCGTGTTGTCGATGGGCGTTGGCGCGGGCAGTCTGAACATGAAGTCGCTACTCGACCGCCACTTTGCCGAGACGCGTCAGCGCTGCACGGCACATGTGGTGCATCGCCTGGACTGCCGCACCAGCGGACTGATGGTCTATGCCAAGAGCAGCGAGGTGCAGCAAGCATTCGTCAAGGACTGGCGCAATGTGGTGACCGACCGCCGCTACGTCGCCGTGGTCGACGGCGTGATGGAAAAAGACGAGGGCCGCGTGGAGAGTTGGCTCAAGGACAACAAAAACATGCGGGTCATCAGCTACCGCGAGGACCCGGGCGGAGGAAAGTTCTCCATCACCACCTGGCGCATCTTGGAGCGCGCTCAGGAGCACTCACTCATCGAACTGAAGCTGCTCACGGGCCGCAAGAACCAGATTCGTGTACACATGCGCGACATCGGGCACCCCGTGACGGGCGACGGCAAGTATGGCAAACAGCAGGAACCCGGCAGTCGCCACTGCCTGCACGCCATAAAACTAGCATTCACTCACCCCATCACCGGCGAGGCGCTCACCTTCGAGACCCCCATCCCACCCTACTTCCTCCGCCGCCTGAAGTAGTTGGAACAATTACACTAAATCCTAGTTGTCGAAAAAAATAGGGCGGCCTTGAATGGCTGCCCTTGGGGTTTTGAGCGATAGACGGGATTCGAACCCGCGACCCTCAGCTTGGGAAGCTGATGCTCTACCAACTGAGCTACTATCGCTTATTTAATGCACAATGAATGCTACATGCTCAGGTTCTCGAGGGAGGCGATGGAGTCGGCACCGTTGCTGTCGACCTTGACTAGGATGCTTATTGAGTCGCCGACCTCGTAGGTAAAGTCGATGTAGTAGGGAATCTCAAAGTCTAGCGTGTCGTCGTAGAACTTGAGACTAATATTACGGCGCGACCCGTCAACGACGATGCCACGGTACAGCATATCGCCATTGGGCAACACGATGACGCTGTCGGGGTGATGAGCGACCGAGTCAGAGTCTTTGCCGTTGTCGCTGCCCTCACCACTTCCCCACGTGCAGCCAGCCAGAACCAATAGGCCAGCCACGAGCATGTATTTGGTAAACTTCTTCATTGTCGGTGCAAAGTTACAACAAAGTTTTCAGTTTTCAGTTATCAGTTTTCAGTTTTTTGTTGAGAATGGAGAATTATTTTTGTGGGGCCTTCATTTTTTAACACTTACAGGCTCACTTATATTCAACACTGACAACTGATAACTGACAACTAAAAAAGTCGGCCCCGAGGGGTCGACTTTTTGTTTGCGTGAAGCGGGTCAGATTACTCTTTACCCTTCTCCATCTGCTCCTTCAGGGCAGCCAATGCGCTGATGTCACCCAGAGTGGTCTTCTCGACGGTGGCAGCAGGAGCGGCCTCCTCAGCAGCGGGCTTGCTGCCCTGCTGAGCCTTGCGGGCCTTGCGAGCCTCGGCCTTCTGCTCATCTTCGAAGATGCGGCTGTGCGACAGGATGATGCGCTTAGCGTCCTTGTTGAACTCGATGACCTTGAACTGGAGCTTCTCGTCCTTCTGAGCTTGCGAGCCATCTTCCTTCACCAGGTGCTTGGGGGTAGCAAAGCCCTCAACACCGTAAGGCTGCAGGTTGATCACGGCGCCCTTGTCGAGCATCTCGGTGATCACACCCTCATGGATGCTGCCAGTGGTGAACACGGTCTCGAACACATCCCAAGGATTCTGCTCAAGCTGCTTGTGTCCCAGGCTCAGGCGGCGGTTCTCCTTGTCGATCTCCAGAACCTTCACGTCGATGGGAGCACCAATCTGCGTGAACTCGCTGGGGTGCTTCACCTTCTTGGTCCACGACAGGTCGCTGATGTGGATCAGGCCGTCAACGCCCTCTTCCAACTCAACAAACACGCCGAAGTTGGTGAAGTTGCGCACCTTGGCGGTGTGCTGCGAGCCAACGGGGTACTTGACCTCGATGTCCTCCCAAGGATCCTTCTTGAGCTGCTTGACACCGAGCGACATCTTGCGCTCCTCGCGATCGAGAGCCAGAATCTGTGCCTCGACGGTGTCGCCAACCTTCATGAAGTCCTGAGCGCTGCGCAGGTGCTGCGACCACGACATCTCGCTGACGTGGATCAGACCCTCGACGCCAGGAGCGACCTCGACGAATGCTCCGTAGTCGTACATCACGACCACGCGGCCCGTCACCTTGTCGCCAACCTTCAGGTCGGGATCGAGCTTGTCCCAAGGATGCGGCTGGAGTTGCTTCAGACCCAGAGCGATGCGCTTCTTCTCGTCATCAAAGTCAAGGATGACGACGTTGAGCTTCTGCTCAGGCTCTACGATGTCGGCGGGGTTGCTCACGCGGCCCCACGACAGGTCGGTGATGTGGATGAGTCCGTCCACGCCACCCAGGTCGATGAACACACCATAGCTGGTGATGTTCTTGACGGTGCCCTCGAGCACCTGGCCCTTCTCGAGCTTGGCAATGATTTCCTTCTTCTGCTGCTCGAGCTCGGCCTCGATGAGTGCCTTGTGCGACACGACTACATTGCGGTACTCCTGGTTGATCTTCACAACCTTGAATTCCATGGTCTTGCCGACGAACACGTCATAGTCACGGATGGGTTTCACATCAATCTGGCTGCCGGGGAGGAAGGCCTCGATGCCGAACACGTCGACAATCATGCCACCCTTGGTGCGGCACTTGATGAATCCCTTGATGACCTCGTCTTTTTCAAGCGCTTCGTTAACGCGGTCCCAGCTCTTGGCTGCGCGCGCCTTGCGGTGCGACAGGATGAGTTGACCCTTCTTGTCCTCCTGGTTCTCGACAAACACCTCAACGGTGTCGCCCACCTTCAGGTCAGGGTTGTAACGGAACTCGTTAAACGGAATGATGCCGTCCGACTTAGCACCGATGTTGACCACCACCTCGCGCTTGTTGATCGAGATGACAGTACCTTCGGTTACTTCCTTGTCACGGAACGAGCCAAGGCTCTTGTCGTAGGTTTTTTCCAGTTCATCGTACGATTTGTCTTTTTGAGTCTCGCCCTTCTCAAAGGCGTCCCAATCGAAATCGGCGATTGGAGAATTGATTAATTCTTCGCTCATTGAATTTTTTAGCCTCGCTGGTTTAGCCTTGCGGCAAAACCTCTGCGAAACTTGCTTTAAAAGTTAGTAAATCAGTTATTTCTCTCGACTTGCCGCACATGTGGCGACAAATGCGGGTGCAAAGGTAGTACAAAGTTTTGAGTTGTCAGTTATTAGTTGTCAGTTTTTTCAAAAAAAAGTTCATTTTTTATATTTTTGGGCAGAAAGCGCAGAAATTCGGCCAAGAAGTTTTTGGATTTGTTACGGATTTTCGCAATCTTTAACAAAAATAATCGTTCAAAAACGCTTGTAGTTTCAAAAAACTTTCTTACCTTTGTGCATTCCTAAATGACAAGAATTTGAGTTAATTCATTTATATTATTCACTAAACAACTAACTATTATGAAAAAATTTTTACTCTTTGCAGCTGCTGCAGCTGCTATGATGTGCGCAAGCGCAGAGGTGACTGTTGAGCAGTTGTGGAAACACGACGTCAGCACCGTATTGACCACTGGCGATGTTCGTCAGGGCGTCGGTATGGACGGCAAAATCTTCATCAATGACAAGGCTACCCAGAAAGTGTTGGTCTTCGGTCAAGGTGGTCTTGCCGACGAGGAATATCCTGGCGGCATGAACTGCGGTATCGGCCGTGACGAGGCTGGCAACTTGGTTATCAGCAACGCTGAATTCCCTAGTGCATGGGTTTGCGATGGCGAAACCCCCGTTATCAAAGTTGTGAATCCCAACAATCCTACAGACATAAAAGAATATGCCTTACCAGAAGAGGTTGCAGGATTTGGCCGTGCCGACCTCCTTGGCTTTGCCAAAGGCAACCTTCTGGAAAATGGTGTTCTTTACATCTGTGGCGCAAACAGTGGAGAGACAATCGTAGTGATGACCATCACTGATGGCGAAGTCGACAATGATCAGACCTACAATGCTGTCATTGAGGGTGTTAGCGCATCTTCCAACCCCATCTACTTCTACCAGAACAAGGACGGTGAGGATCGTCTGCTCTATGTGAACCGCACTGTAAATGGCACCAAAATTCTTGTTGCCGATGGCGACAACTTTGCAATAGAGAGCACTCCCGTGATGCCTGGCAAGAGCGCAAGCAATGGCGCCCAGATTTTCGTATGGAACGGTGAGGAATATGCCATCTATCCCAGTGGAGCCAACTATCTTGACGGCTTCTCTGTTGTAAAACTTGGCGAAGAGGAAGCTCTTTATGTCAAAGAGGCAGAACTGACAGCCAACCCCAATGCATTCCAGGCCAACTGGGTAAACGCTGAGGTTGTGGAAGGTGGCGTCATGATTTATCACTATGTTCCCGGTGCATACGTTGAAGCTTTCAAGATGACCGATGGTGAGACACCTGTTGAGCACACCTATGCTGTATGTGGTGCACCTGCTGCTCTGTTTGCTATGGAGAACGACTGGGATCCCGTAGCTGCTCCCGAGATGCAATTGAATGACAATGGTCTTTACGAGTGGATCAGCGCTGAGACTGAGCTCGAGGCCGGCACCATTGAGTTCAAGATTGTTGAAGACCATGCTTGGGATGTTTGCTATCCCGCAAGCGATGAAAGTGGCTACAACAACTATACTGTAACTGTTGAAGAAGCTGGCAAGTATGTGCTCACTGTCTACTTCAACCCCGAGACCAAAGAGGTTACCCATGAGCTTGTAAAGACAGAGGTTCCTCCTGTGGAGCCTGCAAAGGTCTTCATCCTTGGCGAGGTGAACGGCAACACTTGGGCAACCAACATTGGTGTCGAGATGGATACCGAAGACAACAAGGTCTTCACGAAAGACGTGACTCTCGTGCGTCCCGAGAACAGAGCAGAAGGACAGAAGTACTGCTACTTCAGCTTCGCTACCAAGCTGATGGAGGCTGCTGATGATTGGGAAGGTCTTGCACCTTACCGCTTCGGCGCTGTGAGCGATGGCGACTTCGAGTTCTTACCCGAGATGATGGGTCAGCCCCTGGCACTGACTGCAGACAATGGTCAAGCATTCCAGGTTCCCGAGGGTGAATACACACTCACTGTTGATCTCGAGAACATGACTCTCACGATTGAAGGCACTATCTATTCTGGCATCGAGTACATCAATACTGTCAACGTCAAGAACGTACGCTTCTACAACCTCCAGGGTATGGAGAGCGCAACTCCGTTCCAGGGCGTGAACATCGTTGTCAGCGAGATGACCGACGGCAGCAAGGTCATCACCAAAGTTGTGAAGTAATTTCTAATCATAAGACTAAATGACGCTCGGGGCCGGTCGTGATGACTGGCCCCGATTTTTTGCGAAGCCCCCCTCAATCCCCCCTGAAGAGGGGGAAGTCGGGTGCACTGAGATCCAATAAAAGACTGCAGGCAGAAAAATTCTTAATTCTTAATTCATAATTCTTAATTATTTGTTGTATCTTTGCGGTCTGAAACCAAATAACCCGAAAAAGATGAAAGCAAAGTTAGCATTATACAACGAGGTGGAGCAACCCGTCGAGAAGTTTGACGAACAAAAGATGGCGGTCGCCAGTGAGCGCCCTGAGCCCATCGACGTGCCCAAACAAGGTCTCTATATCGTCAATTACAAGACGCTGGTCAAGCCCACGCTGATTGCCCTCGCCATCCTGGCGATATGGGCTGTGGCAACGTGGCTTTTGTAGAACGGCCTCACCCCCAGCCCTTCTCCAGAGGGAGAGGGGTGCAACCCTCCATTATAATAAGGTGTATCAAGAGAAATGGGGCAAAATGACGATTTTTGTGAAAAAAATTTGAAAAAATTTTGCCAGTATCAAAAATCGCCGTACCTTTGCAACGCATTTCGAAAATGCATGGCTCCCTAGCTCAACTGAATAGAGCATCTGACTACGGATCAGAAGGTTGTGGGTTTGAATCCCGCGGGAGTCACAAA
>JAFZAK010000070.1 GCA_017557285.1 Muribaculaceae bacterium
CGGGGCCATGCAGGAAACGGCCGCTCTCAATTACAGCATTGGCTGCAGCCTTGAGTTCGTCGACATAACGTGCCTGGGTCTTGGCAAGGTCTAGAAAGGGGTATCTCATTGGGCTCGCTTGTTGGAGGTTCGTTTCAGGAATTCATCATACTCGCGGATATAGTCCTCCTCGTTGTAGTGCTCGCTGGCAAGGCACATGCACACTGACCCCGAGGAGAAATTCTCTAGCACACGCCAGATGCCAGGGGCGATGAGTAACCCTTGGTAGGGTCGGTTCAGAGTGAAGCGCTGTTGTCGCACACCATCATCAAGCAGCACGTCAAAACTACCGCTGATAGCTACCAGTAGTTGGTGCAGATTGGTGTGTGAGTGTCCGCCACGGCTCTCGCCGCCAGGGATGTCATACAGATAGTAAGTGCGGCGAATCTTGAACGGGATGGGATTGTCGTTCTCCACCACCGTCAGGTTGCCGTTGGCGTGATGGTGCCGCTCAAGGGTGATGAGGCGGCACTGGTCGATGCTCGATGTTGTGTATGGATCTGGAGTCATGCGTGCGGGAACTTGAGGGTGATGAATTCGTCAAAGTCCTCGATATAGTCGGCCGCGTCGTAAAGTTCGCTAGAGAGAACATAGACTACGGCATTGGTCGAGAAGTTGTCGATCTTGCGCCACGTCATCGGCGGCACGTACAGACCGTAATAGCTGCGCGACATGTGGTAGCGAGTCTCGCTGGTGCCGTCATGCAGCACCACGTCAAAACTGCCCGACAGCGCGATAATCAGTTCGTGCTGCTGGTGGAAAGCGTGGCCGTCGCGATGCATGCCGCCCGGCACGTCATAGATCCAGTAGGCACGGCGTATCTCGAAAGGCACATGCTCACCGCTCTCGACAAACGATAGATTGCCGCGAGGGTCGCTCACTTTGGGAAGGTTGATCAAGCAGGGACCGTTAAAAACCATTCTGCGCAAGTTTAATCAGATATTCACCATAATGGTTTTTCTTCAGCGGCTCGGCGATGGTAAGCAGTTGCTTGGCGTCAATCCATCCTTTGCGGAAGGCAATCTCTTCGAGGGCGGCGACTTGGACACCCTGCATCGTCTCGATGGTTTGGATGAAGTTTGATGCATCGAGCATGCTCTCGGCGGTGCCCGTATCTAGCCAAGCGAAGCCACGCCCCAGCGTCTGCACGTGTACACGGTCTTGCTGTAGGTACACCTGGTTGACGGTCGTGATCTCGAGTTCGCCACGGGCCGAGGGCTTGATGGTCTTGGCAATCTCAATCACGTCGTTGGGATAGAAGTATAGCCCCGTTACGGCAAAGTTCGACTTGGGTTGCGTGGGTTTCTCCTCGATGCTTGTGGCACGACCATGTTCGTCGAACGCCACCACGCCGAAGCGGTTGGGGTCCTTTACGGCGTATGCAAATACCGTGGCGGTATTCTCGCGCTCGGTGCGTGACACGGCACCCTCAAGCATGCCTGTAAATCCTTGGCCGTAGAAGATGTTGTCGCCCAACACCAGGCACGCCGCATCGTCGCCGATAAACTCTTCGCCGATGATGAAGGCCTGCGCCAATCCTTCGGGACGGGGTTGCTCGGCATAACTGAACTTCACGCCCAACTCCTCGCCGCTTCCCAGTAAGCGCCGAAACATGGGCAGGTCGTGCGGCGTGGAGATAATCAGGATCTCACGGATGCCCGCAAGCATCAATACCGAGATGGGGTAGAACACCATCGGTTTGTCGTAGATGGGAATCAATTGCTTGGAGATTCCCTTGGTGATGGGGTACAAGCGTGTGCCCGAACCACCGGCTAGCACAATTCCTTTCATAGCCTTGCTAATTTGGCTAGATATCCTAGATTACCTAGAACTAATTCTTAATTCCTAATTCTTAATTCTTAATTCTCACCGGTTCCCGTACATTTCATCGTAGTAGCGTTGATAGTCACCGCTGGTTACGCTCTGAACCCAGTCCTGGTGGTCAAGGTTCCAGCGGATGGTCTTCTCAATGCCTACAGTAAACGGGGTCTCGGGGTACCAACCCAACTCGCGGGCAATCTTCGAGGGGTCGATAGCATAGCGCATGTCGTGGCCGGGACGGTCGGTGACATACTCTATCAAGCCATCGTTAATGTCTTCGACCTTGCACTTGAGTAAGCGCTGGTATTCAGGCTCTTCGTGCATGATGCGGGCGATGATAGCGATAACCTGACGCACGATGTTGATGTTGCTCTCTTCGTTGAATCCGCCAATGTTGTATACCTCACCCACACGACCCTGTCGCAGCACCATGTCAATGCCTTTGCAATGGTCCTCGACGTAGAGCCAGTCGCGCACATTCTCACCCTTGCCGTAGACGGGCAACTTCTTGCCTTCAAGAATGTTCTTGATGATGAGCGGAATCAGTTTCTCGGGGAAGTGGTAGGGACCATAGTTGTTGCTGCAGCGCGTGATGTTGACAGGAAGTCCGTAGGTCTCGTGATAAGCCATCGAAATCATGTCGGCGCTGGTCTTGCTGGCAGAGTAGGGCGAGCGTGGCGACATTGGGGTCTGTTCTGTGAAGAAATGCTCTCCGTAGGTCTTCAGGTCGTGACGCGAACCAATCACTTGCCGCAAGTCGTCATCGACGTGCAACTCGTGTGCTTCGTCATAGTCCTTGGCCAAAGAACCATAGACCTCGTCGGTCGAAATCTGCAGGTACTTCTTGCCGGCCTTGTACACGGGCTTGCCTTGGGCATCCTTGCCCTCTAGCCATGCCTCACGGGCGCAGTCCAGCATGTTCTGCGTGCCCAGGATGTTGGTCTCGAGGAACAGGCGGGGATTGGTGATGCTGCGGTCCACATGGCTTTCAGCTGCAAAGTTGACGATGTAGTCCACGTCGTTGTCGCGCATCAGTTGTTGCACCAGTTCGCGATCGCCCACGTCGCCACGTACAAACGTGACATTGTCGCGTGCAATCTCATCCTTGATGGATGCGAGGTTGCCGGCATAGGTCAGCGCGTCAAGGATGATGACGCGGATGTCGTCACCATACTTGCCTAGGATGTATTTCACAAAGTTACAGCCGATAAACCCGGCCGCACCGGTCACCAGATATGTCTTCATAAGGGCGAAATTTTAGTTATCAAACCGCAAAGATAGCAATTCTTTTCACACTATGCAACTATTTCAAAGAAAAACTGGACGACTCTGTAATAGAGCCGTCCAGAACCATAAATGCAATGAAACAAAATTAATTAGTCAACGTTCAGGTTGACGCGCTTCATGTCGATAGCAGCCAGACCCTTGTTTGCCTTCTCGAGGAACTGGGCAACGGTCTCCTTGCTCTCGCTGGCCTCGTAAATCTGCTCCATCAGGACGTTCTCCTGATAGAACTTGTTCAGACGGCCCTGGGCGATGTTCTGAATCATCTGCTCCGGCATGTTGGCCTCTTTCTGGGCAGCGGTGTCGGCCATCAGTTTCTTGGCCTCCTCAACCTGCTCCTGAGTCATGTAGCCCTTGCGGACAGCCTCGTCCTGGTGCTCCTCGGTAGCGCAGTAGTAGGGGTTGAAACCAGCCTTCTTCAAGGCAGCCTCAACAGCCTTCTTCACCTGCTCAGCCTTGGTCTTGTCGATGGCGACACGAAGCTCCTCGTCGATGACCTCCTTAGAGATCTGGTCGCGGGTGGCCTTCATCGGGTTCATCGAAGCAACCTGCATGGCGATAGCCTTGGCAACATCACCGTCAACATTCTCCTGGTTGAAGGCAACAGCTGCCGACAGCATGCCGTTGAAGTGGTTGTAAACCACGGTCGAGGGAGCCTCGAGGCACTCATATGCGCCAAGCTCCATCTTCTCACCGGTGATTCCACTCAGTGCGGTGATGGCATCGGGCACACTCTTGCCGTCGATGGTCAGAGCGGTCAGCTCGTCCAGCGTCTTAACGCGGTTCTCGATGGCGGCGTCAAGCAGCGCCTTGGCCAGCGTGACAAACTTCTCGTTCTTGGCGACGAAGTCGGTCTCGCACTTCAGCGCCACGATGGCGGCGAAGTTACCCACGCTCTTGCCGATGGCGATACCCTGGGCGGCGTCGCGGTCCTCACGCTTGGCGGCGATAGCCTGGCCACGCTTGCGGATCAGCTCCTTTGCCTTCTCAATATCGTTGTCGCTCTCGATCAGGGCCTTCTTGCAGTCACTCAGTCCAGCGCCTGTCATGTCGCGCAGTTTCTTAATGTCATTGATAGTTACAGCCATTTTAGTAATTTTTTATTGATGAAAAATGAATGAGATTCTAATTAGAAACCGCGAATTTCGCGAATCCGTGCCAGCCCGATGGACTGCCGAGAAAATCGTGAAATTCGCGGTCAGTTGATGTCGCTATCACTGATTACTCAGCAGCGGGAGCCTCCTCGGCGGGAGCGGCCTCCTCGGCAGGTGCCTCAGCAGCGGGAGCCTCAGCAACGGGTGCTTCAGCAGCAGGAGCCTCAGCGGCGTCCTCCGAGATACGGCGGCGTACGCGAGTACGACGGGGCTTGGGAGCCTCTTCGGCCTCGGCCTCACCCTCGGCGGCACCACGGTCGATGTTCTCAACCTTGCGCTCCTCAAGGCCTTCCTTGATGGCCTCGCACAGGGTGGCAAGGATGATGTCGATCGACTTCGATGCGTCGTCGTTTGCGGGAATCACGAAGTCAACATTGTCAGGGTTGCTGTTGGTGTCAACGATACCGAACACGGGGATACCCAGGCGGTTAGCCTCGGCAACGGCGATGTGCTCTTTCATCACGTCAACGACAAACAGTGCGCTGGGCAGACGGTTCAGGTCGGCGATAGAACCAAGGTTCTTCTCCAACTTAGCGCGCTGACGAGTAATCTGCAGCTTCTCGCGCTTAGACATGTTGTCAAATGTGCCGTCCTTCGACATCTTGTCGATGGTAGCCATCTTCTTCACAGCCTTGCGAATGGTGGGGAAGTTGGTCAGCATACCACCGGGCCAACGCTCGATAACAAAGGGCATCTCAACGCTCTGGGCGCGGTCGGCGACAACCTGCTTGGCCTGCTTTTTGGTGGCGACAAACAGCACTTTCTTACCGCTCTTGGCGATGTTCTTCAGTGCAGTGGCAGCCTCTTCAAGCTTAGCCTGAGTCTTGTATAAGTCGATGATGTGGATACCGTTACGCTCCATGAAGATGTAGGGAGCCATAGCAGGGTTCCATTTGCGCTTGAGGTGACCAAAGTGGCAAGTAGCCTCGAGTAGTTGGTCGAAATTGGGAATTTGCATTGTTTTTGTTTTTTTGTTTGTTTACGTTCTACTTAAATCAACCGCATAGTAGCCACCGCAGTTCTTCAGTGTGAGTCTATGCAGTTTGGATACTAAACTCTGTTGTCGGCTCTTGACGGACTCGCCGTCTAAATTTCTATCGCGTAATTCGCGGTTAACTTGCCGACGCGAGCAAGTGTTGAGAATCGTGTATATATAATAATGTATAAACGATTAACGCTTGCTGAACTGGAAACGCTTGCGAGCCTTGGGCTGACCGGGTTTCTTGCGCTCCACGGCACGAGGGTCGCGGGTCATGAAGCCTTCGCGGCGCAGCGCGCTCTTGTCCTCGGGGTTGATCTTGACCAACGCGCGAGCGATGGCGAGACGCAGAGCCTCTGCCTGGCCTTTGTAGCCACCACCAATCAGGTTGACGGTGATGTCATACTTCTCGGCGGCCTCGAGCGTGTTCAACGGCTGCTTGACGATGTATTGCAGAATTGGATTGGGGAAGTACTCATCCAGGGTGCGCTTGTTGATTGTGATGGTGCCAGTGCCCTCGCTGAAATATACGCGTGCGATGGCTGCTTTACGACGACCTACTGCATTAATTCTTTCCATAATTCCAATTATTTGAGTTTGTTAATGTCGATTACCTTGGGCTGCTGGGCCTCGTGGGGATGCTCACTGCCATTGTAGATGTGAACGTTCTTCAGCAACTTAGCTCCCAGACGGTTCTTGGGAAGCATACCCTTAATAGTCTGGATGAACAGGGGGTGCATACCAGGCTTCAGGTCACGCTTGTAAGACTTCTTCATCAGCATCTGGGGAGTAGCGAAACGCTGGCCACCGGGATAGCCCGTGTAGCGAACGTACTGCTTGTCGGTCCACTTCTTACCGGTCATCACGACCTTGTCGGCGTTGATAATAATCACGTTGTCACCACAGTCCACGTGAGGCGTGAAACAGGGCTTGTATTTGCCACGCAAGATTTTCGCAACCTTGCTGCAAAGGCGACCCAGAACTTGATCGGTAGCATCGACTACTACCCATTCCTTCTGGACGGTTTCGGCGTTTGCCGAAATGGTTTTGTAACTTAAAGTATCCACTTTTAAATTCCTGATTAATAAGTAAATAAATGAACGTCACGAACACACGCAAGCACGGCCATATGCCTGCGTATGACGCTCGATTCTAATAGGTTGGATATAATCGGCGTGCAAAGGTACGACATTTTTCTAAACCCACAATCTGCAACACCTCAGAAACCCAAACATTTAGCAAAACTGCGCAACTTTTAGCGAAATTTAACAAACAATCCCCTCCATTTTTTGGGAATGGAGGGGAGAATGTTACAATTTAGTCGTCTTAGGATTAGTTCCGGAAAGCAATCTCACCATTGGTGGCATCCACCACGATGGGGCGGTCGCGGTGCACATGACCGGCGATAATGTCGCGGCTCAACGGGTTGAGCAGCAGATTCTGGATGGCACGCTTCACGGGACGAGCTCCAAACTCGGGGTCATAGCCCGCCTGGGCTAGCAACTGCACGGCTGCGTCGGTCCACTCGAGCGTGATGCCGTTGTGACTGAGCATCTTCTTCACGCTGGTAAGCTGCAGGCGCACAATCTGCGCAATCTGCTCCTCATCGAGCGGCGTGAACATGATGGTCTCGTCGATACGGTTCAGGAACTCGGGACGGATGGTCTGCTTGAGCATCGCCATCACATCGTCGCGCGTACGGGACACCACCTCGTCGCGGTTCTGGGCGGTCAAGTGCTCGAAACGCTCGCGAATCAGGCTCGAGCCCAGGTTGCTCGTCATGATGATGATGGTGTTCTTGAAATTCACCGTGCGGCCCTTGTTGTCGGTCAATCGGCCATCGTCCAGCACTTGCAACAACACGTTGAACACGTCGGGGTGCGCTTTCTCAATCTCGTCGAACAGCACCACGGAGTAGGGCTTGCGGCGTACTGCCTCGGTCAACTGGCCGCCCTCGTCATAACCTACGTAGCCCGGAGGGGCACCAATGAGTCGCGTGGCAGAGAACTTCTCTTGATACTCGCTCATGTCGATACGCGTCATCATGTTTTCGTCGTTGAACATATAGTCGGCGAGTGCTTTGGCAAGTTCGGTCTTGCCCACACCCGTTGTGCCCAGGAAGATGAACGAGCCGATGGGGCGGCGAGGGTCGTTCAGACCGGCACGGCTGCGGCGCACGGCATCGCTGATGGCCTTGATGGCGTCGTCCTGACCCACTACACGTTTGTGCAGCTCGTCTTCTAGGTGCAGCAGTTTGTCCATCTCGCTCTGCAGCATCTTGGTCACGGGGATGCCCGTCCAGCGGCTCACCACCTC
>JAFZAK010000071.1 GCA_017557285.1 Muribaculaceae bacterium
AGGCTCACCGTCACAAACGACAGGTCATTGCCGTCGGCGGCGATGACGTTGCGGTCGGGCTCAAGCACCAGATGATGCGGTTTCCCTGCTGTGCGGATGACCTCTTCGCCTGCCTTCGCGCCCTGGGCGTCGTAGACCACCACACGCAATTCTCCAGGCTCATACTTGACCTCGCGCCAACGCAGGCGATAGCGGTCGAGGCGGGTCGAGGGGTCTTTCGTGATACGCCCTTGGCTCTTGCCATTGACAAACAACTCGGCACTGGGATAATCGGTGTAGCAGTACACAGGCGTCACTTTGCCCTCGCGACCGGGCCAAGTCCAATGTGGCAACAGGTGGATAGTGTGCTCCTGCGTGTTCCAGTGGCTGCGATACAGCCAGTAGCGGTCTTTAGGCAGTCCTGCTAGGTCAAAGATACCAAAGTAGCTGCTACGGCTGGGCCAGTAGGCGTCGTAGGGCGTGGGCTCACCCAAATAGTCGAAACCGGTCCACACAAACTCGCCAATGGTCCATGGCATGTCGTCTTGTAGTCGCCAGTCATCGTCAGGCAGGTTGCTCCACCAGCAGTACTCAGTATCATAACCCGAACATTGTCCATCGTCCCAAGCTTTGCTGGCGGCACAAGTGTCAGGGAATACGTAGTGCCCACGGCTACTCACTGTAGATGCCGTCTCGCTGCCCAAAAGATAGCCCTGCGGCAACTTGGGGAAAGTCTCCTCATAGCGGTGCAGGCGGTAGTTGTAGCCCGGTACATCGGCCACTTGCGCAAAGCCGCAGGCTATGTCGGCGTCAGGCTGGTCCATACCGCAGGTCACAGGGCGCGTGGGATCCAACTCATGGCATAGTTCAATCAGTTTCGCGTAGCGCATTGTCCCCTCGGGTTTCCATTGCTCGGGAATCTCGTTGCCTACACTCCACATAACAATGCTGGGATGGTTGCGGTGGTTTTTAATTAGGTTGGCGATGTCGCGCTGCCACCATTCGTCCCACAGGCGGTTGTAGCCGTTCTTCACCTTGGGGTCATGCCAGGCGTCGAAACTCTCGGCCATCACCATCATACCCATCGAGTCGCACACTTCCATCTGCCAGGTCGACGGCATATTGTGGCTCGTGCGGATGGCATCAGCACCCATATCTTTAAGAAGACGAATCTGTCTGATCAGTGCTGCCTTGTTCACCGCAGCGCCCAATGGACCCAAGTCATGGTGCAGGCAAACGCCTTTGAACTTGCGGCTCACACCATTAAGCTGAAAACCATGTTCGCGACTCACACTCACAGTGCGAATGCCAAACTTATGTTTCTGGCAGTCAAGAACTCTTTTTTGTCCAATCTTGTCATTGATGAGTTCAGTCTTAAGATCATAAAGCCAAGGTGATTCGGGCGTCCACAGTTTGGGATTAAGGACATGAAATCGAGTATGAAAGTTCCCCATTCCATCTGCTGGTGTACTGAATTGAGTGTATACAATACCATCGGGGTCAGTAAGTGTAATTTTAAGTGAATACACCCCACTTATAGGAGTGCGGATGCGATGTTTAATCTCAATCTCGGCTTTAACATCATTAGCATAAAGAATTTCGGTGCTCAGCCCCCATTGAGCTAGACCTGTGACATGAGATGAATACACCAGTTTGACGGGTCGGTAGATGCCCGCACCAGGATACCAGCGGTTGCTCTCTTCCAGGTTCTCAAGGTCAACCTGCAAGAGGTTCTCGCTGCCGTCACGATGAATATAGTCAGATATGTTCACAGTAAACGCATTATACCCGTATGCCCAATGGCCAGCCAACTTGCCATTCACATAGACATGCGGGTCGGCCATGGCACCATCGAACACCAACGCGGCATATACTGTGCCGGCAGGCACGCTGAAAGTGCGGCGGTAATAGCCCTTGCCAATCCACGGCAAGGCGCCCGAACGGCCGGAGTGTTCTGTCGCATGTTCCTCGCCATTCTCCTTGATGGCAGTTACCTGGAGGTCCCATTTTTTGTCAAATGGACCGCTGATGGCCCAATCATGAGGAACGGTCACAGTTTCCCATGTCACGTAATCGCGAGAGAATTGCCACTCGCCATTCAGCGACATGGTGCCATAGTTTTCATGGACTTGTACTATGTCTTGTCCAAAGGCTGAAAAACAGGCCAGAATGACGGCCAAGAGGATAAACTTCTTCATAGTGCCTATTTTTGGTTTGAGCCACAAAGATAGACATTATAGTTTAATCCTCCAAACTTTTATAACTGAATTGACTGAAGGTAGAGGCTCCGGCGCCGGCCGAGAGAAGCCCGATGCGCAGCGACAAGAAGCCACCATATTTGTTATGATGCAACGACGACACATCGACATCGTTGGCAAGCACATGCCACGACTTGCGACCATTGTTGCTCAGCGCAAATGACACATGGTTACCATGGTTGGTGATGCGCAGTGATAGGCGGTTGCCCCAACGGTTGGGCAAGGTCTCCACATCTCCATGATTGCGCGAGAGGGAGATTTGTTGGCGGCTGCATGTGATGCCAGCGTAGGCCTGCTCGTTATAGAAAAGTACCAGTCCCGCAATACCTTGACGAGACAGACGGATGTCGACGGTGGTCTCATAACTTGTGTCCATCGGGATGGTCAACATCAATCGGCCATCAGTAATGTCGTTGCCCTTGCCATTTATTGACAAACCGTGCCGGTTCCAGTGCAAGGCTTCGGTGGGATACTCTTTCCAGAAGGTCCATTGCCAACCCAATTGCTTGGAAGTGAATGGGTCAGACAAGTCGGGATGTGGAGTGGGGGGAAGCGGGGACGCATGGGTTGATGCTTTTAACCATCCGTCAGCGGTCCATTCGATGGGTTCCATCAAGGTTTGGCGACCCAGCGTGTGGTAGCCTTTGCGGTAGCCGTGGTAGAGCACCCACCACTGATGATCGGGGCCCTCGACGAGCGTGCCATGGCCGCGAGACCACCACAACTCGTCGGCACTCTGCGTGTGCACAATAGGGTTGAAAGGCGAGTTCTCCCACGGACCTGTGGGGGATTTCGAGCGGGCAGTGACCACCATGTGGCTCGTCGCCGGGCCGGCGGTGCCACCCTCAGCGCTGGTAAGATAGTACCAACCGTCGTGATAAGTCAGTTTGGGACTCTCTAGGCAGAAGCACTCGGTCTGCCACGAGTCAGGGTATTTCCAGCCATCATAGACATGCTGCTGTTCGCCGACGGCACGCAGACCGTCATCGCTCAGACGGACGACATTGCCATCCGAAGTATGTAACCAACGGCTGCCGTCACCGCCCTGTACATGACCGGGGTCAATGCCTTGCAGGTGCAGGTCTATGGGCTCGCTCCAAGGTCCACGGATGTTATCGGCCCACATCACATAGTTGGTTCCGTTGGCAGGGTAGTAGATGTAATACTTTCCGTTGCACTTGGTCAGATCAGGAGCCCACACATCGCCTGTGGTCGCAGGAAGGACACGACTGAAAGGCTCCCAATGAACCAGGTCGGTCGAGTGCCAGATGAGGAAACCGGGCCGATACTGGAATGTGGAGTGAATCATGTAGTAGTTATTGCCATCACGCAAGACCGAAGGGTCAGGATAATCACCCGTCAAGACGGGGCGAATCGACTCTTGTGCCAAACCTGTCAGGCACGACACGACGAGCAAGATTGAGAATAGTGCTTTTTTCATTTAGGCTCATTTTGTTTGGGACAAAAGTAGCCTTTTTTTCTCAATCTCATATCATCGGCACTATATTTTTAAGAATTCTTTTTGTCATCTTCACTTGTTTTCGTATTTTTGCAAATTATTTGTCTAGTATTTCTAGTGCCTCTAGTAAATAATAACTTAAAACTATATAGTCAATGAGCGAAGAATTAACCAAACAAGTCAAGGACGAGATGTCGTTGCCCGACAACGCGTTCCGTCCTTTGAAAGAGGGTGAGAAGTACATCCCTGTACTCCGCCCCGAGAGAAACTATCCCGAGATCACTCCCTATTCGGTGTCGCTGGGTCTGATTATGGCAGTCATTTTCAGCGCTGCAGCAGCCTATCTGGGACTGAAGGTGGGTCAGGTCTTTGAGGCCGCTATCCCCATTGCCATCATCGCAGCGGGTATCGCAGGAGTGACCAAGCGCAAAGATTCGCTGGGCGAGAATGTGCTCATCCAGTCGATTGGCGCTTCCAGTGGACTTGTCGTGGCGGGTTCGATTTTCACCCTGCCGGCACTCTACATCCTGCAGGCCAAGTATCCCGAAATCACCGTGAACTTCCTGGAGGTCTTCCTCAGTTCGGTGCTGGGTGGATTGCTGGGTCTCTTGTTCTTTATCCCCTTCCGCAAGTACTTCGTCAGCGAGAAGCATGGCGAGTTCCCCTTCCCCGAGGCTACTGCCACCACACAGGTGCTCATCAGCGGTCAGAAGGGTGGCGCGCAGGCCAAGCCGCTGCTCATTGCCGGACTCGTGGGTGGACTTTATGACTTCTGCGTCAGTACATTCGGATGGTGGAAAGAAGTCCTCTGCACAACCGCTATCCCGGCATTGCAGACCTTTGCCGACAACACCAAGATGCTTTTCAAGGTCAACACGGGAGCAGCTGTCTTGGGTCTGGGTTACATCATCGGTTTGCGTTACGCATTCATTATCTTTGCTGGTAGCGCGTTCATTTGGTGGATTATCGTGCCTCTGTTCGGCGCTTACGGTGCCGATATGGCTTCCTTGCCTGCTGATGACATCTTTAAGAACTATGCACGATACATCGGTATTGGTGGCATCGCCATGAGCGGTATCATCGGTATCATCAAGTCGTGGAGTGTCATCAAGAGTGCTGCCGGATTGGCTGGTAAGGCTTTTAGTGGAAATGCCGAGGATGAGAGCAAGGTCGAGCGCACACAGCGCGATATCCCCATGAAAGTTTTGGTGTTCGCTCTGGCAGCCGCATTGTTAGTGACCTTTATTTTCTTCTACATCGGTGTGATTCACAACCTGATGCAGGCCTTGGTGGCCTTCGTCGTGGTTGTTGTTATCGCTTTCTTGTTCACCACAGTTGCGGCAAACGCTATCGCCATCGTGGGTAGCAACCCCGTGAGCGGTATGACGCTGATGACTCTGATTATCGCCAGTGGCATCTTTGTCGCTGTCGGACTGAATGGTGCACGCGGTATTGTGGCATCGATGGTCATTGGTGGTGTGGTTTGTACGGCACTGTCGATGGCGGGTGGCATGGTCACCGACCTCAAGGTGGGATACTGGCTGGGTACGACACCCGCAAAACAGGAGATTTGGAAAGGCGTGGGCACCTTGCTCAGCGCAGCCACTGTGGGCGGTGTGATGATTATCCTGAACAAGACCTACGGCTTCGTGGGCGACAACGCCTTGGTGGCACCCCAGGCTAATGCCATGGCAGCCGTCATCGATCCCTTGATGATGGGTGGAGACACCCCCTGGATTCTCTATGCTGTCGGAGCCATCCTGGCACTGTTGCTCAACTGGCTTAAAGTGCCGGCTTTGCCCTTCTCGCTGGGTATGTTCATCCCCTTGCAGCTCAATGCGCCGCTGCTCATCGGTGGTATCGTGAGTTGGTTCGTCAGCACACGCAGCAAGAACGAGGAAGTCAACAAGGAGCGCAACGAGCGTGGCACGCTGCTCGCCAGCGGATTTATCGCTGGTGGTGCTTTGATGGGTGTCGTCAGTGCAGCGCTGCTGTTCTTCGGCGTCAAGTTCAACAACAACATGTCTGAGAGTGCACAGAACATCTTGGGTTTGTTCATGTACGCAGCCATTATTTGCTTCCTCATCTTCGCTAGCCTCCGCGCTCGCAAGGACAAGTAGTACTTATCTGCAAAAGACTAACGAAACAGGCAAATTGCTAGCAAATTTGTCTGTTTCGTTTCTTTTTCATACCTTTGCGGCGCACAAACCAACCAATGATTGATTATGATAAGAAAAATTTGTTTTGCCGCCATGGCTGTGATGGCTCTGACGGTGATGAGCCAAACTTACACTTTGAGCGCGACGAAGTACCACCCGGGAATGGGGGGAGCTGGCTGGGTGACCGCCAGTGGAGAGCGCATTGACAACAACAAGCTCAGGAATTATGAGATTCGTTGGGTGGCATTGTCACACGACATGTTCAATAAGGGATTCCGCATGGGTGACACTATCGAGGTCACCTGCGAACGCGTACCCAAACTCAACGGTAAATGGGTCGTCAAAGACAAGATGGGACCGCGCCTGCGCATGAAGATTGACTTCCTTCTGCCCAAGGGCGACAACTATGGCTTCCATGCCCGCACCAATGTCACCATCCGCAAAGTAAAATAAGGCGGAACTTATAAAGTAAACCGCGAATTTCGCTAAATACCCTAGGCTTGGTATTATCGCGAAATTCGCGGTTTATTGTTTTTGTCGATAAGGCCTTACACGCGGAAGCCGATGATGCGACGCACCTCGTCGAGCGTGGAGCGGGCGCTCTCGCGAGCCACCTCAGCACCCTCACGGGCAATCTGGTCTAGTAACTCGGTGTTTGCGCTGTAATACTCAATCTTCTCACGGATAGGTGCAACCACAGCTACTAGGTCGGCGGCAATTTGCTTCTTTAGGTCGCCATAACGCAGTGTGCAGTCGTTCCACTTTTCATCAAAGTATTGGTAGGTGTCGGGCGTACTCACGATGCGCAGGAAGGTGAACAGGTTCTCAATCACGTCGGGACGCTGGCTGTTGGGCTCTTGCGGGCCATTGTCGGTCACAGCGCGCATCACCTTCTTGGTGATGGTCTTGTCGTCATCGCGCAGATAGATGCAGTTGCCTTCGCTCTTGCCCATCTTGCCGCTGCCGTCAAGGCCGGGTATCTTCACTGCTTGGTCGCTGAAATAAAAGTTCTGGGGCTCAGGGAAAAACTCCACACCATATATATTATTGAAACGACGGGCACACTTGCGTGCCATCTCCATGTTCTGCTCCTGGTCCTTGCCTACGGGCACCCAGTTTGCGCGGTGCTGAAGAATGTCGGCTGCCATCAGGGTGGGGTAGGTCAGCAGGCCGGCATTCACGTTGTCGGGCTGCTGGCGGGCTTTCTCCTTGAACGTGGTCACACGCTCCAACTCGCCCAGATACATGTTCATATTCAGATAAAGGTACAGTTCGATGGTCTCACGAACGTCGCTCTGCACATAGATTGGGGCCTTTTTCGGGTCCAGACCGCAGGCGAGGTACTCGGCGAGAATCGTGCGAGCGCTTTGTTGGATGTCTTCAGGCTTGGGATGCGTGGTCAGCGAGTGCCAGTCGGCAATGAAAAACATGCATTGATACTTGTCCTGCATCGCAACAAAACTGCGCACTGCGCCGAAGTAATTCCCCAGGTGCAGGTTACCTGTGGGACGGATTCCACTTACAACTTTTTCCATATTTATTAATTTCCTCTCTATTTGTGGCCACAAAGATACTACTTTTTTTCCAAATGTCCCTGTAATGCGAGACAAAGTCTCGTAAAAAAACTGGCAAATGAAATTTTTTTCCTACCTTTGCGACCTAGTAATGAAACCACTCGTTCACATATTGCTCATTGCGCTGTCTATATTGCCAAGCCATGCTTATGAACTGACCGACACCATCGCTGCCACCGACACCCTCGCACTCGACACGATTGCATGGGTGCAGACCGTCGAAGAACCACGCACGCTTTATGACTTGCCATACTCGCCAACACGACGCATGGAAAACTGGCGCAGATTGACCCAGAATACCACCGTATTCGCGCTGGCTGGACTCGCAACACTCTATGTGCTCGAGACGCTTCCCGAGGATGCCACTGCATGGAACAAAAAGGAACTGCGACATATGGGACTCTTCGAGCGATGGCGATACCATGCTGAACGAGGCCCCGTTTGGGACAAAGATAACCCAATCTTTAACTATGTCCTGCACCCCTATGGCGGAGCGGTTTACTATATGGGCGCTCGGTCGTGCGGGTTTAATGTGCTGGGCTCTTTGGCATACTGCACATTCATCTCGTCCATGTTGTGGGAGTATGGCATCGAGACCTTCAACGAGGTGCCTTCGGTCCAGGACTTGTTCATTACCCCGCTTGCAGGCATGATGATGGGAGAGTGCTTCTACCACATCAAGCGTGTCATCGTGGCAAACGACTATCACTTGTGCGGCTCATGGTTCTTCGGTCATCTCGTGGCTTGGATTGTTGATCCACTTAACGAGTTCGTTTCGCTCTTTGCAGGAAACCCGTGCAAGAACCGAAATGTGTTGATGACGCCAGTCACTATCCCCGGCCCCAACTCCCATCTAGGGTTCAATATCAATCTCACTTTCTAAATGCATATGAAAACGAGAGTTCTATTTTTCATAATTCTGATAGTATTGATGGCCGCTTGTCGAGGCAATCTTGCTGAGAACCAAGCGGTCAGTAATGATTCTGTTATCACGCAAGCGCAGCTGCTTGTCATGGAGCGAGCAGATGATTATACCCTTGTCACCATTCTCGACCCATGGAAGAGCGGGGGAGTGTTGCATCGCTATGTGCTCGTGCCAGCCGAGTCGCAGTTGCCCACCAATCTCCCAGAAGGGACAGTCGTGCGCACACCCTTGCGCAGTGCCTTGGTCTATAGTGGTGTGCACACCGCGATGATGAGAGAACTGGGTGCTGTCGATGCACTCAAGGGTGTGTGCGACGCACAGTTCTTCACCGACCCCGAAGTGCAGGAAGCAGTCAAGGCGGGGCGGCTGGCCGACTGTGGCTCATCGATGGCGCCAACCATCGAACGCGTCATTGAGATGCAACCAGATGGCATCTTGCTCTCACCCTATCAGGATGCGGCCTATGGGCAAATCACAACTTTGGACATCCCCATCATAGAGTGCGCCGACTACATGGAGACGACGCCGCTGGGAAGAGCCGAGTGGGTAAAATTCTATGGTGAACTCTTGGGGCAGCGCGATCGCGCCGACAGTCTTTATGCGGCTGTTGAAAAGGCTTACAACGAGCTGAAAGGCAAGGTTGCTCAGACTGGCGCTCACCCCAAGGTGCTTACCGAGATGGTCATCAGTGGCGTGTGGAACGTACCTGGAGGGAACAGTTATATGGCGCGACTCATTCAGGATGCCGGAGGCATTCACCCTTGGGCAGATAACAAGAGTACGGGTTCGCTGAACCTTGACTTCAATCAGGTGCTTGCCGAGGCGCATGATGCCGATGTGTGGCTCATCAAGTCGTTTAACATACACACTTATGCCGACCTCAAGGGTGCTTACAGCCTCAACGACCAGTTTGTGGCATACAAGCAGCACAAGGTATATGCATGCGACACCAATGTCACAAGGTTCTACGAGCGATTCCCCTTCCATCCCGACATCCTGCTGATGGAGTATTATAACTTGTTCAATGGCAACCTTGATAAGTTGATCTTCTTTAAACCTTTGGCGCAATGAGACATCGCTATGGCATCACATTGATTGTACTGCTGGTGGCACTCGTGCTGTTGGCTGTGGCATGTCTGCTCTTTGGCTCTGTCGACATACCGGCGGCACGCGTGATGGACATTATTCTGGGGCGAGGCAGTGAGAACCATGCATGGGAAATCATTGTGCTTAATTCGCGACTGCCGATGATTGTCACAGCGGCACTCGCTGGGGCGGCCCTTGCTGTTGCGGGATTGCTGCTGCAGACCACCTTCAACAACCCGTTGGCAGGACCCTCCATCTTGGGCGTGTCGACGGGAGCGGGACTGGGCGTGGCTATTATCATGCTGGCTATGGGTGGTACCATCGGCTCGGTCTTTGGACAGACGGTAGGTAGTTATATCGCCACTTTACTCGGCGCCTTGCTGGGTGCGGGTGCGGTGCTGGCGATTCTCATCGTCTTCTCGTCGTTGGTGCGCTCAAGCACGATGTTGCTCATCATTGGCGTGCTAGTCAGCTACCTCGCTTCGAGCATCATCTCCCTGCTCAACTCGGTGGCGAGCGAGGAGGGCGTTCACAACTATGTGGCGTGGGGATTCGGTAACTTCTCGGGCGTAGGGCTCGACCAGTTACCGGTGTACGTTGTTCTCATTTTGCTTTCGCTTGTGGGGGCATGGCTCATGGTGAAGCCGCTCAATGCCTTGCTCCTCGGCACTCGTTATGCCGAGAATTTGGGTGTGAACACACATCGGGTGCGATGGCAATTGCTGCTCATCACGGGCGTGCTGACTGCCGTGGTTACAGCATTCTGCGGACCCATCGGTTTCTTGGGACTCGTGGTGCCGCACATAGCACGATTGATGCTCGCCACGAGCAACCACACACGCCTCATTCCCGTGACCGTCGTTGCCGGGGCCGATGTTGCGCTGCTGTGTACCCTCATCAGTGTCAATGGCCGCCATGGGGTCATCCCCATCAACGCCATCACACCCATCATCGGCGTTCCCATCATCCTTTACATCATCCTCAACCGCCGCAAAATACATTACTTTAACTAGATTCTTTGGCGTGTTGAGTTCTCTTCGGCGTGTTCGGCGACCTCGTCGCCGAAAATAATTCTCAATTCTCAATTCACAATTCTCAAGTGATGCTCACCACACATAACCTCACCGTCGGCTACACGCAAGGCAAGCGTGTCACCCCGTTGCTCAACGACCTGAACCTCAACATGCAGGAAGGCCGCCTCATCGCTCTGTTGGGACAGAACGGTGCCGGAAAATCGACACTGCTGCGTGCGCTCACTTGCGCTGCGCAACCCTTGTCGGGAACCATCGAAATCAACGGAAAGAACGTAAACGACATTACCCAACGTGACCGCTCGCGCCTCATTGGACTCGTTTCCACCGATCGCATCGCAGTGGGGGGGCTCACCGTCACCGAACTAGTAGCATTGGGGCGACAGCCGCATACGGGCTTCTTGGGACGACTCAGTGAAGATGATCATCAGATTGTAGCACAGGCGATTGATGATGTGGGCATCACACACAAGGCTGCCAGTTATGTAGCCGACCTCAGCGATGGCGAACGCCAGAAAGCCATGATTGCACGCGCTTTGGCACAGCAGACTCCCATCATCATCCTAGATGAACCCACAGCATTCCTAGATGTGGCCAGCCGCATCGAGGCGATGCAACTGCTGCACTCATTGGCACACGACCGAGGCAAGGCAGTGCTTCTCTCCAGCCACGACGTTTCGCAATCACTCATGCTTGCCGACGACCTTTGGCTCATTACCCGTGACCGTCAGGTCATTCAAGGCACAACCCAGGACATCCTTAAAACCGATGCCATGGATCGCCTATTCACCACCCGACGCGTCACCTTCAACCCCTCCATCCTCGACTACCAGTGGCAAGACTAGGGGTAAGGTGTCAGGCATCAGGTATCAGGTATCAGGCATCAGGTATCAG
>JAFZAK010000072.1 GCA_017557285.1 Muribaculaceae bacterium
CCGTCGGCCATCTCCATGATGCCGCGCTTGATGCCCTGCAGCTCGTCGCCAGCACCGGCTATTTGGATAAGCAGGAAGAAGTCAACCATCGAGTGAACGGCAATCTCGCTCTGGCCCACACCGACAGTCTCGACAAAGATGTTGTCATAGCCCGCAGCCTCGCACAGCACGATGGTCTCGCGTGTCTTGCGCGCAACACCGCCTAGCGAACCCGCCGAGGGGGAAGGGCGGATAAACGCGTCGGGCTGCACCGAGAGCTTCTCCATGCGCGTCTTGTCGCCCAGGATGGATCCCTTGCTGCGCTCGCTGCTGGGGTCGATGGCGAGGACGGCGAGCTTGCCGCCCTGCTGCAGCACGTGCATGCCAAACACATCGATGCTCGTCGACTTGCCTGCGCCAGGCACACCGGTGATACCGATGCGGCGGCTATTGCCGGTAAAGGGCAGGCATTTCTCTATCACTTCCTGTGCAATCACCTGATGCTCGGGCCTCAAGCTCTCGACCAGCGTCACCGCCTGGCCCAGTACGGCCTTGTCGCCTTTGCGGATACCCTCCACATAGTCGCTTACGCTCAGTTGCTTACGGCGCTTGCGATTCTTGATGTAAGGACTCACGATGGGTGGCTGCTCCACGCCGGCATTCACTTGAAGGCCAGTATACTGCGCATCGTTCTCTGGATGCTGCATCTGTGTTGCGTTATCTTTATCAGTCATTAGTTCAATAAAATATTACAGAATGGCTGCAATTATTCATTATGCATTGTGCATTGTGCATTGAATCAGAATTCTCCCACCAGCCTCACATGCGTCGACTGCAGTGCGGGGGCATTGCTCACGATGGTCAGGCGGCCGTTGAGCAGCGTCTTTCCCAGTTGCGATGGGTCGACAGTCACGGTCACCGTGGCGCTCTTGCCGCGCTTGACCTTCGTGCGGTCGCATGCGATGGTAACCCCCGGCTCGGCTGTCCACAACCGACGCAGCTCCAGTGTCTGCTTGCCGGTGTTGGTCACAGTGAATGTTGCGGTGGGCTCTTGTGCGGAGAACATCAGTTTGTCGGTGCTCACCTCGATGACGGGAGCCTGCTGGCGTGCTTTCTCGCTCAACTGCGAGAAGTCGTCGAGCACCTGCGCCATCACCTGCACCTGCGTCATGCCTGCAAGGGCGGTCGGGCTGGGATGCAAGGCCTCACTGATCACTGTCAACGTGTCGATGTTCAGGCCCCACAGTGGCGCGGTATTCGAATCGAAGAACACCGTGACAGCACCTACCGTGCCAGGAGGCAGGGTGTCGGGCGCAGCGGCAGCCTTGAGGTGTGTCGTGCTGCCTAACACGCTCACCAACAGGGTGTCAGTCGTCGACGAATTCAGCGTGGTGAGGTAGGAAGAGCGCTTGCGCCCCTTGGTCAACTCGCCCAATGGAACGCTCGCGTTGGTCAGGCGCAGAGCCCCGACAGCGACAGGGTAGAACTCCGACAGGGTCTCAGCCTGCGCGATGACCTTGCCGTGGATTTCCAGGCTCGAGCGGCGGGGCGTGCCATTGGTGTAGACAAACACGTTCTTGACAAACTCGCCAGGACGAGCCGCCGGGTCATAGGTGATGCGGATGCTCGTGGTGTCGCCCGGAGCGATGGGACTCTTGTCATAGTCGCTGGCAGTGCAGCCACACGACGTGCGCACATGCGTGATGAGCAGTGCACTGTCGCCCGTGTTGACCATACGCATCGAGCAGGTCACCTTCCCGTCCTCCTCGTGGATGGTGCCGAAGTCATGCTCCATCTCCAACCAATGCACCTCGCCTTGGGCATAACTCAAGAGCGTTGCACATGCCAGAAACAATAGTGCTATGTGTCGCCTAATGATCATTTTTTCTTGGCAGGTTGAACGGTACCCTCAATGATCAGGTTCACACGCTGGTCGCTGGCGTTGGTGCGCACCTTCACCGTCTTGCGGAAAGCGCCCGGACGCCCCAATGGGCTATAGGTCACTTTGATTTTTCCTTTCTTCCCGGGTTTAATGGGCTTGGTGGGATATTCGGGGCGCGTACAGCCGCACGACGCGGTGGCATCAACGATGAGCAGAGGCTTCTTGCCCGTGTTGGTGAACTCAAAATCCACGCTCACAGGGCCGCCTTCCTCCTTGATCACGCCAAAGTCATGCACACGCGTCTTGAACGTCGCCTGGGCACCGTCTTCGGCCCAAACAACTGCGGCGCTGACAGCCAACAGGATAAATGCTAAGAACAATCTTTTCATAGCGATCGTTGTTTTACGAGATAACTTGCAAAGATAATGCTTTTTTCGCCACCCCGCCCATTCCCCTCACAAAATTACACAACATTAACACAATACCCCGCTATGAAATGATTCAGCCAAATATATACTATGCAACAACAAGGAGAAGTTTACGATAAGTGGATAAACTTCTCCTATACAGTTTTTGTCTTCGCGGCCTGCTGGATTTTTTTATAATTTATGTGTGGGTACGGAGGAAAAATGAAACAAAAAGGGGAGGACTTGTATGTCTTCATCAAATGCCCGCTAGCCAGTTACCAGATGTTGCGGCCGATCCACCAGAGGATGATGGCGGCGAGGAGGGTGCAGATGATGACAGGATGGCTGATGGCGCGGTAAAAGCGTGGCCAGGATGTGCGCTTGAGTTCGCCGACGAGGTAGATCAGCACCACGGGTATGGCTACCAACAACGCGGCATTGTGATGCCATGCCGCGACGATGTCGCCGTGCAACAAGGCGTGCAGGGCACGCTGAGAGCCACAGCCTGGGCATTGGTAGCCCGTGAGCGTGAGGAAGGTGCAACGAGGGAAATAAGCCGCCTGCGCGGGGTCAAACGTGAAGTAGACCACGCCCGCCATCACCCCCAGCAACACTGCACAGCCATATATCAGCCAGCGCCGCATCACCACGAGCCGCCAGCGCCTCCACCGCCGAACGAGCCACCACCAAAGCCGCCCCAGCTACTGCCACCGCCGCTCCAACCGCTACTGTGGCCGCCGGAGCCGAATGAGCCGCCCCACGTGCCGGTGCTGAAACCACCACCGCCACCACCAAAGCCGTCAGCTTTCGACCGAATCCACATGATGATCAATATCAAGAGGATGATGGTGACAACCAATTCGGTGGTGCTCATTTCTTCGTCTTCCTCTTCCATTAACTCCTCGGCATCATATTCGCCTTTGAGGATGGGCATCATCACCGCCAAAGCATTCCACACGCCTGCCTCATAGTCGTTGTTGCGGAAGGCGGGAATGAGTTTGTTCTCGATGATGCGGCGACACATCGCATCGGGCAGAACACCCTCCACGCCATAGCCTGTGGCGATGAACACCTGTCCGTTGCTGGTCGCTGTCTTGGGTTTGATGAGCAACACCACGCCATTGTTGAAGCGCTGGTCACCCACGCCCCATTCTTGACCGATTCTATAGGCCATCTCGGAGGGTTCGTAGCCCTCCAGGTCGTTGAGGGTAACCACACAGATCTGGTTGCTGGTGTGGTGGGCAAAGCTTTCAAGCGTATCCTCGAGCACCGCGTCATTGACCAACACATTCGCCAAGTCGTTGACCAACTTGGGCGGATTGGGGCGTTTGGGCACACCGGCCAGCGCGACGAGGCACACCAGCCATGCCATCCCCAATGCAATCAGTCGAATACGGTTAGTCTTCATAGGACACTTCATTGCTCAGTTCGTTGATGTCGTCGCGGTCGGCCGGGAAGATGTCTTTGAGTTGGTCGCCGATGAGCGCCACCGCCGCACAAATGCCCTCGACGGGGCTGTGACGCTTCAGGTGGTAGGTAAGCAGCTGCAACGCCTCGTCCCAGAAGCCTTCGGACACTTGTCGATTGATGCCCTCGTCACCCAAGATGGCGACTTTGCGGTCACGATAGGCGATGTATACGAGCACGGCGTTGCGCCTCCGGGTGCGGAAAAGTCCCTTGGCGTTGAACACCGCCTCGGCCTGAGGCAATGTCTCACCCAAGCAGTGTGGCGTGACATGGACGCAAATCTCGCCCGAGGTCCGTCGTTCAGCCTCGGTGATGGCTTGGGCTATGCGCCGCTGACCCTCTAGTGGTATGAAATCTTCAAGTGGCATTGTCAGTCAAACGACACTTTCGGGGCCTTGTCGGCTCCGGCCTCGGCCTCGAAGTAGGGCTTGCGGTCGAAGTTGAAGATGCCAGCCAGGATATTGGTCGGGAACGTGCGGATTTCGGTGTTGTAGGCACGAGCGGTGTCGTTGAACTTCTGCCGCTCGACAGTGATGCGGTTCTCAGTGCCCTCCAGCTGCGACTGCAACTCCAGGAAGTTCTGGTTCGCCTTCAGGTCGGGATAGTTCTCGCTCACGGCGATGAGTCGGCTCAATGCCTGCGTGAGTTCGCCCTGGGCCTCTTGGAACTTCTTCATCTGGGCCTCGTCGAGATTGCTGGCATCGACCTGCACTGACGTGGCTTTGGCGCGGGCATTAATGACTCCTTCGAGGGTCTCTTGCTCATGCTTGGCGTAGCCCTTGACCGTCTCTACCAGGTTGGGGATAAGGTCGGCACGACGTTGGTATACATTCTCAACTTGGGCCCAGGCGGCCTCAACGTTCTCTTGCGACTTGACTAAGCCATTGTAGGTGCCCTTGACCCATCCATACAGTGCAAAGCCGAGAGCTATCGCGACGACTAATGCAATCAAACATCCTTTCTTCATAATTTTTTCCTATTTTTTTCGTTAATATTTTTGTTTGAGCGTGTAAAGGTAGGCATTATCTGAAAACTGTGCAAGAATCATGCCAAAAATCAAAAAAAATGGCCAAATATCTTGTTTAGCTTTCGGGAGAAAATAGTACCTTTGCACCTTGAAAACTAGTCACGACATTCTATGTCATCGATTACCATAGCCATCATCATAGCTTTCTTGCTGGGCTACATGGCCATTACGCTCGAGAGCTTCACGCGCGTCAACAAGGCGGCGATTGCCTTGTTGATGTTTGTGGTGTGCTGGACCATCTTCACGTTAGACCCGGGTCAGTACCTGCCCGGTGTGGCACCCGGTGACCTGATGTCGCATGTGAGCGAATTGATGGAGCGCCACTTGGGCGAGACCGCCACCACCATCTTCTTCCTGATGGGCGCGATGGCGATTGTCGAGGTGGTGGATCAGAACGGGGGCTTCAATTTTGTGCGCGACCCCTTGCGCACCAACAACAAGCACACTCTGTTATGGCGACTGGCGTTCCTCACCTTTATTCTCAGTGCCATCCTGGATAACTTGACCACGAGCATCGTGATGGTGATGCTCTTGCGCAAACTTGTTTATGACCACAAGGACCGCTTGATCTATGCCGCATTGATTGTCATTGCCGCCAATGCTGGCGGAGCCTTCTCACCCATTGGCGACGTGACCACCATCATGTTGTGGAATCAGGGCACAGTGAGTGCCAGTGGCGTCATCACCGAGCTGTTCATCCCGTCGCTGGTGGCGATGGTCGTTCCTGCGTTGCTCTTGCAGCGCAAACTAAAGGGCAGTCTGGCGATGCCTGACAGTAAGTCCGAAGTAGTTGTCGACGAACTCACGACTCATGAACGGCACATCGTGTTCTTCCTGGGCGTGGGTGGACTGATTTTCGTTCCCATTTTCCATAGTATGACAGGGTTGCCACCGTTTGTGGGCATTTTGCTGGCATTGAGTTTAGTATGGCTCGCCACCGAGCTGTTCTACGGTAAAAAGCGGAACCGCCACAAGGAAGGCATCAAGAAACGTGTGAGCAAGCTGCTGGGGCGCATCGACATGAGCACCATCATGTTCTTCCTGGGCATCCTCATGGCTGTGGCATGCTTGGAGGAGACGGGCGTCCTCGATGACTTGGGCCAGTGGCTCAATAAAGTGTCGGGCGGCAACCACTACATTGTCACCGGCATGATTGGCGTTATCTCAAGTATCGTCGATAACGTGCCGTTGGTGGCAGGCTGTATGGGCATGTATCCTATCGCTCCGACGGGCGACATGGCTGTTGACGGCATCTTCTGGCAGTTGTTGGCCTACTGCGCCGGTGTTGGCGGGTCGATGCTGATTATCGGCAGTGCAGCCGGTGTGGTGGTGATGGGATTTGAGCGCATCAGTTTCGGTTGGTACCTGAAAAACATCACCTGGATTGCCTTCGTGGGCTACCTGGCAGGTATGTTCAGCTACTGGCTGTTGCGCTTGTTTGTCTTTTAGTCTACTAGCCTGTCAGCACGATGTTTTAGTACTTGTTAACGTTTTCGCGTGTTAATTTTTGTAACAATTTTCAATAAAAGGCCGTTTTGGTCTTTTTTTTCGTTTTTTACTGCCCCATCTTCTCTATTTGGAGTAATTTCGCTGCCCAGAACGAAATTAGACTAAATAGATATGAAAAAGATTTACACGTTTTTGGCATTAGCCACTATCGCCACTGCCTCTTGGGCAGGTGGCCTTCTCCACAACACGAACCAGAGTATCGCATGGCAACGCATGATGGCACGCGGTGCCACCAACGAGATTGACGGTGTGTTCACCAATCCCGCCGGTACAGCATTTCTTGACCACGAGGGCTGGACGCTGTCTCTGAACATCCAGAGCGCCTCACAAAAACGCGATGTACTGGCAACCTTCCCGCTGTTCCCCACCGAGGATCACACCAAACTCTACAAGGGTACGGCGTCCGCTCCCGTCATTCCTAGCCTGTATGCTGCCTACAAGCGTGGCAAATGGGCTTACTCAGCCTTTTTCGGTTTCACCGGTGGTGGCGGCAAGTGCTCGTTTACCAATGGTCTGCCTGTCTTTGATGCAGGTATCATGGCTGGAATCTATAGTCAGACAGCTGCTTTGGCACAAAACCCTGCTTTGCAACCCCTGATTGCTGCTGACCCGCGCGTGGCAGGTCTGTTGCCGCTCACTGCTGACAAGTATGAAATCAACTCGGCAATGAAAGGACGCCAGTATATCTACGGTTTCCAACTGGGTGCAGCTTATCAATTCAACCAGCACTGGAGCGCATTCGCAGGCTTTCGCCTGAACTACTTCGACGGCAACTACAATGGCTTTGTCAAGGTGCAACCCAAGCCCGAGGTGCTCCAGACTGTCCAGCAAGTTGCTACTGCATATCCTGCCCTTGCCCCGACATTGAGTGGAATGGTCAACGAGAATGGCGAGATGGCCAACATTGCCCTTGACTGCAACCAGACCGGTTGGGGTATAACCCCCATCCTGGGTGTTAACTACAAGACTGGTCCGTTGACGCTTGCCGCCAAGTATGAGTTCAAGACTAATCTCAATATCGAGAACGACACGAAGGAACTGCTTGCTGAACCCGCTGCGTTTGAAAGCGCACTCGATAGTTACAAGGATGGCGTGAACACGCCCAACGACCTGCCCAGCGTGCTCTATGTTGCCGCAGGTTATGAGATTATCCCCGACAAGCTGCGTGCAGCCGTCGAGTACCACTACTATGATGACAAACATGCCGAGATGGCTGGCGACAAGCAGAAGGCGCTGCGTCATGGCACACATGAGGTGCTTGCTGGACTGGAGTGGGACATCAACAAGATGTTCACCATCAGCGGCGGCTTCCAGAATACCGACTACGGCCTGAGCGACGGCTATCAGACGCACACCGCATTCTCGTGCGACAGCTACTCGCTGGGCTTCGGTGGCGCAATCAACGTCACTGAGAAGATCCGCATCAACCTGGGTTATTTCTGGACAACCTACAAGGACTACACCAAGAACATGCCCGCAGAAGAAGGTGGCTACATGGGCATCAGTTCCAGCCTGCCGGGTAAGGACGTATACAGCCGTACCAACAAGGTATTTGGTATTGGCATTGACTACAAGTTCTAAACCAGAGACAAAAACCGAGAAGCGAGAACCCGCCTAGCATTCTTCTGCTGGGCGGGTTCTCTTGTTGTCAAAAAACTCTCGTCAGTTGCTGTAGGTGCGGGTGAGGGTCATGACGGCTTTGCCGTCCTGAGTGATGGTGCAACGGGTGATGCGACCCTTCATGTCGATCTCGTAGTCGAACTTGCGCTCGCCGCCCGGGGTCTCACGGTCCACCTCGTTGATGCCGATAAGGTATTTCTTGAAAGTGGCACTGTCATAGTCGTAGAGATAACGCAATGCCTTGCCGCCAGTCTCCTCACGGATGATGTAACCATCGTTGTAAACCAGCGTGCGGCGAGTCGCCCCGTCAGTAATCACGACCTTGGAGATAGCACCGTGGTCATTGTAGGTCAGCACCCATTTCTGCCCGTTGTGGCTCGAGAGGATCTCAAGTTTGTCGTTGTCATCATAGAACACCTCGAAGTCGCTCTTCGCCCCTGCGCGGTTCATCTGCTTGAGGGCATAGCCGTGCAGGTTGTCGTAATTATAAGAATAGGTGGTAACGACGGGTTTGGGGCGCGTGCCCATGATGGACGACTTGACCAGCAGCCCCTTTTCGTCGAAGATGAAGTAGCAGTCGCGTGGCTTGCTGCCGTCGGCAAAGGTGATGTGCTCGTCAACCCGCCCCGTGCATCCATTGAAGCCCACATCCATGTGCTCAAAACGGTAGCTGTGCGTGGGGTTGTTCACCAAGTTGGCATAGAATGTGCGGATGCGCGGCTCCTGTGCCGCGTTCTCGTCGATGTACTCGGTGAGTTGCGCCAGGGTGGTCTTCTCGTTGCAGTACTTGCGCACGATGGCAGCGTCGCGCATTTTGCGGGCCTGCTCGACGTAGTAGGACTCGGGGTAGTTGTTGAGGAATATCTCCCAAGCGTCGATGGTGTTCAGACTGCGCGCAGTGTTGTAAGCCTCGCGCTCAATAAAGCGTTGTTCCTTGAGCTCCTCGTCGGTCTGCTGCGCCGTTGCGGCCAATGCCATCGTGGCCATCGCCAACAGGATGTAAATTTTCTTGTTCATAGTGTGTGTTTATTTCAGGTGGATAGTCGCTTTATCCCATGAGTGACATCTGTACGAGCGTCACCAGCGGCTGCAGGGCGAGGCCACCCACGATGGTGCCGATGCACCACCAGGCGCTCACCTCGCTATAGTGCTCGGCGGCGGCAATGTCACCCTCGTAGTACTTCTTCGAAACCTTATTAGAATAATAGATAGCGACGATGCCCAACGGGATGCAGCACAACAGCGTGCTGATGATGGCCCACACCATGTTGGTAGGCGGACACTCGGGGTAGGGTTGACCTGCTTGGGGGGCGGGCTGATTTGCGGCCTGCACGGGTTGCTCGACATGGGTGCCCATTGCGGGTTCCACAGGCTCGTCCATAACCGAATCGGGAGTCAGTGGCGGAACCTTAGCGGCGCCTGGCAACAGATGCGCCAAGTCCTCAACCTCGCCTATCGGTTTCCAATCCTCGAACCCAGCGCTCCACACATAGGTCTTCTCGTTCAGGGTCATCAACTCCAGTTGGTCAAGGGTGAGCGGGCCAGTCTGCTCACCGTCCTGGTTAATCCAGTATTGAATTTTGTCGCTCATAGTCTTGTTGTTTTGTTGCCACAAAGGTAATGTAAGTTGAGTGAAATACAAAATAAAAGCAATTTTTTTTTGCATTTCTTTGTCATTTTCGAAAAAAGCAGTAATTTTGCAGCGCAATTTTGGGAAACGCCCCAGATTGACACAGGATTGTCCTATAGTGTAATGGTAACACAACGGTTTTTGGTGCCGCATTTCCTGGTTCGAGTCCGGGTAGGACAACCACAAACAACGCCAACTGTTCATCAGTTGGCGTTGTTGTTTGTTGTACTCCCACCCATTCCCCTCACAAAATTACACAACATTACAGCTTTTGTTCTCAGTCTTTTTGACTGTTTATTATTGTCTTTCTAATACTTGATTCGAAAATGGTCCAACAGGGCTTTGAACTGATCTTGGGCGGTTAGGCACGTGTCGAGCAGATAACCTCGTACACGAGGCCACTCACGCAGCCCTCGGTAATAGAACATTTTCAGGTCGTCAGTGATAATGAACGGCACAATTCCGGCGGCAAGGCATTCCTTGAACATGATGAGGCGCCCCACGCGGCCATTCCCATCTTGAAACGGATGAATTGATTCAAAACGGTGATGAAAGTCAAGAATGCTTTCAAATGAATGTGTACGATTATGATGATACTCAGCAAGCAAGTCTTTTAACTCACGGTGAACCTGTTCAGGCGGCGTTGTCTCCATCCCCCCTACCTCATTGGGCAAACGCTTGTAGTCCCC
>JAFZAK010000073.1 GCA_017557285.1 Muribaculaceae bacterium
CAGGGTTAACACCGAAGAGGCGGGATCGGGAAAAGTGACTTACAACAACCTCCAGGCAGAGCAAGCCAATAGCGAGATTGCGGGTTCAGGAAAAATCATCCTGTCGGGTTCAGTCAAGCAGCATGATGAAACCATCAGCGGCAGCGGAGACATCAACACCAGTGGACTGAAGTAGATATTTCAATGCACAATGAGATATGACGTGGGAGTAGCCTCAGCAAAACTGAGGCCCACAAAACTACATGTTTGTTTGCCTTTCCCCTCCTTTGAGGGGATTTTTTATGCTTTACAGCGAAAGTTTGGGGTTGATGGTGGTAGGTAAAGAAAAAAGTAGTAACTTTGTCGGCTAATAGCAAAACGACACGATATGTTACTAGAAAAGATTGAGGCCTTAAAAGGCCAGCTAGCCGAGCTGAAAGCCGAGAACGAAGAGGCTTTAGAGGCTCTGCGCATCAAATATCTGAGCAAAAAAGGCGAGATTACCGCCCTGTTTGCCGAGTTTAAGGATGTTCCCGCCGACCAGAAGCGTGAACTGGGTCAGAAGTTGAACGAGATCAAGACACTCGCCACCGATCGCATCAACGCTTTGCGCGAGTCGTTCCAGGCCCAAGCCAAAGAGAGCAACAAGATAGACATCACCCGTCCCGGATTTCCTGCCGAGGTGGGTACACGCCATCCGCTGTCGGTGGTGCGCAAGCAGATCATCGACATCTTCACCCGCCTGGGCTTCACCCTGGCCGAGGGTCCTGAGGTTGAGGACGACTGGCATGTGTTCAGTGCTTTGAACTTTGCTGCCGACCACCCTGCCCGCGACATGCAGGACACTTTCTTTGTGGAGCAGAACAAGGATGACGTGACGCGCAACATCGTGCTGCGCTCGCACACGAGCAGTGTGCAGGTGCGCACCATGGAGCGCCGCGAGCCCCCTATCCGCATCATCTGCCCGGGCCGTGTGTACCGCAACGAGGCTATCACTGCCCGCGCCCATTGCTTCTTCCATCAGATTGAAGGTCTGTATATCGACAAAGGCGTGACCTTTGCTGACCTGAAGCAGGTGCTGCTGCACTTTGCCCAGGAATTGTACGGTCCTGAGACCCAGATTCGTCTGCGTCCCAGCTACTTCCCATTCACCGAGCCCAGTGCCGAGATGGATGTTTCGTGCATGCTATGTGGCGGCGAAGGCTGCGGTTTCTGCAAGCACACGGGCTGGGTCGAGATTTTGGGTTGCGGCATGGTTGACCCGAACGTGCTAGAGGCCAGCGGCATCGACAGCACAGTATACAGTGGCTACGCCTTCGGTCTGGGTATCGAGCGCATCACCAACCTGAAGTATATGGTGAAAGACCTGCGCATGTTCAGCGAGAACGATGTGCGGTTCTTGGATGAGTTCAAGAGCGCACACTAATACACGGCCTCACCCCCTTGCCCCCTCTCCAGGGGGAGAGGGGGTAAATTTTGCAAACACATGACTATTAAGGAGAGATATGAGGGGGTGCTGGAGTACTTTGAGCGGACGCAGCCGAACCCTACGACAGAGTTGCAGTACAGCAACGCGTTTGAGATTCTGGTGGCGGTGATTCTGTCGGCTCAATGCACTGACAAGCGTGTGAACATGGTCACACCGGCATTGTTTGCCGCCTACCCCACTCCCGAGTTGATGGCGCAGGCCAGCGTGGATGATATCTTGCAATATGTCAAGAGCGTGTCTTATCCCAATAGCAAGGCGCTGCACCTGCAACAGATGTCGGCGATGCTGGTGGAGAAGTTCGGTGGTGAGGTGCCCGATACCATGGAGGAGTTGACTCAGTTGCCCGGCGTGGGCCGCAAGACTGCCAATGTGATGCTGGGTCTGGTGTTTGGCAAGGCTGCCATCGCAGTCGACACCCATGTGTTTCGTGTGGCGAACCGTCTAGGGCTTGCCAACGGGAAGACGCCGTTGGAGGTCGAGAAAGCCCTCACGCGCCACATCCCAGCCGAACTGCGCTACAAGGCGCATCACTGGATTTTGCTACACGGTCGCTATGTGTGCAAGGCTCAGCGTCCCGACTGCCTGAACTGCGCGATAAAGCAATATTGTAAAAGCTATAAGAAGTAAGGCGATAAGCGATAAGTAAAGCGGGGCTAGTGCTAGATGCACCGGCCCCGCCGATTTTAGTTTTTAATCATTAATTGTATATGTCCTTTTAGAACTTCCAGCCGAAAGCAACTTGGATGTTGCCGTTCTTGGCCTCGCCATTTTCAAAGGTCTTGGTCAGACCCAGGGTGTAACGAGCCTGAACAAAAGCATTCTCAGTCAGGCTATAGGTAGCACCCAGACCCACACCAAAGTCAACAGTCTTGGTGTGATCCTTCAGATCAACAGCGTCGTCAACATCTTCAACAGAATACTTGCTGTAGACATTAAAGCCCACTTGCGGACCAAGGTCAATCGAGAAGTTAGGGGTAGCATAGAACTTGAGCATGACGGGCACGTTGATGTAGTTGGTGTTGTAGGTCACGTCCTTGTCCAAATCACCCAGTCCCCATTGAGACAGGTCGATTCCCAGACCATCCTTCACAGCCTTGAACTGACCGCCCTGAGCAGCGAAGACAACCTCAGGTGCGATAGCAAACCTGTCGGCCAATTTAGCCTCCATCAATACACCTACCTGGTAAGCGGGCTTCATTCCGTGCTGGACATTCTCGCCCCAGAAGTTAGTCATGTCAAAGCCAACCTTAGCTCCGAATTGTACTTGTGCCATAGCGCTCATGCTGATGAGTGCAGCAGCAATCATTAAAAAGACTTTTTTCATTTTTCTTTTCTTTGTTTGTTTATAGTTAAACTTCAGTTTGTTGTCAACAACGACGTCAATAAGACCACTCGAAAAAGGAAAGGTTTAACGTCGTAGTTCAATATTTAGCTGGGTAGCTGTTTATAAAATGCATCAATATATGTAAAAATTCCTTAAAATTGGCAACATTTGCAAAATATTTGTTAATGAAACACTGCAAACTATTGCAGATTAGGAATTAATGCTTACATTTGCATGTGTGTTTTTCATGGTATTAGATTTAAGGTTTGTGAGGTTTTGTTGTGAAACAAGTGCCTCACTATTTTTTTTGTATCTACTTCTTTAGTGGCTTATAACACACAGTACGATAGCTGCACTTAGCTTTTCCCTTGACGATATTCATCAGTTTCGCCTTGATGAGCTGCTTGCGTATAGGCGAGACTCGGTCGACGAAAACGGTCTTTTCGAGGTGGTCATACTCGTGTTGGAACACGCGAGCGAGGAATCCCTCGAAGTCTTCCTCGTGCTCCTGCCAGTTCTCGTCGGTCCACTTGACGTGTATGCGGTCGTGACGTGTAACTGTCTCGTGAATGCCTGGTACGCTCAGGCATCCCTCCTCGCGGCTTACAGTCTTGGATGTCTCGTCGACGGTAATAACCGGATTGATCAGCACGAAGCGTTTGTCGGCAAGTTCGGGCATATCGTCCTTGAGTACATCGACGTCAATAAAAATGAGTCGCAGGCTCTTGCCGACCTGCGGAGCAGCAATGCCTATGCCATCGCTGGCATACATGGTTTCCTTCATGTTCTGGATGAGCTTGTCCAGTTCGGGATAATCGCGAGTCACCTCTTTCGTTTCAGTGCGCAGCACCGGGTGGCCATATAGATAGATGGGGAGAATCATATACTAATGGAGAATGGAGAATGGAGAATTGAGAATTTAGAATTTAGAATTAAGAATTATGAGTTTTTTCTGGACATCAAGTAGTCGTTGAGGATGATGGTGGCTGCGATGGAGTCGACGCGTGCCTTGTCACGGCGGTCGCTCTTCTTCATGCCACCGTCAATCATCGCCTGATGTGCGATGGTGCTGGTGAATCGCTCATCGTACATCACGACGGGGATGTTTGGCAGAATCTTGCGAAGGCGGTTGACAAATGGCGTGATGTAGCGCATGCTCTCGCTGGGTTCGCCATTGAGTTGCAGAGGCTGTCCCACGACGATTAGTTCAACCTCCTCTCGCGCCACATAGTCGGTGATAAACTGTTCCAGCGTATGGGTGGGGACAGTGCCCAACGCGCCTGCCACAATCTGCAGGGGGTCGGTCACTGCCACTCCCGTCCGCTTTCGTCCATAGTCTATGCCTAGGATGCGTGCCATCACTTATCCTGCATGGTGTCGAGGAACTCCTGGTTGTTGCGGGTTCGTTCCATACGCTCTTTGACGAACTCCATTGCCTCGACCGATGTTCTGTCGCTGAGGAAACGTCGCATAATCCACATGCGGTTGAGGGTCTCCTTGGGCAGGAGCAAGTCGTCGCGACGCGTGCTCGAAGCCATCACATCGACGGCGGGGAAGATGCGCTTGTTCGAGAGTTTACGGTCAAGCTGCAACTCCATGTTGCCTGTTCCCTTGAA